>DATJTE010000232.1:0-41838 GCA_035503715.1 Rhizobiaceae bacterium | reverse complement strand
CGCCGCCCCTCATCCGGCCCTTCGGGCCACCTTCTCCCCGCAAGCGGGGAGAAGGAAGAGGATCAATAGATCTTCGAGAACTCTTCGATGTTCGACTTGTCGAACTGGAAGGGTGCCGCCATCGCGCCCGAGTTGGTGTCGTCAAGCGTGACTTCACCGACGCGGCCCATGGAGAGCTTTGCGCCCGGCTCGGCCTTTGCCTTGCCCGAGGCAATGCCGTGGGCGAGGTAGACCGCCGAGTAGCCGAGGTCGATCGGATTCCAGAGCGCCACGGCCTGCGACGCGCCGTTGTCGATGAACTGCTTGAACTCCGACGGCAGGGCCAGCCCGGTGACGTTGATCTTGCCGATCAGGCCCTGGTCGGTGACGACCTGCGCGGCAGCCACGACACCGACGGTGGTCGGTGCGATGATCGCCTTCAGGTTCGGATGCGACGCAATCAGGCCTTTGGCCTCATTGGTCGACTTCACGGAATCGTCGTCGCCATAGACGGTGGCGACGAGGTTGATCTTCGGGAACTTCTCCGGGAGCACCTTCTTCGCCGCTTCGATCCAGGCGTTCTGGTTGGTCGCCGTCGATGACGCCGACAGGATCGCGACTTCGCCGCCTTCCGGCAAATAGTCGGCCGCGAGCTTGATGATGGTCTCGCCGATCAAGCCGGTGTCGGATGGGTTGAGGTGCATCTGGCGGCCCTCAGGCGCGACGCCGGAGTCCCACGAGATGACCGTGATGCCGCGTTCCATCGCCTTCTTCAGCGCCGGAACCAGCGCGTCCGGGTCATTGGCCGAAATCGCGATGGCGTTGACGTTCTGCGCGATCAGCGAATTGATGATCTCGATCTGGCCTTCGGCGGTCGCCGCGGTTGGGCCGGTGTAGATCACCTCGACGCCACCGAGTTCCTTGGCGGCTTCCTGTGCGCCCTTGTTGGCCGCGTCGAAGAAGCCGTTGCCCAGCGCCTTCACGACAAGCGCGATCTTCATGTCCTGCGCGGATGCAGGCACGGCGAACATGACGGCCGCTACGGCCGCTGTCGCCAGCAGTTTCTTCACAATGCCCATAAGATTTCTCCTCCCTTGAGCGGTTAAGTGCAGTCCGTATTCCATCAGCGCTGCAGGCCTTAGGCCTGCAGCGAAGATTCCTCCGCGAGTGCGGCGCGCTGGCTCTTTGCCACGATCAGCGACACGCCGGCGTTCTCCAGCATCCTGGCGTCCTTGTCCTCGATCCCCGCATCGGTGATCACCGTCGAAATCCGCGACAGGCCGCACAGGATCAGGCTCGAGCGCAGCCGGAACTTAGACGAGTCGATCAGCACGACGAGTTCGTCCGCCTGGTCGATCAGCTTCTGCTCGGCCTGGATGAGCAGCGGATCGCCTTCCATCAGGCCGAGTGGGCCAAGCCCCTGCGCACCCATGAACATGCGCTTGGCGTAGAAGTTGCGCGTCACATCGTTCTCGAACGGCGACAGGATGATGTTCTGCTCGCGATAGATCGTGCCGCCCGACAGCATCACCGTGTTCTTCGAGTGCTTGAGCAGATGGTCGGCGATCGGGAACGAGTTGGTGAAGATCGTCATCCGGCGGTTCGCCAGATAGTGCACCATCTGAAAGGTGGTGGTGCCGCCATTGATGATGATCGGGTCGCCATCCTTGCAGAGATCGACCGCTTCCTTCGCGATCGCGCGCTTCTCGGCGACGTGCATGGTTTCGTTGACGCTGAACGGCCGGCCGGCAATGCCCATGAACTGCGGCGGCGTGATCGACTCCGCGCCGCCACGAACGCGACGCAGGCGCTTCTGGAGATGGAGCGCAGCGATGTCGCGCCGGATCGTCGCCTCCGACGAGTCGGTCAGTTCGACCAGTTCCGGCACCGTGACGACAGGTTTTTCCTGGACGGCGGACAGAATGATCCGGTGGCGCTCTTTCTCGTGCATGGCTCCTCCCAACCGCATTCATCTAGGCAGCATGTTCGCGCAGTGTCAATCAACTTCGATCAAAATATTCCATTGTGCATTGCAATATGATCGAAATTGATCGTTTGTGATTGACATCAGCGAAGATCACGTGCGAATTTCGCGTGAGATTTGCGCAGGCACGCACTGCGCCGGGAGGATTGCCTGTCATGCTGGAAACGCGCACTGCGGCGCGCCTTGCCAATCTGTGGGACGAGGCGAAGGCATCGAAGATGAGCGAATCCGAGCGGCTGCTCTACCGCTCGAACCTTTTGGGCTCCGACAAGCGCATCACCAATTACGGCGGCGGCAACACCTCGGCAAAGGTGATGGAGACGGACCCGCTCACCGGCGGGGACGTCGAGGTGCTATGGGTGAAGGGTTCGGGTGGTGATGTCGGCACGATCAAGCTCGACGGCTTCGCCACGCTCTACATGGAAAAGCTCGAAGCGCTGAAGAAACTCTATCGCGGCGTCGAGCACGAAGACGAGATGGTGGGCTATCTTCCCCACTGCACCTTCAATCTGAATCCCCGCGCGGCTTCGATCGATACGCCGCTGCACGCCTACGTGCCGAGGAAGCATGTCGACCACATGCATCCGGACGCGGTGATCGCGATCGCCGCCGCGAAGAACAGCAAGGAACTGACGGCGAAGATTTATGGCAGCGAGATCGGCTGGCTGCCGTGGAAACGGCCCGGTTTCGAGCTCGGCCTGTGGCTCGAAAAATTCGCGCGTGAGAATCCGGACGCCGTCGGCGTCGTGCTGGAAAGCCACGGCCTCTTCACCTGGGCTGACACTGCGAAGGAGTGTTACGAAACGACGATCCGCATCATCAACCGCGCGATCGAATTCTTTGAAGGCGAGACGCGTGGCAAGGCCGCGTTCGGCGGCGAGGTGGTGACCGCGCTCCCAGCCGCCGAGCGCAAGGCGATCGCGGCGAAGCTGATGCCGGCGATCCGCGGCATGATCTCTTCCGCCGAAGCCAAGGTCGGCCACTTCGATGACCAGGCCGCGGTGCTGGAATTTGTCGGGTCGAAGGAGATGCGGAAGCTTGCCGCACTCGGCACGAGCTGCCCGGATCACTTCCTGCGCACCAAAATCAGCCCGCTGGTGGTGGATTTCGATCCAGCGAAACCGGATGTCGAGAAGACGCTGGCCGGGCTTGCCAGCGCGGTTGACGAATATCGTAAGGGCCATGCTGCCTATTACGAACGCTGCAAGCGGCCGGACTCGCCGCCGATGCGCGACCCGAACGCGGTGGTCTATCTGGTGCCGGGCGTCGGCATGATCACCTTCGCCAAGGACAAGGCGACGGCGCGCATCTCCGCCGAGTTTTATGTCAACGCGATCAATGTGATGCGCGGCGCGTCCACAGTGTCTGACTATATGGGTCTGCCCGAGAAGGAAGCGTTCGGCATCGAATACTGGCAACTCGAGGAAGCCAAGCTTCAACGCTTGCCGAAGCCGAAACCGCTCGCCGGAAAGATTGCGCTGATCACCGGTGGCGCTGGTGGCATCGGCAAGGCGACGGCCGCGCGGTTGCTCTCCGACGGCGCGTGCGTCGTGATCGCCGACATCGATGATGCCGCACTGTCCGCAGCCGAGATTGATCTTGGCAAGGTCGCAGGCAAGGATTTTGTGCGCGGGATCAAACTCGACGTCACCAGGGAGGATGCGGTCATTGCCGGCTTCGCAGAGACGGCAGTCGCGTTCGGCGGCATCGACATCCTCGTCTCGAATGCGGGGCTCGCCTCTTCAGCGCCGATCGAGGAAACGACGCTGGCGCTGTGGGACCGCAACATGGACATCCTGGCGACGGGATATTTTCTCGTTAGCCGCGAAGCGTTCCGCCTGTTCCGCGCGCAGAAGATCGGCGGCAATGTCGTCTTCGTCGCATCGAAGAACGGGCTTGCAGCGTCGCCCAACGCCGCCGCCTACTGTACCGCCAAAGCCGCCGAAATCCATCTCGCGCGCTGCCTGGCGCTGGAAGGCGCGGAGGCACAGATCCGTGTCAACGTCGTCAATCCGGACGCCGTGTTGCGCGGCTCGAAAATCTGGACGGGCGAGTGGAAGGAGCAACGCGCGGCCGCCTACAAAATGTCGACCGACGATCTCGAGGAACACTATCGCTCGCGCTCGATGCTGAAGCGCTCGGTATTTCCGGAAGACATTGCCGAGGCGATCTACTTTTTTGCGTCAGAGATGTCGGCTAAATCGACGGGCAACATCATCAATGTCGATGCGGGCAACGCGCAGAGCTTCACGCGCTAGGGGAGGTGGTTCGTGGAAAACATGATTGCCGCCGACCTCGTGGCGAAGGACAACGCGGCGCGTGAGGCAGCGCTGAAGCGCGACTATGCGGCACTCGGCGAACAGCTCGACCGGCGCGGCATCAAGATCGACGCGATCAAGGATAAAGTTTCGAAATTTGCCGTTGCGATCCCGTCCTGGGGTGTCGGCACCGGTGGCACGCGCTTCGCGCGGTTCCCCGGCGGCGGCGAGCCGCGCGACATTTTTGACAAGATCGAGGATTGCGCCGTTATCGCTCAATTGACCCAGGCGACTCCCACAGTGTCACTGCATATTCCGTGGGACAAGGCCGATCCAAAGCGTCTGAAGCAGGCCGCGTCGCGCTTCGGCCTCGGTTTCGACGCGATGAACTCGAACACCTTCTCCGACGCGAAGGACCAACCGCTTTCGTACAAATATGGCTCGCTGAGCCACGCCGATGCAGGCGTGCGCAAGCAGGCGGTCGAGCACAATCTCGAATGCATCGAGATCGGCAAAACGCTCGGCTCGAAGGCGCTGACCGTTTGGATCGGCGACGGTTCGAACTTTCCCGGACAGGTAAACTTCGCCAAGGCTTTCCGCCGCTATCTCGACGCGATGGCGGAGATTTACGCGGAGCTGCCCGACGACTGGCGGCTCTTCACCGAACACAAGATGTACGAGCCGGCCTTTTATTCGACGGTCGTGCAGGATTGGGGCAGCAATTACCTGATCGCGCAGGAACTCGGTCCGAAGGCTTTCTGCCTCGTCGACCTCGGCCACCACGCGCCGAACGTCAACATCGAGATGATCGTCTCGCGGCTTATCCAGTTCGGCAAACTCGGCGGTTTCCACTTCAACGATTCGAAATATGGTGACGACGATCTGGATACGGGCTCGATCGATCCGTACCGACTGTTCCTCGTCTTCAACGAGCTGGTCGACGCGGAACTGGTTGGCGCAAAGGGCTTCGACCCGGCGCATATGTTGGACCAGAGCCACAACGTAACCGACCCGATCGAGAGCCTGATGCTGTCGGCGGTCGAGGTACAGCGTGCCTACGCGCAGGCGCTGCTGGTCGATCGCACGGCGCTGGAGTCCTGTCAGGATGCCAACGACGCGCTGATGGCGACGCAGACGCTGAAGGCTGCGTACCGCACCGATGTCGAGCCGATCCTCGCCATGGTGCGGCTGGAAAAGGGCGGCGCGATCGATCCGGTCGCGGCTTACCGTGCCGCCGGCTACCGCAAGAAGGTCACGGCGGAGCGGCCAGCGGTCGCATCTGGCGGCGGCGGGATCGTCTAAACCCTTGACGCGGGTGGCCGTTCTGGCCGAACGCTGATCCTGCATGGGCAAGGTCAAGAACATTCTCTGGATCATGTGCGACCAGTTGCGCTGGGACTACCTGTCCTGCGCCGGCCACCCGCATCTGGAAACGCCGAACATCGACCGGCTGGCAGCGCGCGGCGTGCGTTTCGACCGCGCTTATGTGCAATCGACCATCTGCGGCCCGTCGCGCATGAGCGCCTATACAGGGCGTTATGTGCGCACGCATGGCTCGACGTGGAACGGCGTGCCGCTGAAGGTCGGCGAGCCCACGCTTGGCGATCATCTGCGTGAGCTCGGCGTGCGCTGCGTGCTGGCCGGCAAGACGCACATGAAGGCCGATGCCGAAGGTCTGGCGCGGCTCGGCATCGACCCGGACAGCATCATTGGCGTGCTGCAATCCGAATGCGGCTTCGAACCGTTCGAGCGAGATGACGGGCTGCATCCCGACGGGCCGTACGATCCGGATCCCGACTACGACACCTACCTGCGCAACCTCGGCTACAATTCAGACAATCCGTGGCAGGACTGGGCGAACTCGGCAGCAGGCGAGGACGGCGAGGTGCTCGATGGCTCGCTGCTGATCCACGCGGACAAGGCGGCGCGCATTCCGGAGGAGCACTCGGAGACGCCGTATATGACGCGCCGCGCGATGGATTTCATGCGCGCCGCGAAGACGGACGGGCGGCCTTGGTTGCTGCATCTGTCGTACATCAAACCGCATTGGCCCTACATCGTGCCGGCGCCGTATCACGACATGTACGGTGCGAAGGACGTGCAGCCGCCGGTGCGCAGCGAGGACGAGCGCGCGAACGCACATCCGCTCTATGCGGCCTACATGGAGGAGCGGTTTTCGAAAACCTTCGCGCGCGACGAGGTTCGCGAGCGCGTCATCCCGGCCTATATGGGGCTGATCAAGCAGATCGACGATCAGCTCGGAAAGCTCTTTGCCTTCATGGACGATGAAGGCCTGACCGACGAGACGATGATCGTCTTTACGTCGGACCATGGCGACTATGTCGGCGATCACTGGATGGGCGAGAAATATTTGTTCCACGATCCGTCCGCGCGCGTGCCGTTGATCATCGTCGATCCCAGTCCTGAGGCGGAGACGACGCGCGGCACGGTGTCGGACGCGCTGGTCGAGATGATCGATCTTGTGCCGACCTTTGTCGACGCGCTTGGCGGCGCGGCGAAGCCAAATGTGCTGGAAGGTCGCTCGCTGCTACCGCTGCTGCACGGGGCGAGGCCGGCGACATGGCGTGAAGCCGTCTTCTCCGAATACGATTTCGCCTTCGATCCGGTGCGTGTGAAACTCGGCACCCCGGTGAGCGACAGCCGCATGACCATGGTGTTCGACGGGCGCTGGAAATACGTCCACATCCCCGGCTTCCGACCGATGCTGCACGACTTGCAGAACGATCCGCAGGAGCTTGTCGATCTCGGCAGTGATCCGGCGTTCGAGAAGGAACGCGTGCGTCTGCACGAGCTGATGTTCGACTGGGCGCGGCGGCCGGCGACGCGGACGACGAAATCCGACGCGGCGATCACCAAGGACGACGACGTCGCACTCCTGTTCGATCAGTCTGCGCCGGCGGGCATCTTGATCGGCTTCTGGGATGAAGCGGAGGTCGAGGCTGATCGGAAAGCGCGCGAGGAAGCGCTGCGAAATCGCAAGCCGAGTAGCTGATCAGCCTTCGGCGAGGAATGCCGCGATCTTCCTATCCGCCACGCCCGCTTCCCGAGCGATGCGCCGAGCGAGGTCGGCAGCGGCAGGGCGCGAGCTGCCCTGCGGCCGATCCATCCAGTACGAGACTGGATTGAGCGCGGTGCGATTGTCGACCGCTACAATCTGGCCGGCTTCCAGGAGCGGGCCGGTGAGCGGTGGCCGCGCGAGCGCGATGCCGAGCCCGTTCGAAGCGGCGTTCAGCACAAGGTTGTAGTCCTCGAAACGACGATCCTGAGCACGCGGCTGGTGGTCGATGCCGTGCGCGCCAAGCCAGGCCCGCCATGCACCAGCGTCGGAATCGTGGATCAGCGGATGTTTCAGCACGCGCGCCGGATCGCCTTTGCCAAGTGTCTTTGCGAGTGCGGGCGAGGCGATCGGGAACACATGTTCTTCGAACAACTGCAGCGACACGCGCCCCGGAATGGCGCCGCGACCGCAGCGGACGGAGAGGTCGATGCCCTCGTCGTCGAGGTCAATCTGGCGAATGTCGATGTTGAGCACGATGCGCAACGGCGGCGGTCCGGCCTCCAGCTTTGGCAGGCGCGGGATCAGCCAGAGTCCGCAGATGGAGGGAATCGAGGCCAGCCGCACCACGGCAGCGCCGCGCGGTTCAGTCCAGCGGTCGGTGTTGTCGGCGATCAGCGAGAAGGCTTCGGAGGTGCGGATGAACAGCCGATTGCCCTCGATGGTTAATGCAACGCCGCGCGCGCCCCGGTCGAACACCCGGAAACCCAGCCAATCCTCGAGTTTGCCGATCTGCCGGCTGACCGCGCCGTGGGTAAGATTCAAAGTTTCGGCAGCGGCGGAAAAGCTGCCGGTTCGTGCCGCAGCCTCAAAAGCGCGGAGCGTATCCAACGGCGGAAGCTGTTTTGAGCTGTGATCCACGCTCACAGCAGATCGTTGAATTCGTCGTTTGTCAATCAGCTCGGTCTGGCGGAAAAGGTTCCCAACACCGTATCGGGAGACACATCCATGTCCGTCCTCATCCTCGAAACCAGCAGCCGCAACATGTTCAACACGACCACAGCCGCCGCCGTCGTCATCACCATCGTGTCGTGGGCTTCGGCCTTCCCGGCGATCCGCGCAGGCCTGGAATCTTTCGGCCCGGCCGAACTCGGCGCGGCCCGCTTCGCCATCGCCGCGATCCCGGCCGCGATCTTTCTGGCAGTCACACGCCCGGCGCTGCCGGCGCTGCGCGAAGCATGGCGTTTTGCCTTCGGCGGCATCGTCTTTGTCGGCCTCTACACGCTGCTGCTCAACTTCGGTGAGCTGACCGTTTCGGCCGGCGCTGCCGCCTTCATCATCAATGTCAGCCCGATCATGACCGCGATCCTGGCGACACTGCTGCTCAATGAAAGATTCTCGCGGCTGGCCTGGATCGGCACGTTCGCGTCGTTCCTCGGCGTCGGCCTGATCGCGCTCGGCGAGGGCGATGGGCTCAAGGTCGATCAGGGCGCGCTGCTGATCTTCGGCGCGGCAGTGGCAACGACACTTTCGACCATCGTGCAGAAGCCGCTGTTTGCGCGCCACAAGCCGCTGACGGTCGCGATGTGGAACATGGTGATCGGCGCGATCGTGCTGTCACCGGCACTGCCTTCGGCGATCGCTCAGGCCGAGCTTGCAACCACGGAAGCCCTGGTTTCGGCCATCTATCTCGGCACCGTGCCCAGCCTGATCGCATACGGCGCCTGGGCCGTCGCGCTCTCCCGCCTGCCTGCCGGCCGCGCCTCGAACTACCTGTTCGTTATCCCGCCGGTGGCGACACTTATGGGCTTTGTCTGGCTCGGCGAAGTACCCGGTCTGCTGGGCATTATCGGTGGCCTGATGGCGCTCGGCGGCGTGGCGATCGTCAATCTGAAGCGCTGAGCTTTTGCCCCAAGAATAGAAAACCGCCGGCACCAACGTGCTGGCGGTTTTGCGCGTCACTGGCTTGACTGCCCGGACAAACCCGCCGATTTTCGCGCACCTGCCGCGTCCGGCAGGCCTTGAATTCGAGGCGAAACCCATGGCGGCCCGCGAGGGAAGCATTTCGAGGCAGGATGAGGCAGCCCGCGCGGGCTGGCTCTATTATGTCGCCGGCAATACGCAGGACCAGATCGCGGCAAAGCTTGGCGTCTCGCGCCAGAGCGCTCAGCGATTGGTCTCCCTGGCCATGACCGAAGGGCTGGTAAAGGTCCGGCTGGACCATCCGATCGCCAATTGTCTCGACTTAGCCGAGCAGCTTCAGTCCAAATTCGCGCTCGACCATGTCGAGGTGGTGCCGAGCGATCCGGGCAATCCATCGACAGTGATCGGCGTTGCGGAAGCGGCGGCAGCGGAAATCGAGCGGCGGCTGAAATCGGAGGAGCCGATCGTGCTTGCCATCGGCACCGGCCGCACGCTGAAGGCTGCCGTCGACCAGCTGACGCCGATGGAATGCCCGCAGCACAAGGTCGTGTCGCTGACCGGCAACATCGCGCCGGACGGCTCGGCCGCGTATTACAACGTCATCTTCACGATGACGGACAAGATCAAGGCACGCAGCTTTCCGATGCCGCTGCCGGTCATCGCATCGTCGCCGGAAGAGCGGGAAATGCTGCACAGTCAGGCGATGATTCGCCCGACGCTGGATCTCGCAACGCAGGCAGACGTAACGTTTGTCGGCATCGGCGACCTCGGGCCGGAGGCGCCGATCTATGAGGACGGCTTCCTCACCGAGCAGGAATTGAAGGCGCTTCAGAAGGCCGGAGCGGTGGCGGAGATCGTCGGCTGGGCCTTCGACAAGGACGGCAAGATGATCGACGGGATCACCAATGAGCGGGTCGCCTCGGCGCCGCTGCCGTCCCGCGAACGCTCGCTGGTGATCGCGCTCGCCATGGGCGAAAAAAAGCTGCCCGGAATCCGGGCAGCTTTGATCCGCAGATTGATCAACGGTCTGATCACCGACGAGAATACAGCCGAAGCGCTGCTCAAGGGCTGATTAGAACCAGCCGGCCTTCAGGTCGGCGAGGTCGATCGGCCGGCGCAGGCGGGCGGACCCACCGTTGAAATCGATTAGGCCGAGGTCGCGTTCCAGATGCGGCGTGAGCGACCGCCGGTCGATTGCTAGAGCTGCCGGCTCGGAAGCCGAAAAATCCTCGTTTTCGCTGACAAAAGGCAAAGTCCGGGTGTTGGCTGCCGCGTGCATGGCGGGCCTCCTTCATTCGCTGGGTTAATGGACTGGTGGTAATGTGAGCTATGGAGACCTTGCTTTCCAATCGAATCTCGATTGGGATGCATAAGGAGGCTTAATCCATGGCCGCACAACTCCCGCCGCTGCAGGCAATCCGCGCCTTCGAGGCTGCGGCGCGCCATCTGAGTTTCACCAAGGCCGCCGAAGAACTCGGCATGACGCAGGCTGCGGTGAGCTATCAGATCAAAGTGCTGGAGGATCGTGTCGGGTCGCCGCTCTTCATACGCAAGCCACGCCAGGTTGCGCTGACGGAGGCCGGACGACGGCTCGCGGATGCATCAGGTCAGGCATTTGAGATCCTGCGAGAAGCATGGTCGTCAGTTCGCGGCGACGCCGAAGGCACTCTCGTCATATCGACAGTGCAGACGTTTGCGACCTGGCTGGCGAAACACCTCGGGCCTTTTCAGATAACGCATCCGTCCATCGCGGTGCGAATTGTCATCGCGTCCGACATCGTCGATTTCGCACGCGACGAAGTGGACGTCGGGATCCGATCCGGTGGCGGCAAGTGGCCGAACATTGCGTCGCACCATTTGTTTGATGCGGACTTCACTCCGATGCTCTCGCCCAACCTCGCCGAAACGATTGGCGGCGTTAACAAGCCGGCCGATCTGCTCAAGCTGCCGATCATCAGCCCCGACGACCCCTGGTGGGTTTCATGGTTCGATATGGCGGGTGTATCAGCCGAGGGGCTGAAGGGCCGACCGCTCAATCGTTTCGGCGCGCAGGCGCTCGAAGGAACGGCAGCGATCGCAGGGCAGGGAGTTGGCATTCTGACGCCTGCGTTTTTCGTGGATGAACTCGACACTGGACGTCTGATCCAGCCATTTCCGCTCATCGGCAATGACGGCCACGCCTACTGGCTCGTCTATCCGGAAAGCCGCCGGAATTCGCCCAAGGTCCGGGCATTCCGCGACTGGATGCTGGCTGAAGTCGAGAAGACCATTCCGCAAGCCAGCGGCGGGCGATAGCGAGCCGCTTCCGCCACCACGCTAAAGCTCTTCACACGTCGCACGGTTTGAGCTTGCTGCAGCGCAGCATCGATTCCCGCTTGACTCCGCGTCATATCATGTGAGTAATTGCCCATAGCCAAGGCAAATGCTCACCTTGGCGTTTTGGGAGGATTTCCGGATGAAACTCAACACGCTCATCTTGAGCCTGTGCTCCGCGAGTGCGCTCGCGTTTGCCGCGCATGCCGAGACGATCACCATTGCGACCGTCAACAATGGCGACATGATCCGCATGCAGAAATTGACGGACGACTTCACGTCCAAGAACCCCGACATCCAACTGAACTGGGTGACGCTCGAGGAGAACGTGCTGCGCGAGCGCGTCACGACCGACATCGCCACCAAAGGCGGCCAGTACGACGTGATGACGATCGGCACCTACGAGGTTCCGATCTGGGCGAAACAGCAGTGGCTGCTGCCGCTCGACAATCTCGGCGCAGACTATGACGCCGCCGACATCATTCCGGCGATCGCCGGCGGCCTTTCCGCCGATGGCAAGCTCTACGCCGCGCCGTTTTACGGCGAGTCGTCCTTCATCATGTACCGCAAGGATCTGATGGAGAAGGCTGGCTTGACCATGCCGGACGCGCCGACCTGGGAATTCGTCGCCGACGCGGCGCGCAAGATGACCGACCGCGCCGCTGACATCAACGGCATCTGCCTGCGCGGCAAGGCGGGCTGGGGCGAGAACATGGCATTCCTGACCGCCACGTCGAACTCGTTCGGCGCGCGCTGGTTCGACGAGACATGGAAGCCGCAGTTCGACCAGCCCGAGTGGAAGCAGACGCTCGACTTCTACGTGAATCTGATGAAGGACGCGGGTCCGCAGGGCGCATCGTCGAATGGCTTCAACGAGAACCTCGCGCTTTTCCAGCAGGGCAAATGCGGCATGTGGATCGACGCCACCGTGGCGGCGTCGTTCGTGTCGAACCCGAAGGACTCGACCGTCGCCGACAAGGTCGGCTACGCGCTGGCGCCGGACAACGGCCTCGGCAAGCGTGGCAACTGGCTGTGGGCGTGGTCGTTGGCGATCCCGGCCGGCACGCAGAAGGCTGAGGCCGCGTCGAAGTTCGTGTCCTGGGCGACCAGCAAGGCGTATCTCGACCTGGTCGCGTCCAAGGAGGGCTGGGCGAACGTGCCTCCCGGCACGCGCACCTCGCTCTACAACAATCCCGAGTACCAGAAGGCTGCGCCATTCGCGAAGATGACGCTGGACTCCATCAACGCCGCCGACCCGACCAAGCCAACTGTGAAGCCGGTTCCTTATACGGGCGTGCAGTTCGTCGCGATCCCTGAGTTCCAGGGCCTCGGCACGACGGTGGGTCAGCTCTTCTCCGCTGCACTCGCGGGCCAGATGTCGGTCGACGACGCGCTCGCCCAGGCTCAGGAAGCCGCGACGGCGACGATGCAGGAAGGTGGATACCTCCAATAAGCCTCCCAGTGCCTGGCCGCCCGGAACCCAGTCTGGGCGGCCCTTTTTTCTGGAGACTTAGCTTTCCTCTCCCCGTTCACGGGGAGACGGTCGGCTAAGCCGACGTAGATACCGGGCAGGCAGGTGAGGGGCGACGCAAGCCGTCGATGATGGGTGCTGCCCCTCACCCATACCTCTCCCCATAAACAGGGAGAGGGGAGGTCGCCAACGCAGCGGCCGTCATCAGGGAGGAGATGGAACATGGCGACTCGGCAGACACACGGATTGGCGCGCTTGATGCTCGCGCCCTCGGTCATCTTCCTCTTCATCTGGATGATCGTGCCACTCGCCTTCACGCTGTGGTTCTCGTTCCAGCAGTACAACCCGCTGAACCCGATCAATGATCGCTTCATCGGCTTCGGCAATTACGCACTCTTCTTCTCCAACCCCGCTTTCTTCTCGGCGATCCTGAACACACTGATCCTCGTCGTCAGCGTGCTGGCGATCACGGTCATCGGCGGCATCATGCTAGCGCTGCTGCTCGACCAGCCGATGTGGGGGCAGGGGTTCGTCCGAATCCTGGTGATCTCGCCGTTCTTCGTCATGCCGCCAGTCGCGGCACTCGTCTGGAAGAACATGATCATGCATCCCGGCTACGGCGTCACTGCGGACATCGCGCGCTTCTTCGGGCTGCAGCCGATCGACTGGTTCGCGCAATGGCCGCTGTTCTCGATCATCCTGATCGTCGCCTGGCAGTGGCTGCCCTTCGCGACGCTGATCCTGCTCACCTCGCTGCAGTCGCTCGACGGCGAGCAGAAGGAGGCGGCCGAGATGGACGGCGCGGGCTTCGTATCGCGCTTCATCTATCTGACGCTGCCGCACCTTTCGCGCGGCATCACGGTCGTGATCCTGATCCAGACGATCTTCCTGCTGGCCGTCTACGCCGAGATCCTCGTCACGACGAACGGCGGGCCAGGTTACGCCTCCACGAACCTGCCTTTCCTCGTTTACCAGAAGGCGTCGCTCGAATTCAAAATCGGCCAGGCGTCGGCCGGCGGCATCATCGCAGTCATCCTCGCCAACATCGTCGCGTTCTTCCTGATGCGCGCCGTTGGCAAGAACCTGGACAAGTGAGGGCTTCGAGATGGCACGCGCAGTCAGCACGGAACACAAGATCGTAGCAACCATCGGCGCATGGATCGTCGCGCTGCTGATCTTCTTCCCGATCCTCTACACGATCATCACCTCGTTCAAATCCGAGACCGAGGCGATCGCCGGCTTCAACCTGATCCCGTCCTTCACGACGGAGAGCTATGCCGAGGTGCAGGACCAGTACAATTACTTCAAGCCGTTCCTGAACTCGGTGCTGATCTCTGTTGGCTCTACCGTGATCGCGCTGCTCATCGCGGTGCCTGCGGCGTGGTCGATGGCGTTCTCGCCGACAAGGCGGACCAAGGACATCCTGATGTGGATGCTTTCCACCAAGATGATGCCGGCGGTGGCTGTACTGTTTCCGATGTACATCATCTTCCGCGACCTCGGCCTGCTCGATTCGCGCTTTGGCCTGATGGTCATGCTCACCATGATCAACCTGCCGATCGTGGTCTGGATGCTTTACACCTACTTCCGCGAGATCCCCGGCGAGATCCTTGAAGCCTCGCGGATGGACGGTGCCTCGCTATGGGGCGAGATCTGGTACGTGCTGACCCCGATGGCGGTGCCTGGGATCGCCTCGACGATGCTGCTCAACATCATCCTCGCCTGGAACGAAGCGTTCTGGACAATCCGCCTCACCACGACCGAAGCAGCCCCGCTGACGGCTTTTATCAGCTCGTTCTCCAGTCCGCAGGGCCTGTTCTGGGCGAAGCTGTCGGCAGCATCGACACTCGCCATCGCACCGATCCTGATCATGGGCTGGTTCAGCCAGAAGCAGCTGGTGCGCGGCTTGACCTTCGGCGCGGTGAAGTAGGCGGACAAGAAAAGAAATACTGGGAGGAAACCATGGGCCAGATCACGCTGTCGAACGTGAACAAGACGTTCGGATCGACCGTCATCATCCCGAACATCAATCTCGAAATCGACGATGGCGAGTTCGTCGTTTTCGTCGGTCCGTCGGGCTGCGGAAAGTCCACGCTGCTCAGACTTATCGCTGGCCTCGAGGACACGACCTCCGGCACCATCGCGATCGACGGCAAGGACGTGACGCGCGCCGCACCGGCAAAGCGCGGTCTCGCCATGGTGTTCCAGAGCTATGCGCTCTACCCGCATATGACGGTTGGCAAGAACATCGCCTTCCCGCTGAAAATGGCGGGCGAGAGCCAGGAGGTGATCGACAAGAAGGTCGCCGACGCCGCCCGCGTGCTGAACCTCACCAACTATCTCGAACGCCGTCCCGGCCAGCTCTCGGGCGGCCAGCGCCAGCGCGTCGCGATCGGCCGCGCCATCGTGCGCAACCCATCGGCCTTCCTGTTCGACGAGCCGCTCTCCAACCTCGACGCGGCACTGCGCGGCACGATGCGGCTGGAGATTTCCGAACTGCATCATCAGCTCAAGACGACCATGGTTTACGTCACGCACGACCAGGTCGAGGCGATGACCATGGCCGACAAGATTGTCGTCCTGAACGCCGGCAACATCGAGCAGGTCGGCTCGCCGCTGGATCTCTACCGCAGCCCGAAGAACCTCTTCGTCGCCGGCTTCATCGGTTCGCCGAAGATGAATCTCATTGAAGGCGCGGAAGCGGAAAAGCGCGGCGCCAAGACCATTGGCGTTCGCCCAGAGCACATCGGCATTTCCACAGACAAGGGCGACTGGAAGGGCACAGTCGGCGTGGCGGAACATCTCGGTGCCGACACCTTTGTCCACGTCCATGCCAATGGACTCGGCACCATCAATGTCCGCGCCGGCGGCGAGGTGCAACTGGAGCATGGCCAGACGGTCTATCTGACGCCCGACCCGGCGAAGCTGCATCGCTTCGGCGCCGACGGCAACGCGCTCTGAGAGGCAATGCAGTGGGCAGCCGGCTCAAAGGCAAATCGGCGCTGATCACCGGGTCGGCGCGCGGCATCGGCCGGGCTTTTGCCGAGGCTTACGCACGTGAAGGCGCGACCGTCGCGATTGCCGACATCGACCTCAAGGCTGCGAAGAGAACGGCAAAGGAGATCGGGCCGCAGGCGCATGCGGTCGCCATCGACGTGACGGACCAGACCTCGATCGAGAAGGCGGTGAAGTCGGTCGAGAAGACGGCCGGCGGCATCGACATTCTCGTCAACAATGCCGCGCTCTTCGACCTGGCGCCGGTCGTCGATATTTCGCGCGCGAGTTATGACCGGTTGTTCGCGGTCAATGTCGCCGGCACGCTATTCACGCTGCAGGCGGTGGCGCGCTCGATGGTGAAGCGCGGCAAGGGCGGCAAAATCATCAACATGGCGAGCCAGGCGGGCCGGCGCGGCGAGGCGCTGGTCGGCGTCTACTGCGCCACCAAGGCGGCGGTGATCTCGCTCACGCAGTCAGCAGGCCTCGACCTGATCAGGCACGGCATCAACGTCAACGCGATCGCGCCCGGCGTGGTCGATGGCGAGCATTGGGACCATGTCGATTCGCTCTTCGCGAAATATGAGAACCGGCCGCTTGGGGAAAAGAAGCGGCTCGTTGGGGAGGCGGTGCCCTTCGGCAGGATGGGCACCGCCGACGATTTGACCGGCATGGCGATTTTCCTCGCCAGCAGCGAGAGCGATTACGTCGTCGCGCAGACCTACAACGTCGATGGCGGCAACTGGATGAGCTGAGGTCTGCCCCTCGCAGCAGACACGGCAAGACGCAGGTAGAAGACATGAGTACAAAACTCTCCACCGCCGCCGTCGATCGTTTTCGCGACAATGTCGCGCGTCCGAACTACAGCCGTGCGAGTCTCAAATCAGGCATCATTCATTTCGGCGTCGGCAATTTTCATCGCGCGCATCAGGCCGTCTACCTCGACGACCTGTTCAACATGGGGATTGATCGCGACTGGGCGATTGTCGGGGCAGGCGTGTTGCCGCAGGAGGCGGCGGGACGGCAGAAGCTGGCAGAACAGGACTGGCTGACCACGGTGGTGGAGCAAGACAGCGGTCACATGGAAGCGCGTGTCACTGGCTCGATGATCGATTTCCTGCCGCCCGGCGACAGCGCGGCGATTATCGCGAAACTGGCTGACCCGGCGATCCGCATCGTGTCGCTGACCATCACCGAGGGCGGCTATTTCATCGATCCGGCCAGCGGGAAATTCAATCCGCAGCATCCAGCGATCGCGGCCGATGCGAAAAATCCGGCCGACCCGAAGACCGTCTTCGGACTTATCCTCGCGGGGCTGGTGAAGCGACGGGAAGCGGGCACCCAACCCTTCACGGTCATGTCCTGCGACAACATCCCGCACAATGGCCATGTTACGGCGGATGCCGTAGTCGGTTTGGCGAAACTGATCGACACCAAGCTTGCCAGTTGGGTGGAGAAAAATGTCGCGTTTCCGAACGGGATGGTAGACCGCATCACGCCTGCCACCACCGACCGCGAACGCGAAATCCTGAAGCGCGAATTCGGCGTCGAGGACAATTGGCCCGTGTTCTGCGAGCCGTTCCGGCAGTGGGTGCTGGAGGACAAGTTTCCGGCCGGCCGGCCGGCGCTCGAAAAAGCCGGCGTGCAGTTCGTCGACGACGTCTCACCCTTCGAGCTGATGAAGATCCGCATCCTGAACGGCGGCCATGCGGTGATCGCGTACCCGGCCGGGCTGATGGACATTCATTTTGTCCATGAAGCGATGGAGAACGACCTCGTTCGTGGTTTTCTGGCGAAAATCGAGCGCGAGGAGATCATTCCGACCGTGCCGCCCGTGCCGGGCGTCGTGCTGGAGGAATATCACCAACTCATCCAGCGCCGCTTCTCCAACCCCAAGATCGGCGACACGGTTCGCAGGCTCTGCCTTGACGGTTCGAACCGGCAGCCGAAATTCATCATCCCGACCATTACCGACCGGCTGAAGGCAGGGAAGGGCGTTGACGGGCTGGCGCTCGAATCGGCGCTTTGGTGCCGCTATTGCTTCGGGACGACGGATTCGGGTGCGGTGATCGAACCGAATGATCCGAACTGGAATCGCCTGACCAAAACGGCGCACGAAGCGCGGGGCAATCCCGCTGTCTGGCTCGGCATGGCGGATATCTACGGCGATGTCGGCCGCTCACCCGTCTTCGCGGGCGCTTTCGCAAGCGCGCTGCAGCGGCTATGGGATAGGGGAACGCGCGAGACGTTGAAGCTTTATCTGGCGAGCTGACCGCGCGGAACGAAGAATTCCATGCACGGTCCGGCGTGAAGCACACCTATCCTGAACTCATCATTTTCGATTGCGACGGCGTGCTGGTGGACAGTGAGCCGATTTCGATTTCCGTTCTTGTCGAGCTGATCACCAAAGGCGGCGGGTCGATCACCGAGGAAGTTGGCTACGCGGCTTTCCTCGGCAAGAGCATGGCCACGATCCGTGGGCTGATCGAAGCCGACCACGGCATGGTGATGAGCGAGCTGCATCTCGACGAGATGCGCGAAATGCTTCACGCGCGTTTCCGCGCCGAGCTGAAGCCGATCAAAGGCATTGCGGAGACGCTGCAGGCGCTGACCTGCAAGAAATGCGTGGCGTCGTCGAGCCAATTGGAGCGCATCCGGCTCTCGCTGGAGCTGACCGGGATAAGGCAGCTCCTCGAGCCGCACATTTTCAGTTCGAGCATGGTGAGCCGCGGCAAGCCCGCGCCGGACCTTTTTCTCCACGCGGCGAAGTCGATGGGCGTCGCGCCGGAGCACTGCCTTGTCATCGAGGACAGCCCGGCAGGGATTATGGCTGCGAAGGCGGCTGGCATGCGCGTTTTTGGTTTCGTTGGCGGATCGCACGCGGAGAAGGCCGGGCTGCGTAACGCGCTGGCGGCGCTTGGTCCGGAGCTGGTGTTCGATGACATGGCTGAATTGCCGGGCTTGCTGGCAGAGCGCAGCCAGCAGGTCGGAGAAAAATTCGTTTGCGCCGTCGATGTCGGCACGGGCAGCGCGCGCGCCGGGATCGTCGACCGAACGGGAAAGCTGCTCGGCCGGGCGGATCATCCCATCCTGATGCACCAGCCCAAGGCGGACCACGCGGAGCACGATTCGGAAGACATCTGGCGTGCTGTTTGTTTTGCAGTGCGCGGCGCGCTTGAGCGGTCCGGCGTGAGAGCTGAGGACATCGCCGGCATCAGCTTCGACGCCACCTGCTCGCTGGTCGTGCGCGACGCGCAAGGCAGCCAGCTTTCCGTTTCGACGACGGGCGAGAAACGTTGGGATACGATCGTCTGGCTCGACCATCGCGCGCTCGACGAAGCCGACGAGTGCACGGCGAGTAGCCACCATGTGCTAAAGTACATCGGCGGCGTCATGTCGCCCGAAATGGCGACGCCAAAACTGATGTGGCTGAGGCGGCATATGCCAGACACATGGGGCCAGGCGGCACACGTCTTCGACCTTGCCGACTTCCTCGCCTGGAAGGCGAGCGGCTCGACGGCGCGCTCGCAGAACACGCTGACCTGCAAGTGGACCTACCTTGCGCATGAGAATGGCTGGCGGCCGGACTTCTTCGAGGCTGTCGGTCTGGGTGACATGCTGGAGCGTGCCGGTTTGCCGGAAACCGCAAGCCCGGTCGGAGCGGACCTCGGAACCCTGACCAGCGACTCCGCCGCCGTACTCGGCTTGACCGAGCAGGCGCGCGTCGGCGTCGGCGTGATCGATGCGTTTGCCGGTGCGCTCGGCGTCCTGGGGGGCTTCGCACTCGACCGTTCGGGCATCGACCGGCACCTGGCGCTGATCGCCGGAACGTCGTCCTGCATCATCGCGATGAGCCCGGAGCCGCGTGCCTTCGCGGGTGTGTGGGGACCTTACTTCGGCGTCGCGTTTCCCGATTGCTGGCTCTCCGAAGGCGGCCAATCGGCGACCGGCGCGCTGCTTGATCACATCATCCGCTGGCATGGCGCGGGCGGCGAGCCGAACGCGGCGATGCATGCGAGGATCGCGGCGCGGGTGATGGAACTGCGCGAGGTGGAAGGCCTCGATCTGGCCGGCCGGCTCCACGTGCTGCCGGACTTCCACGGCAACCGTTCGCCCAATGCTGACCCGCACGCGGTGGGCGTCATTTCAGGGCTGACGCTCGATGCCTCCTTCGACAGCCTCTGCCGGCTCTATTGGCGCACGGCGGTCGGCATCGCGCTCGGCGTGCGTCACATTCTCGACGCGCTGAACGAACGTGGCTACGTCATCGATACGCTGCACGTTACCGGCGGGCATACGAAGAATGCGCTGCTGATGGAGCTTTATGCCGACGCAACCGGCTGCACCGTGGTCGAACCGGCACCGGCGACAGACGCGGTGCTCCTCGGCACCGCCATGGTGGCCGCGGCAGCGGCCGGCCTGCATCCCGACCTGCCGTCCGCCTGCGCCGCGATGAGCCAGGGCGGCCGCACGCGTCTGCCCAATGAAGCGGCGCGGGCGCGCTTCGACCATGACTATCGTGTATTCCTCGAAATGCACCGACAGCGGGAGGCGCTCGACGCGATCCGATGACCGAGACAAGCCCGCGGCAACAGGCCGGCGTTGCCTTTCACTGGACTAAGCTCCCGCCGCGGCTGGAGACGCTGACCGGCGTGGTTGAGGATGCCGAGGAACTTTACCTTCGCCGGGAAAAGCCGAACGCGCATCGCGGCATTGCGAGGTTCGCGGGCCTCAAGAGATTCTGGGCCAGCAAGGTCAATCAGGATTTTCTCGATGAGATCGCCGCACTCGAAAACCTGGAACTGCTCCATATCGGCAGCACCACCGCGACCTCGTTCGCGCCGCTTGCCCGGTTGAAAAATCTCAGACGGCTGATCGTTATCGGCGGCACCAAGGTCGAGAGCCTGGAGTGGTTTCATGACCTTCCGCAGCTTGAAGTGCTCTTCCTGGAGAGGTTCAAACGTGTCCCAGCCCTCTCCTGGGCAACGGGCCTCACGAAACTCACCGCGTTCGGGTTTGAGGGCGGCCTGGACAATCGTGTGACCGTGGAAAGCCTCGCGCCTCTCTCTGCACTGTCCGGTCTGCGCTACCTGTTCCTCGCCAGCACGAATGTCGTGGACCGACGCCTGAAACCGCTGCACGCTTTGCGGCATCTCACACATCTCGACTGCGCGCTTGCCTTCCCGGACGAGGAATATTTCGCGCTTCACCATGCGCTGCCGAACCTCAAATGCGAATGGTTCGACATGATCGACAGGCACGGCAGCACCAAGGCCGGCATGGCCGCTTTCATGAGGCGTCTGCGCGAGAAATAGCTGCTGCCCCAACGATCCTCCCTTGATTGCGTGCGAAATCCGGGCGACACCGGCGCGTCCTGCCTTTCGAGCTTCCCAAGATGTCACTGTCAGCCCATCCCTTCCGCGGCCCGCTCTTCATGGTGCTGGCCACCGGCTCCTATGTCGTGAACGATACGATGATGAAGCTCGCGACCGAAGGGCTGCCGCCCTATGAGACGCTGACGCTGCGCGGCCTGTGGGCGTCGCTCTGGGGTTTTCCGATGCTGTTCGCCCTGGGCTACGGCAAAAACATCGGCCAGATGTTTGACGGCCGCGTGCTGGCGCGCAATCTGTCCGAGACCGCGGCGATCCTGTGCTACGTCGTGGCACTCGCCAACATGCCGATCGCCGACGCCACCGCGCTCGGCCAGATCACGCCGCTGCTCGTGCTGATCGGCGCCTCCATCATCTTCCGCGAGCGGATCACCGGCCTGACGCTGGCGCTGATCGCCGTCGGCTTCGCCGGCGCGCTGATGATTGCGCAGCCGAGCGGCGCCGGCATTTCCGTCTATGCGCTGCTGGCGCTCGGCAATGCGGTTCTGTGCGCCGTGCGCGATCTGGCTGGCCGCAGCGTCGGCGCGCATGTGCCGGGCCTGGTGGTCGCGATGTCGGCGGTCGTCGTGGTGCTCGGCGGCGCGGTCGTCGCACATGTTCTGATGGAAACCTGGGTGGCGCCCGGCGCGCGCGAACTCACCCTGCTGGCCGGCTCGGGATTCTTCCTGATCTTCGGCCATTTCTTCATCTTCATGGCCTATCGCGTCGGCCCGACGAGTGCGGTCGCGCCGTTCTATTACGCCTTCACCGTCTGGGCGGTTATCTCCGGCCTGGTCGTGTTCCGCGAACTTCCCAACACGCTCGCAATCATGGGCATCTTGCTCGTCATCGCGAGCGGCTTGGCGATCGTCTGGCACGGCGAAAGGCGGCGCAGGCTGGTGCCGGTGGCGTGAGCCAGGCAGTGTCCACGAATGTCACGGTGACGCTTCACCGATTGCACCGGGCCGCGCAGCTTGCTAGCGGACGGCGCTTGTAGAAAGAGGCCGCCGCATGTCCCTTCCCACCTTCGATTCCGTCCTCGCTGCCCGGTCCCGCATCGCCGGCATCGCACACAAGACGCCGGTGCTGACGTCGCGCACGGCCGACACAACGACCGGAGCCACACTCTTCTTCAAGGCCGAGAATTTGCAGCGCGGCGGCGCATTCAAGTTCCGCGGCGCGTACAATGCGATCGCTGCACTCGACGACGCGGCGCGCAAAAAGGGCGTGCTGGCCTTCTCGTCCGGCAATCATGCGCAGGCGATCGCCTATGCGGCCAAGCTGCAGGGCGCACCGGCGGTGATCATCATGCCGTCGGACGCGCCGTCCTCGAAGATCGCGGGTACGAAGGGTTATGGTGCGGAGGTCGTTCTATACGACCGCTACACGGAGGACCGCGAGGCGCTGTCGAAGAAGATCGCAACCGAGCGCGGTATGGCGCTGATCCCGCCATTCGACCACCCGGACGTCGCGGCGGGGCAGGGGACGGCCGCGCTGGAACTTATCGAGGAGGTCGGGCCGCTCGACATGATGGTGACGCCGCTCGGCGGCGGCGGGCTGCTCTCCGGCACGACGCTGGCGACGCGCGAACTGGCGCCGTTCGCGGAGATCTATGGCGTCGAGCCAGAGGCCGGCAACGATGGCCAGCAGTCGCTCGCCAAGGGCGAGGTCGTGACGATCCCCGTGCCGAAATCGATCGCCGACGGTGCGCTGACGATGGCGCTCGGCAAGATCACCTTCCCGATCATCAAGGAGACGGTGAAAGCCATCGTCACGGTCTCCGACGCCGAACTCATCGAGCAGATGAAGTTCTTCCTCGCCCGCATGAAAATCCTGGTCGAGCCGACCGGCTGCCTCGCGGCAGCCGCCGTGATGACCGGCAAGCTGCCGGTTAAGGGCAAACGCGTCGGCGTCATTCTCTCTGGCGGCAATGTCGATCTGGCCGCCGTGGCGAAGATGGTCGCCGGCTAGCAACACGCTCCAGGCCTTAGAACGACAGCGTTGCCGCGCCCTGCTTGATCTCGGCGTGCATGGCGCTGGCGCCGACGATGGTGACGCCATCGATCAAGTCGGCCTGCTCGTAACCGCGTGACTTCACGCTGGGCGGGCAGGCCCAGATTGTGCCGCCGCGCTTCTGGAAGTCCTCGATAAGCGCCGAAAGCGGGTCGAGCGGCGCGACATGCGTCATCTTCTGGCCGCCCTTGCACACGAGGTCGATCGCCGTGCTGGTCAGGAACATATAGACCTTGAGGCCGGCCGTGATGCCGCCGTTGGCGATGGTGAAGGCGACGGACGAAAGTTCGGAATCGATGCCCTTGGTGACCAGGATCACCAGCTTGTCAGTTGCGGTCTGCATAGTATCCTCCGTTCAGGTTGCAGGCGGCTTCTAGGGGGAGGATGCGGAGAGGTCTTTGGCCGGAATGCCGGGAGATTTGACCGAAAATCCGAAGCTCGCGGAGGGCGGCCTTCAGACGGGCCTCGACGTGCTTTCCAGCGTCCTGGCGACGATCCGGCTCTCCGGTTCGCTGCAGTTCTGTTTCATGCCGACCGGCGACTGGCAGACCGACGAGAAGATTTCGATGGTGTCGCTCGCGGACGGCAAGCCGGCCGGTCTCGTGATCTTCCACATCGTCGCCGAAGGCCGTGCCTGGGTGAAGATGGAGGGCCGGCTGATAGAACTCGAGGCCGGCGACGTCGTGGTGTTTCCGCATCGCTCCCCGCATGATCTCGGTGGCGGCGACGGCAGCATGAAGGTCAATCCCGTCGACGATCTGCCACCCAAACCGTGGCGGGAAGTTCCGACGATGCGGTACGGCCAAATGTCCGATGGCGCGCGCATCTTGTGCGGGTTTCTCCGCTGCGAGGCGCTCGCCTTCACGCCGCTGAAGGCGGCACTGCCGAACCTGATCCACATCAGGACGCGCGGGCTGAACGATAATGACTGGCTGGGCGCGGCGGTGCGCCAGCTCATCGCCGAAGTCGACCGGCCGCGGGCCGGCGGCGTCTCCATGCTGGAGCGCCTCACCGAAGTGATGTTCGTCGAGATCTTGCGGCAGCGTATTCTCATGGCCGAATCCGGCGCGACGGGCTGGCTGGCGGCACTCGCCGATCCGGCGCTGGCGCGCTGCATCGCGCTGATCCATGACGAGCCGATGCGCGACTGGACGGTGGAAGAACTGGCGACCGCCGCAGGGCTTTCGCGGAGCACGCTGTCGGCGCGCTTCCAGGAGATGCTGGACACCTCGCCGGTCAAATATGTGCGCGACTGGCGGCTCTATCTCGCCGGCATCGCGCTCGCGACGACCAACCGGCCGGTCGCCTCGATCGCCTTCGATGCGGGCTACGGCACCGAGGCCGCCTTCAGCCGCGCCTTCTCGCGCTATTACCACACGCCACCGGCAGCCTGGCGCGAGCAGGCGCGGGCGTAAGATACACATCTCCGTTGCCACGCTCCGGAAATCCGGCCTGGCCATTGTCAAAGAACACACCTCGATATTCTGAGGTGGTAGTTCGGGAAGCGGGGCGCGGGGCCGAGCCTTCCGAAACTAACTAAGCGGCGCGGTCTCCCGCGCCCCGCCGACGCTCTTTCCCCGGGTCGGTGGGCTGGCCTGGGCATTTGCGCCGCCAGCGCTGACCGCCTCCAGGGACCGGGTCTTGGGGATCGACTCCCTAAGCGGCACGACCATAGTGCCGCCGGCCCGGACGCCATCTCCCTCCCCTGAAACCTGGTCTAGCTCCAGGGTCCCGATGAGGGCGACGAGCGAATTATCCCATGCGGCGGATACCCCGTGGACAGATTCGGAAAGAAGATTGCTGACAGCTCCTGACAAGCAGCTTTGAACAAAGCGTCAGACTCTTTCGCTTTTCCCACTCTCGGACGACCGCAGCAGCGCCTCGATGAGACGATGCACTTTCAGCGCCTCGCGGCCTGTCACCTTCGGGTCTCGGCCCTGTTCTATCGCGTCGAGGAAATCGGCAATCACCGCGCGGTGATGATGATGCGAGAAGGCCATCGGATCGGCGCCCGCGCCGCCAGCCTGTTCATCGAGCGCGGAAAACTCCGTGCCGTCGTGAAAACGGATGTCGAGGCGCGGACCGTCGAGCCGGGCCATGCCTTTCGTACCGATGATGTCGACGGCGTCGGGGAAACCGGGATAGGCGCAGGTGGTGGCGCTGACCGAACCGATCGCGCCGTTGTCGAAGCGCACCGCGCCCATGGCGAGGTCTTCGGTCTCCATGCGATGGACAGCGCTGGTCATTGCATATCCAGTCGCCTCGACCGGCGTGCCGGCGAGCGAAATCATCAGGTCGAGCGTGTGGATCGCCTGGGTGAGCAGCACGCCGCCGCCGTCGCGAGCCTTGGTGCCGCGGCCGGGCTGGTCGTAATAGCTCTGCGGCCGCCAATTGTTGAGCCGCGCCGAAGCACCGACGAGCGCGCCCAATTTGCCGTCGGCGATCTGCTGCGCAAGTGCTGTGCTGACCGGCCGAAAACGATGCTGCAGCACCATGCCGAGCTTCACGCCGGCAGCCTCGGCCGCGTTCACCAGCTCTTCCGCTCGGGCAAGCGTGATCTCGACTGGCTTCTCCAGCAGGATGTGCTTGCCGGCTTGAGCCGCGCGCTTCACCAGATCGAGATGGGTGTTGGGCGGCGTCAAAAGCACCACGGCGGTGACGGCGGGATCGCCCAAGATTTTCTCCGCGTCGCCGGTGACGCGCAGGCCGTAGGTTTCGGCGAAGGTCTTGCGCCGCGCCTCGGTCGGGCTGAAGGCCAAAACCTCGACGCGGTCCTTCAGGTCGAGGAGGCTCTTTGCGTGCGGCGCCGCCGCCATGCCGAGGCCGATAAGTCCGATGCGAGTCTTCGCCATGATCACCGTTTGGATTGAGCGCGGCGACCATACAGCAGGCGAGGGGAGAGGCAATTGGTCGAACGATGCAGAATTGCCCTCACCCTTACCCTCTCCCGGCATTCGGGAGAGGAGACGCCAGCGTTGGGCGCCATCAATGCAATGCCGGCCCGCCGAGATGCTTCAGTTTGTCGGGATTGCGCACGACATAGATCGCGGTGACCTTGCCGTCCTCGATCTTCAGCGCGGTGGTCTGCAGGATGTTGTCGCTTTCGAGCGTGACGAAACCGGGCAGGCCATTGATGAGCGCGTAACGGACGAGTTTCGACATGTTCTCCTCGAAATACTTCGCCAGGCCGGCGTGGAGAGTGACGACATTGTCGAGCCCGAAGACCGGCTGCATGCCCGCCGGACGCTTGCCGCCGCCATCCGAATGCAGCGCGACATCGGCCGCCAGCAGGGACTGGAGCTTCGACATGTCGCCGGTGCGCGAGGCGTCGAAAAACGCCGCCGCGATCTCCAGCCCACGCTCCTTCGACATGGCGAAGCGCGGCTTCTCGGCCCGCACATGGGCGCGGGCACGGGCTGCGAGCTGGCGGCACGCTGCGGGATCGCGATCGATCGCCTCGGCGACCTCCTCGAAACTTGCGCCGAACACATCGTGCAGGATGAAGGCGGCGCGCTCCAGCGGCGAGAGCCGCTCAAGCGCCATCATCAATGGCAGCGTGACGTCGTCGATCTCGTCGTCGAAATCCTCGACGACCGGTTCCGGCAGCCATTCGCCGACATAGGTTTCGCGGCGGCGTCGGGCGGATTTCAGCACGTCGAGGCAGAGCCGGGTGACGATGCGGCTGAGATAGGCTTTCGGCTCCTTCACCGCATCGCGGTCGACATCCAGCCAGCGGATGAACGCGTCCTGCACGACATCCTCCGCGTCCGCAACCGAACCCAGCATGCGATAGGCGATGCGGATCAGCCGCGGACGCAGCGGATCGAAGGATGAGGTCGCGTCCACGCCGGCCATCACGCGGCCGCCCTGCGGGCGCCGGCCGGATGTCTTACGCGGAAGCCGATGCCAAGCCGGTTGAAAGTGTTGATCGTGCCGATCAGCAAGCTCAGCTTCACCTGCTCCTCCTTCGTGAACTCGGCGTCGAGCATCGCGTAGACGTCGTCCGGCGCATGCGTCTCAGATACCAGTGTCAGCGCATCGGGCCAAGCGAGAGCCGCGCGCTCCCGGTCGGTGTAGAGCGGCGATTCATGCCAGCCGTCCAGCAGATAGATGCGTTCTTCCGTTTCGCCAGCCTTACGTGCTTCGCTTGTGTGCATGAACAGGCACTGGGCGCAGCCATTGATCTGCGAGGCGCGTATCTTCACGAGATTCTGGAGGCTCATTTCCAGCCCGGTTTCGGCGGCCTTTTTCGCGAAGTCGATCAGTGGGTGGATGAGCGGATAGAAGTCCGGCGTGTAGGGATTCGGTCTCTGGGTCACCGTTCGGCTCCTTGTGTTCGGGGCGTTACGATGTCAGGACGAGGCAGGTGTCGCCGACGTGACATGGGCGACAAATTCTTTTTTTGAGAGAAGTGAAGCTATTGCCGGGAGGCGCGCAGGCGCTCACGGGCATCGTCGTAATAGTCAGCCATGGCCGGCAGTTTCAGCGCCAGCGCATCGAAACGTGTGTCGTTCGGCGCGAGCTTGCCGGCCTGCATGTCGTCGATCAGAGCGCGATGCTCGGCGATGGTTGACGCAGCCGTACCGGGCAGCACGGTCGAGATGATCTCGAAATCGTTCTTGCCCTTGACGCGAACGCGATCCAGCTCGGCGATCGGAAATTTCGCGGCGACACGGCGGGCGGTTTCTTCGCCGATGATCAGCGGCGTATGATAGACCTTGGTCTGGCCTTCGAGCCGTGCGGCAAGGTTCACGGCATCGCCTAGCGCAGAATAGTCGAAGCGGAACTCCGATCCCATATTGCCGACGACGCATTCGCCGGTGTTGACGCCGACGCCGACGGCCAGCCGGACCGGCTTGCGACCCTCGGCCTCAGCTTCCATTGCGAGCTCAGCGTTGAGCTGGTCCAGCGCGCCGATCATGTCGAGCGCGGCCTGCACCGCATGCTCGGCGTGGTTCGGATCGTCGAGCGGCGCGTTCCAGAACGCCATGATGCAGTCGCCGATATATTTGTCGATGGTGCCGCCAGCATCGAGCACGACCTGGGAGAGCGGGCCGAGCAGTCGGTTGATGAGCGCCGTCAGTTTCTCCGGCTCGGACTTCATCTGCTCGGAGATGGTGGTGAAGCCGCGCACGTCGCAAAACAGGATCGAGAGCGTGCGCTTCTCGCCGCCGAGCCTGAGCTGTGACGGGTCGTCGGCCAGTCGTTCGACCAGCACCGGTGACAGATATTGCGAGAAGGCACGGGTGATTTCGCGGCGCGCGCGGCGCTCGGCGGCGTAGTCGCGCGCACCTTGCGCCGCGGCGACGAGGGCGAAGGCGACGGAAGGCGCAAGAGCCGGCGCGAAGACACGGCCGAAGCGCAGCAGGACAAAACTGCCGGCGATGAAGACGATCACGGCAATCGCGGCGAGGAGCACTGTGCGCCAGCTTGTGCTGCGCAGCACGGCCAGGCTGGCGAGCAAAGCGGCAAAGACGATCGTGGCGATGGAGACGGCTGGGGAGGCCGGCGCGATTGTGAGACCGCCGAGCAGATTGTTGTAAATCGTCGCCTGGATCTCGGCGCCGGAGACGAGCCGCGACGAGCGCAACGTCCAGGAGGTGGCGTAGGCGTCCGCGCCGCCGGTTTCGGCGAGCGGCGCCGACTGCATCGACAGGCCGACGATGACGACGCGATCCTTGAAGGTATCGGGGGGCAGGAATTCTTCCGGATCGAGCGCCTGGTAGTAGGAGACGGTCGGCAGAGTGCGGCCTGGGCCAAAAGTCTGGAGATAGGATCCGACGGGAATATCCGCGGCGCGGCCGGCGGTCTGCAGGAGCGTCGGCGCGAAACCGTCGGAATAACGCGGCAGGCGGCGCAGCGTCGCGTCTGCGTCGAGCACGATCGAGGCAATGCCCGATCTGGCACCGCGCGCGATAAATTCGGGCAGAGGCTCGACGCGCACGATCTGGTCGGCTTGCGGGGTCTCGATCAGTGTCTCGTCGCCGGCGAGCACGACATCCGGACCGAGGGCAGCGGCGAGCGCGGCATCGGCGGCCGGATCGGCGGAAGGCTCGGCGAAGATGATGTCGAGGCCGATCGCCTTGGCGCCGGCCTTGCGCAGCGCCGCGATCAGTTCGGCATGCAGGCTGCGCGGCCAGGGCCACTGCCGCTGTAGTTCGGAAAAGGACGGCTCGTCGATGGCAACGATGACAGGCGTGTCTTCCGGCACCGCAGGCGGCATCGTGGTTGAGAGATAGTCGAAGCTGCGAAGCTCGATGAGGCGCCAGGCGGGAAGCTGGGAGACGAAGCCTATGACAGCCGCCGCCACGATCGCCAAGGCCGCGACCTGCCAGAAGCGGCGGGGAGATCGAGCAGCCGCCCCGTCCGCCATGTCAGAACCGGACCTTGAATTTTCCGGTGAAGGTGCGACCCCAGCCGGGCGTGTTCGGCGCGACGAGGAAATCCTGGTCGAAGAGATTGTAGCCCGCGAGTTCCAGCGAGAAACGCTTGTCGAATGGTTCCCAGGTCAGGAAAGCGTCGGTTGTCCAATAGGGATCGAGCGCATCGCCCCCTGGGCTGCCATCCCGTTCGCCGACATAGGTGGCTGCGAGAGTGACCTTGACGTTCGACGGATGCACGAAGGTGAGGCCTGCGCGCGCCGACAGTTCCGGCACGAAGGGCAATGGCCCGCCGAAGCCGAAGCTCGTCGGATCGGTATCCTTGCTGTCAGACCAGGCGAGCGTGCCGAACGCGCCAAAACCGCCGCCCAACCAGACATTTGCGGTTGCACTGGCGCGATCGAGGCGACCGGACGCGATGTCGATCGTCGAAAGGCTCGCTGGAATTGGAATGGACAGGCCAGTCAGATCCTGATGCTGGAAATCGACGCTCGTGAAGAGCCGGCTCGTCCACTCGGCGTCCCAGCGCGCCATGAAGCTGTCTGCGTAGCCGCCAAGTCCCAGCGGGACCTGATTGGCTTGAAGTCCCAACACGCCGATGGGCGCGAGCGTTGTCCCGTTGATGGCTTCAGTCTGGCGCATGAAACCTGCCCGCAGGTAATGGCCATCGATCGGCGACCACGCCACACCTGCCCGTGGTTCCGCGCGTGTGATGCTTGCGCCGTCATCGGCGAGATGAGTGCCGAAAAGGGCCGCTTCGATTTTCAGATCGGGTGTAATTTCATAGACTGCGTCGAGGTAGGCGCGGCCAAGTATCAGGCTGACATCGGTCGTCGTTATCGTGGTATCGACATCAATTACCGGCGCGAGCGGATCGAACGGGTCGAAGATTGTGATAGTCTCGTTATCGACCCGCGTTAGATCGATAGCACCTACTTCAATGCCGTAACGCAGTGTCAGATCGCCGACACCGTAGATGTGGTTTGCGGCAGCCAGGTAGGATGTCTGGTTCGAGGTGACGGTCAGATCGGTGGTTGCGAGGGGAACGACGCCCCCGCCGACATCTGTCAGAGCCAAAAGGAACTCATCGCTTGAACGGCGGAAGCCGGAGCCGAACAGGGCAACATTGGCGACGTTCCGGTAGCCGAACGTATGGCTCCAAGCCACGCCAGTAGCGCCGGTCTTGTCCTTGACGTCGTGTTCGTAAGCGGCGGCTACGAGCGGCGGTAAACCTGGAGCGAGTGGAATCGGCGTTGTCAGGATAAATGCGCCGTCATCCAGCATGAAATCGTTGTCGCGAATATCGACGAAGGCAACCACACGGTCATATGGGGTAGGTCTTGCAGCGAGGTACCCGGTGCCGCTGAAGTTTTCGTATGGCAGGCTGAACTGAACCGTCGGGTCAGCTAAGCCGGGAGGTGTGTACGTCCTAAAGTCCTCGGATCTTTCAGCGTTCAGCTTGCCGTAAAAACTCCACGGGAACGGGTTGGCGGCGTAACCCTGAACTTCAGCTTCGGCGGTCCAGCCCCAGTCGTCGCCCTTATTGATGAAGCCGCCACCGACGGCGCCTTCGAAGAAGGGACGGCGGAAAAGGTTGGCGCCGCGCGAGCGGCCGGACAGCATCGCCGGGTCAAGCATCAGGCCCTGAAGGAAGGATGAGAAGGCGGTGTCATTGGCGGTCGGGTCGACCGTCATGTCGCTGTGGTTCAAGTCGTAGAAAAACGGATTGGCGCTGCCGGCAATCGTCTGGTCGATGTAGCCTGAAGCATTAAAGGGATCGAGGACGACGTCGCCGTAATAGCGGCCCCACGCATCGAGGCCCTGGAGGCGAAATGCATTGTTGAGGACGGAACCCGCATCCCTGTTCGCGCTGGCGGAGGCAAAGTCGCCGCCCCTTGCGCGAGAGCGCTTCATCGTTTCCTGAGCGCTCGCGATAGCACGGTCGGCATCGTAATCGTCGATGGCGACGACAGCATCGAAACTCGACGTCACCGGATCGTTCGGGTCGAGGCGGTCGGCGTTTTCCATCGCCTGCGCGGCTGGCTCGAGATCGCCGGACTCGTAGTAGCCCGCTGCGAGCATGAGCAGCGCCTGCGAGTAGGCCGGGTTGGCGGTCGAGCCGGCGAGCAGATCCTGCATTGCTTTGTCGAGTTCGCCGGTCTGCAGGTAGTAGCGGCCGCGAGCGACAAGACCGATGTCGAACGATGGATCGTAGCCGAGCGCCTTGTCGATCTCGGTCTTGGCTTCGTCCAGCCGATCCTGATCCAGATAGAGGATGGCGAGATTCGCGTGCGATACCGGATCCTGCGGATCGAGCTCAATCGCCTTCAGCAATGCCGCTTCCGCCTCGCGCTCGGCACCGCGCGTGCTTTCGACCAGACCAAGCGCATTCCAGATTGTAGTGGAGCCGGGCGCTATGCCGACAGCGCGGGTGAGGTCGTCATGCGCGCCTTCGAGGTCGCTCTCGATGCCGGAGCGGTAATTGGCGCGGGCCTCGAGCGCCGTCGGATCGTCCGGGTCGAGGGCGAAGGCGCGGTCGACCGCCTCCTTGACCTGCTCGCGGTCATCGATCAGCAGCGCGAATTGCGCGCGGATCGCCGGCAGCGTCGGATCATCGGGATATTGCTGCTCGGCGCGCTTCAGAACCTCGATTGCAGCCGGGATATCCTGCAGGAAGCCTGCGGTAAGTGCCGCTGCTATGGAGGCGTAAGGTCCACCGCCAGAGATCGACGGCGGCTGCTCGACACGCGATGGATCAGCGAGCGAACGCGCGAAATAACCGCCATAAGCGGCAACAGCGCGGCGCCTGGGATCGAGGCCGCGCTGGGCGCGCGCGAAGAGCGTTGCCGCATCGGCGTAACGCTGCTCGGCGCCGGCGACCTGCGCATCAAGGAAATCGAGTCGCGCACGCTGGCTGGCGGTCAGCCGGAATTCACGCGCTTTCGCCGCGGCCGCGAGTCCGGCCTGGCGGCCGTCATAGGAGAAGGCGACTTCGGCAAGCGTGAGCCAGTCTTCCGCCGTGCGTGCCGCTTCGGGGATGGCGGCGATGCGTTCACGTTCGGCGCGCATGTCGCGGCTTGGCAGCGGCGATACGGGCAGGAAGTTGAACGAGGTTCGGATCGACAGGAAGAAGAGCATCTGCTCGCGATCGTCCGGATCGACGATGATGATCTTGGTCGGCGCGCTGCCGATGGTGGCAACGGCCGCTTCGCCCTCAGCCACCGAAACCGAACCGAACTCGTTGGAGAACTCGACGAGACCCTGGAGCACCACCAGCGCGGTCTTGTCGCCCTCGACCTGCATCGACCAATCGGTGCCGCGGATAGCGGCAGCAGCGGCGGGCGTCTCGATGGTGATGGACTCGCCACCGGCTTCCGCGCGGCCCCAGATCGCGCCTTCCTCAAGGCCGAGAATCGTATCGCCGCCGGCGACAAGTTCCTTCACCACCAGCGTGGTGTTGCGGCCGACGCGGATCTGGGTGTTGTCGGCAAACAGGACGGCGAGATTGCCGTATGCGTTTGTTCGCAGAAGGTCGCCAACCAGCAGATCCTGGTTGATGTCGACCGAGCGCCAGGCGGGGAGGTCGATGAACTGAACCTCTTCGCCGGTCTTGCGGGCAATCACCGAGCCGGCTGCGCTGGAGGCACGCGGAAACACATCCGCGGAGGCCGGAATGGCCGTGCCGAGGAGCGCAACTGCAGCAAGCCCTGCAAGAACCCTGCGCATTGTCTTGTTGTTGTTATCCCGCCTTCCCAAGGTGACGTATGGAGAGAAGAAGGGAAAGCTGTCAAGTTACGTTGCTGGAGCGCCGTGAGCAGGCTAGAAACCGCGCATGGCAACGAAATCCAGGTCGACATCGAAGGCAAAGGCCGCCGCAGGCGCTGAAGCAGCGGCAGAAACCGCGGCGCCGGCCGCCCCGGCGCCACGCCCTACCGACGCGGCGTTTCTCGACCATGCGAAGAAGATGAACGACGTCTTCTATGATCAGATCAGGATCGCCGACCAGAAAGCGGCCTACATCTTCACTTTCATGCTGGCGTTCCTGGTCTCCTCGGCCGAGGGCAGGGGTGTGTTCAGGCTGCAGCGCTACCAGACGGACGATGTAGTGATCATCCTGCTCTCGGCACTGTTGGCCGCGGCGGTCGTCTTCTCACTCGTGTCGGCGATATTGGTCGTGCTGCCGCGCCACCGTCCGACGTCCACCTCGCTCTATTGGGGCGGCTGGCCGAGCCACCGGCAGACTTTCATGGAGGCGCGCGAGAAAGGCGATACGGCCTATGTGTTCGACCAGTACATCGGCAATGTCGACAACCTCTCGGCGATCAACCGGTCGAAATACCGTTTCGTCGGTTTCGCCTTCCGCGGCTTGCTGGTGACCGTTGTGGCCTATGTGCTGCTGCTCGGATACGGCGCGGGCGCGATCGGCGCGGGATCGCCATAGCCGTCAGGTGAAGCTCTCCGGCCATTCTCTGGCCCCATGGATTACGGCGACGATTTCGACATCGCTCGTCACGCGATAGACGACAATGTAAGGAGTTCGGGAAACAGCCAATTCCCGAGTGCCAGAAACTCTTCCCACGCGTCCGGCTCTCGGATTCGCGGACAAGAGTTGCTCGGTACGGTCGATCAAATCATTCGCCAAACGATACGCAGCGACAGGACTCTCCTGAGCTATATAGGTTTGGATGTCATCGATGTCGCTGGCAGCAGGAATCGTCCAGCGAACTCGCATCACGTTGCACGATATTTGTTTCTTATGCGATCAAGATCGGATGCCGCTGCAAACTCACCTCGATCCGCTGCGGCTATGCCTGCCTCGATCTTGTCGAGAAAACGCTCCTGCCATTCGAGCGAATGGCCATTTTCGAGTGCGTCTGCGATAACCTCAGAGGCAGTCAGCCGCGAGCGCGCCGCAATCGCGTCGATACGGGCCTGGAGCTCCTGCGTAATCTCGAATTCCATTGTCATATGTAAATTATGCCATGGGGACAGCTTCTGCCGCAACCGCGGTTCTTATCCCCAGCCGCCATACGGCTTTGCGGCTCCGCGCGATTGCCGTTCCGCCGAATTTACCCTAGCGTTGACCAAACGATAAAAAACGGACGGGTCCAAACCTGAAACCAGAGGTGGTCAAATGCCTATCGTACACTCCAGATTTGCCAATTCCGTCTCACGCCGCACGCTGCTGAAGGCGGCAGGCGCCAGCACCGCGCTCGCCGCAACCGGCGCATTTCCATCAAGGCTGTTTGCGCAAGAAAAGCTGAAGGTCGCGGCGATCTATACCGTGCCATTCGAGCAGCAATGGGTCAGCCGCATCCACAAGGCGGCCAACACGGCCAAGGATCGCGGCGACATCGACTATGTCGCGACCGAGAACGTTTCCAACACCGATTATGAGCGCGTGATGCGCGAATATGCCGAGGCCGGCAACAAACTGATCGTCGGTGAAGTGTTCGGCGTGGAAGACGCGGCGCGCACAGTGGCGAAGGACTACCCGGACACCGCATTCCTGATGGGCTCGAGCTTCAAGCCGGACTCGGCAGTGCCGAATTTCTCGGTGTTCGACAATTACATCCAGGACGCGTCGTATCTCACCGGCATCATCGCCGGCGCGATGACCAAGTCGAAGAACATGGGCATGGTCGGCGGCTTCCCGATTCCCGAGGTGAACCGCCTGATGAACGCCTTCATGGCGGGCGTGAAGGAAACAGCGCCCGACACGAAATTCCAGGTGTCGTTCATCGGCTCCTGGTTCGATCCGCCCAAGGCGAAGGAAACGGCGTTTGCGCAGATCGATGGCGGCGCCGACATCATGTATGCGGAGCGTTTCGGCGTCTCCGACGCGGCAAAGGAACGCAACGTGCTGGCGATCGGCAATGTCATCGACACGCAGGCCGACTATCCGGAGACGGTCGTGGCCTCCGCACTCTGGCATTTCGAGCCGACGCTGGATGCCGCGATCGCCGCGGTGAAGGGCGGCTCGTTCAAGGCCGACGATTACGGCGTCTACTCCTTCATGAAGGCCGGCGGCTGCTCGATCGCGCCGCTCGGCGCATTCGAAGGCAAAGTGCCGGCGGACGTGATGGCCAAGGTCGCCGAGAAGGAAAAGGCGATCAAGGACGGCAGCTTCACCGTCGAGATCAACGACGGCGAGCCGAAGTCGAGCTGATGAGCATCGACGCTCACCTTCTCCCCTTGTGGGAGAAGGTGGCCGAGCGCAGCGAGGTCGGATGAGGGGTGTTCCAGTCTAGCACTCCGTCCAACACCCCTCATCCGTCGCCTTCGGCGACACCTTCTCCCACAAGGGGAGAAGGGGGAGCTCAACCTTGACCGTCCTCCGCCTCACCAACATCACCAAGCGTTTCGGGCCGCTGGTTGCGAACGATGCGATCAGCCTCGAGCTGGCGAGCGGCGAGACCGTGGCGCTGCTCGGCGAAAACGGTGCGGGCAAGACGACGCTGATGAACATCCTGTTCGGCCATTATGTCGCCGACGAGGGTACCGTGGAGGCGTTTGGCAACACGCTGCCGCCGGGCGATCCGCGCGCCGCACTCAATGCCGGCATCGGCATGGTGCATCAGCATTTTACGCTGGCCGACAATATGACCGTGCTGGAGAACATCACGCTCGGCACCGAGCCGCTCTGGTCGCCGCGGTCAGGGCGGAGGAGTGCTGGGGCGAGGATCAGGCAGCTGTCGAGCGATTTTGGGCTCGCGGTCGAACCGAGTGCGCAGGTCGCGTCGCTGTCGGTTGGCGAGCGGCAGCGCGTCGAAATCCTGAAGGCGCTCTACCGCGAGGCAAAGATCCTGATCCTCGACGAGCCGACGGCGGTGCTGACGCCGGCGGAGACAGACGCGCTGTTCAAGACGCTGAAGATGCTGGTCGCGAAAGGCCTGTCGATCATCTTCATCTCGCACAAGCTCGCCGAGGTGATGGCGGTCAGCGACCGCGTGCTGGTGCTACGCGGCGGCAAGCTCGCGGGCGAGCGCAGGACGGCAGAAACGAACCGCGCGGAGCTCGCGGCGCTGATGGTCGGGCAGGAGCTGAAGGCGCCGGAGGTGAAACCAAGCCGCGCCGGCGAACCTGCGATGATCCTCGACCGCGTGTCGACGAAGGGGACGGGCTTCCGGCTGGAGAATCTATCGCTGACGCTGCGCGCCGGCGAGATCACGGGGCTGGCCGGCGTGTCGGGGAACGGCCAGTCGGTTCTGGCGGCGCTGATCGCCGGCACCGAGACGCCAGCGTCCGGTGAGATCACGATCCGCGACAGACGTGTGGCCGAATGGAGCCCGCGCGCGGCGCTGACGAACGGCGTAGGGCGCATTCCGGAGGATCGCCATGCGGTCGGCTCGATCGGCGACATGAGCGTGACGGAGAACGTCATCGCCGAGCGCTACCGCACCGATCGCTTCTCGCGCATGGGCTTTCTGAATTGGACTGCGGCGCGCAGCTTCGCGGAAGAGATCATCCGCGACTACGACGTGAAATGCCCGTCGCCGGATGCGCGCATCCGGCTTCTGTCAGGCGGCAACATGCAGAAGCTGATCCTCGGCCGCGCGCTGGATTCAGAGCCGGCGATCATCCTGGCCAACCAGCCGACGCGCGGCCTCGATGTCGGCGCGGTCGCTTATGTGCACGGACGGCTGCTTGCGGCGCGCGAACGCGGGGCGGCGATCCTGCTGATCTCCGAGGACCTCGACGAGATCCAGACTTTGTCGGACCGGATCATCGTCATGTCGAAGGGCAGGCTCTCTGAGCCGTCTATGCGGGGTGAACGGACAGTGGCGCAACTCGGCGAGTTGATGGCCGGGCATGGGTTGGAGGCGGCATAATGCGCCTTGAGCCGAAACCCGCGCCGTCGATCACGGTCCTGCTGCTCTATCCGGTCGCAGCGATCCTCGTGACACTGGTGATCGTATCGCTGCTGGTGCTGGCCGCGGGCGCGTCGCCGCTGTCCGTGTTCGGACTGGTGGCGAAAGGCGCGGCGGGTTCGCAATTCGCTCTGCTTGAGACGCTGACGCGCGCCACACCACTGATCTTCACCGGACTCGCGGTGGCGGTAGCGTTCCGCGCAAAACTCTGGAACATCGGCGCGGAGGCGCAGCTCTACATCGGCGCGGTGGTGACGGTGGTGCTTGGCACCGGCGCGCTGCCGCTGCCAGCCGGCCTGCTCATCCCGATCATTGCTATCGCAGCGATGGCGGGCGGCGCGCTGTTGCTGCTTGGGCCGGCGCTGCTGAAGACGCGCTTCGGCGTGGACGAGGTGGTAACGACGCTGCTCCTGAACTTCATCGTGCTGCTCTTCGTCTCACTGCTGCTCGAAGGTCCGTTGAAGGACCCGATGGGGCTTGGCTGGCCGCAATCGCCAAAGGTGATCGCCGAGGCGCAACTGCTGCGCATCATCCAGGGCAGGCGGCTGCACTTCGGCTTCATCATCGCGATCGTCAGCGCCATCGTCGTCTGGATTATCATGAAGCGGACCGCGCTCGGCTATGAGATGCGCGCGGTCGGGCACAATCCCGAGGCTTCCCGTTTCGCGGGCATTCCGGTGAACAAGGTTCTGATGAAGACGGCGCTGATGTCGGGCGGGCTGGCAGCGCTCGCCGGCTTCTCCGAGGTGTCCGGGCTGAAGGGCAACCTCACGCTCGATCTGTCGCCGGGTTTTGGCTACTCCGGCATCGTCGTTGCCATGCTGGCAATGCTCAATCCGCTCGGCGTCGTGGTCACGGCGATCTTCGTGGCCGGCGTGTTCGTCGGCGCCGACGCGATGAGCCGCTCGGCCGGCGTGCCGAGCTACATTGCGGACGTCATGGTGGCGACGGCGCTGCTGACCATGGTCACGGCGATGATGTTCACGCGCTACCGGGTGAGGTGGCGGTGATGGAACAGGCCATCGAAATCCTCTTCACCGCTTCCTTCTGGGTTGCCGCGATCCGCATCGCTTCGCCGCTGATCTTCGCGACGATGGGCGAGCTGATCTGCGAGCGGGCGGGCGTGCTGAACCTCGGCATCGAGGGCATCATGACGGTCGGCGCGTTTGCCGGCTGGTTCACTGTCTATTCGGGCGGCGATCTGTGGACAGGCGTGATCGTCGCGGCCCTCGCGGGCGCGGCGTTCGGCCTGCTGCACGGTTTCCTGACCGTGCCGCTCGGGCTTTCGCAGCATGTCGTTGGCATCGGCATTACGCTGCTTGCGACCAGCCTGACCTATTTCGTCTATCGTCTCGTGTTGCCCGAGGTGACGTCGCCGCCGAAGATCGATCCGTTCCAGCCCTGGCCGATCCCAGGCCTGTCAAAAATACCGGTGATCGGCGAGGCGCTGTTCGCGCAGACGCCGCTGACCTATCTCGCTTTCTTGACGGTGGCGGTCGTGGCGTGGGCGCTCTACCGCACGCCCGCGGGACTGGCGCTGCGTGCCGCCGGTGAGAATCCGTCGGCCGTCGAAGCGCAGGGCATCTCGGTCACCGGCGTGCGCATGGCCGCGGTGATGGTCGGCAGCGCGCTTATGGCGGTTGGCGGGGCGTTCCTGACCATGTCGGCGTTCAACTCATTCTTCTTCGAGATGATCAACGGCCGCGGCTGGATCTGCATTGCGCTGGTCGTGTTCGGTTCGTGGAGGCCAGGCAAGGCGCTGATCGGCGCGATCCTGTTCGCGGCGTTCGATGCCTATCAGATCAGACTGCAGCAAATCTCCGGCGGCATCGTGCCGTATCAGGTGTTCCTGATGATGCCGTACATATTGTCGATCCTGGCGCTGGTGCTGGTTGCGAGGCGCGCGACCTATCCGAAGGCGCTGATGATCCCGTATCAGAAGGGCGAGCGATGAGTTTCGATCTAATCGTCAAGGGCGGCACGCTGCCGGACGGCGCAATCGCGGACGTCGGCATTCGCGGCGAGGAGATTGTCGCGATCGAGCCGAAGATCGCGGGCGAGGCGAAGCGCGTCATCGACGCGACGGGCAACCTCGTCTCTCCGCCTTTCGTCGATCCGCATTTCCATATGGATGCGACGCTGTCTTACGGCATTCCGCGTATCAACACATCCGGCACGCTGCTTGAAGGCATTGCGCTGTGGGGCGAGTTGAAACCGCTGCTGACGCATGAGGCCGTGAAGGAGCGCGCGCTGCGCTATTGCGACTGGGCCGTGTCGATGGGATTGCTCGCGATCCGCACCCATGTCGATACCTGCGACGACCGGCTGCTTGCGGTCGAGGCGCTGCTCGACGTGAAGAAGACTGTCGCGCCCTATATCGACCTCCAGCTCGTCGCGTTCCCGCAGGACGGTTTCTACCGCGATCCGACGGCGCGGCAGAACACGATCCGCGCGCTCGAAATGGGTGTCGATGTCGTCGGCGGCATTCCGCACTTCGAACGCACCATGGCGGACGGCACACGCTCGGTGACGGCACTCTGCGAGATCGCGGAAAAGCGCGGCCTGATGGTCGACATGCATTGCGACGAGACTGACGATCCGCTGTCACGCCACATCGAGCAGTTGACCTACGAGACGCAACGGCTCGGACTGCATGGCAGGGTGGCCGGATCGCACCTGACATCGATGCACTCGATGGACAATTATTATGTCTCAAAACTGCTGCCGATGATGGCGGAAGCGCAGGTCTCGGCCATTCCCAATCCGCTGATCAACATTATGCTGCAGGGGCGCCACGACACGTTTCCGAAGCGGCGTGGGCTGACGCGCGTGAAGGAGATGCAGGCGCTCGGCATTCGCGTCGGCTTCGGCCAGGACTGCTGTCTCGACCCGTGGTATTCGCTCGGCACCGCCGACATGCTCGACGTCGCCTTCATGGGCCTGCACGTGGCGCAGATGTCGTCGCCCGCAGACATGGCGAAGTGCTTTGACATGGTCACCAACGTCAACGCCGCGATCATGGGGCTCGACCATCTCGGCCTCGCGGTCGGCAAGCGGGCGAGTCTCGTCGTGCTCGATGCCGGCCATCCGGCCGAGGCGGTTCGGCTGCGCGCCGAGCGACTCTGCGTGATTTCGCGCGGCAAGGTGGTTGCCGAAAGGCCGAGACGCGATACATCTCTCACGATCAATGGGCGGCCGGGTAGTGTGAACAGGCGACACAAAGCACCTGGCTGAAAGGTTGGCGCATGGCCGAGGAGGCAAAGCAGGAAGTCGACCCCAAGCTGATGTCGGCAATGACGACCGAACATTTCGTCATGCAGACCGTGATCGGCACGACGGCTTCTGAATCGATGTCGCGCGCGACCGTCTACATCATGGCGCTGTCGAGCTCGATGCTCGCGTTGGGCTTCGCCGTCGACTCGGACGCGGCGTTCGGTCCGTTCCTGGCGTGCCTTCTTCCCGCGCTCTTCCTGCTGGGCGTCTTCACGGTGCTCCGGATGGTCGACATTGGCACGGAGAGCATGCAGGCCTATGCGGCGATTGCGCGGATCCGCGCTTTCTACCGCACGCTGGGGCCGGAGGCTGAGCGGCAGTTCGCTGCCGAATACGGCCGCTGGCCGGAAGGGCGATATGTGCCCGGCCTGAGGATCGGCGTGTTCTTCGGCTACATGACCTCCGCGGCGATGATGATCGCCGTGCTGAACGCGATGGTCGCCGGCGCCGGCATCACCTTCCTGAGCCTTTGGCTCAAAGTGCCGTTTCCGCTCGCCCTGACGTTCGGCGCGGCAGCCGGATTTGTGTTCCTGCTGGTGTTTTTCCTGTACCAGCGCTGGCGCATTCACGAACTGGCGAAGGCAGCGGAGCGGTTGAAGCTGTAACGCTTGCATACGCGGCATCTGGCCTCGTGGTTTGCCACGCTGTGCTCTCGCCAAAACCGCGCCTCGCCTGTAACAGCGGCGCATGAATTCTGTGGTTTCCACCCCCATCGTGCGTAACACCTTGCTCGCCGGCGTTATCTTGATGCTGCTGGGCGACTTCATGTTCGCGCTGAACGATGCGCTCGGCAAATGGCTGGTTGCGACGTTCACCGTCGGGCAGGTCATGTTCATCCGCTCGATCGGCGCATTTATTGTGCTCGGCCCGATGATCGCCCGGCAAGGAACGGCTCAACTGGTCCGAGTCGACCGTCCAGTCTTTCATGGTTTTCGGGCAATGCTGACTGCCGTCGAATCGACGCTCTTCTATGCGGCGGTGGTGTACCTGCCGC
>DATJTE010000231.1:0-8793 GCA_035503715.1 Rhizobiaceae bacterium | reverse complement strand
TTATGACGCTGGCACCGGTGTGCGCTCGCTCGACGATCTGCACGACGTGCTGGTCTTCTTCGAGGCGCGGCGCGGCTCGCTGCACGCGTTTCGCTTCCGCGATCCGCTCGACTGGAAGTCGTGCCGGCCGGACGAGACGCCGGCACCGCTCGACCAGGCGATCGGCACAGGCGACGGCACGACGCGGCGATTTGCGCTGGTGAAGGTGTATGGCGACGGCGACGACGCGTATCACCGTCGCATCGCCAAACCGGTGCTGGCGACGCTGCGTGTCGCGGTGAACGGCGTGGAAAAAGCGCGGCCGGCGGATTTCAGCATTGACGATGCGACCGGCGAGATCGTCTTCGTGATTGGCGAAACGCCGGCAAACGGCGCACTGGTTACGGCGGGGTATGAGTTCGACGTGCCCGTGCGCTTCGACACCGAGCGCATCGCGGTATCGATCTCCTCGTTCAAGGCCGGGCAGATTCCGACCATCCCGCTGATCGAGGTGACGCCGTGACGGCCTATCCGGCGCCGCTGCTGGCGCATATGGCGAAGGCCGCGACGAGCCTCTGCCACTGCTGGCGGCTGACGCGGAAAGATGGTGCGGTGAGCGGCTTCACCGACCACGACCGGCCGCTGACCGTCGACGGCACGCTGTGCGAGCCGAGCTCCGGGTTCTCGGCGAGTGAGGCGCGCGACACGCTGGGGCTGGCTACAGATACGGTGGATGTCGAGGGCGCACTGTCGTCGGAGAAAATCCGTGACGAGGATGTCGCCGCCGGGCTCTATGACGGCGCGACGATCGAGACGTTTTTGGTGAACTGGCAGCAGCCGTCGCAAGCGGCGCTGATCCGCACTGCGACAGTCGGCAAGATCACGCGCAGCGACCATCGTTTCATCGCCGAGCTGGAGAGCCTGGCGAGCGCGCTCGATCGCCCGGCGGGGCGCTATGTGCGCAAAACGTGCGACGCGGAGCTGGGCGACGCGCGCTGCGGCTTTGCCCTTGCGGGCGCGGCGTTTGTCGGGACCGGCACTGTGGCGGAGGTGACGGGGCCGGGCGCGATCCGCGCCACGGATCTCGGCGGCTACGCGGCGGGCTGGTTCTCCTTCGGCACGGTCGAATGGACGAGCGGCGCAAACAATGGCCGCGTGGCGCGCGTACTGATGCACGCCAAGAAGGGCGCGGACGTGACGCTGACGCTATGGCCGGGCAGTTGGGCAGCGCCCGAAACAGGCGACACTTTTTCGATCAAGGCCGGCTGCGACAAACGCTTCGCGACCTGCAAGACGAAGTTCGACAATGCGCTGAACTTTCGCGGCTTCCCGCATCTGCCCGGCAACGACCAGGGCTATTCGTATGTCATCGACGGCGGTGTGTTCGATGGCGGGGCGGTGGTGCTATGAGCGCGATCGGCGAGACCATTGCGACTGCCGCGACTGACTGGGTTGGCACGCCGTATCGGCATCAGGGCGCGACCAGGGGCGTGGGCTGCGACTGCCTCGGCCTCGTGCGCGGCGTGTGGCGCGAGGTCTATGGACATTGGCCGCAAGAGCCCGGACCGTATGCCGCCGACTGGGCGGAAGCCGGCGCGGGCGATGCGCTGCTCGAGGCGGCGCGGCGGAATTGCGTCGAGGCTAACGAGCTGGCGCGCGGGCGGCTGGTGCTGTTCCGCTGGCGGCCGCATCTGCCAGCAAAACATGCCGGCGTCCTGATCGCGCCCGACCGCTTCGTGCACGCCTATTCCGGGCACGGCGTGGTGGCGTCCGCGCTGGTGCCGCAATGGCGCAGAAGGGTTGCGGGCGTGTTTGAGTTTCCGGTGATGAGCGACTGAGCGCGCTCCCTCCCCCTTGAGGGGAGGGTGGCCAGCCCGGCGGCGAAGCCGCCGTAGAAGGCTGGCTGGGTGGGGTCGCTGGCAAGGTGCTCCTACTTTCTTACCCCCACCCGGACCTTCGGTCCGACCTCCCCACAAGGGGGAGGTGAGGCGTCGGCGCGTTGCCGCTTGTACCCCACCCGTCCGACCGCCGGAGGCGGTCGTCCACCCTCCCCTCAAGGGGAAGGGACCTAGGCTGGAGACTTCATGGCGACAATCGTGCTTCAGGCCGCCGGCGCCTTTCTCGGTGGCTTTCTCGGTGCGACCGGCAGCGCGATCGGCACTGCCGCCGGCGCGATCGCCGGTTATGTGATCGACCGCGCGCTGATCGAGAGCACGCGCCATCACGAGGGACCAAGGCTGACCGGCCCACGTCCCTTCAGTGCCGAGGATGGCGCGTCGCTGCCGCGCGTCTACGGCTCGGTGCGCGTCGGCGGCACGCTGATCTGGGCGACACGTTTTGAGGAAGAGCGCACCACGACCCGGCAGGGGTTCAAGGGCGGCCCGCGCGTCACCGAGTATTCCTACTTCGCCAATGTCGCGTTCGCGCTTTCCGAAGGCGAGATCGCCTCGGTGCGGCGCGTCTGGGCCGACGGGCGCGAGCTCGATCGCGAGCGCATCGAGATGCGCGTCTATCGGGGGAGTGCCGCGCAGCCCGCCGATCCACTGATCGAGGCCAAGCAGGGCGAGGGCAATACGCCCGCCTATCGCAACACCGCCTATGTCTGCTTCGAGCGTTTTCCGCTCGGCGATTTCGGCAACCGCATTCCGCAATTCCACTTCGAGGTGGTGCGGCCGGTGAGCCGGGTCGCGGCGGCGCTGAAGGCGGTCGCGCTGATCCCCGGCGCGACCGAATTCGGCCTGTCGCCGATTGCTGTGACGCGTCAGATCCAGGAAGGCGAGACGGAGACGCTGAACCGGCACGTTCTGTTCGCCGGCTCGGACATCGCGGCGTCGCTCGACGAGCTGCAGGCGGTGTGCCCGGCGCTTGAGCATATCGCGCTGGTGGTGACCTGGTTCGGCGACGATCTCAGCGCCGGCGAATGCCGCGTGCGGCCGAAGGTGATCGACAATGGCGTGAGCGGCTTCTCGCAGCCATGGGTCGTGTCGGGCCTGACGCGCGACCTCGCGCCGGTCGTGACGTATCATCAGGGGCACGCGGCCTATGGCGGCACGCCGTCCGACAGATCGGTGATCGACGCGATCGAGGAGATCAAGGCGCGCGGGCTGAAGGTGACGCTCTACCCGTTCGTGATGATGGACATCGCGGCCGGCAATGCGCTGCCGAATCCGTATGGCGGCACCGGCCAGCCGGCTTATCCATGGCGTGGCCGAATTACATGCGCGCCGGCGCCGGGCGAAGTTGGGACGGCAGACAAGACGGCGGCGGCGCGAACGCAGGTCGAGGCGTTCCGTGGGGCGGCGGGGGCAGGCGATTTTTCCGCAGCGGAGAACACGATCGCGTTTGCCGGCGATCCGGACGACTGGGGTTACCGCCGGCTCGTGCTGCACTACGCGCATCTGGCCGAGGTCGCCGGTGGCGTCGACGCATTCCTGCTCGGGTCCGAACTGCGCGGCCTGACCACGCTGCGCGACGGCGTGGGCGATTTTCCGTTCGTCGAAACGCTGTGCGATCTGGCAGCGGACGTGCGCGGCGTCGTCGGGCCGGCGACAAAAATCACCTACGGCGCCGACTGGAGCGAATATTTTGGGCACCAGCCGACCGACGGCACGGGCGACGTGTTCTTCCATCTCGACCCGCTGTGGTCGCATCCCGATATCGATGCCGTCGGCATCGACAATTACATGCCGCTCTCCGACTGGCGCGACGCGGATTTCGGCGGCGGCAATCCGGACGGTTTTGTCGGGCCGTACGATCCGGCAGGCCTGCGCGCTTCGATCAAAAGCGGCGAGGGGTATGACTGGTTCTACGCCCCAGACTCCAACCGGCGCGACCGCCAGCGCACGGCGATCAGCGATGGCGCGCACGGCAAGCCGTGGGTGTTTCGCTACAAAGATGTGTGGAACTGGTGGGCGAACCAGCATTTCGACCGGCCGGGCGGGACCGAGATCGGCGCGCCGACCGGCTGGGTGCCGCGCAGCAAGCCGATTTGGCTGACCGAGCTTGGCTGCCCGGCGGTGGACAAGGGTCCGAACCAGCCGAACGTCTTTCCCGACCCGAAATCGGCGGAGAGCGAGACGCCGCACTTCTCCTCCGGCGCGCGGGCCGATGTCGCGCCGCAGCGTTTCCTCGACGCGCATTTGACGCACTGGAACCCGGCGAGCGACGGTTTTGTCGCGGCTGACAATCCGCTTTCCCCCGTCTATGGCGCGCGCATGGTCGATCTCGAGCGCATTTATGCGTGGTCGTGGGATGCCCGGCCGTTTCCGGCCTTTCCGCAGAAAGGCGATCTGTGGAGCGACGGGGCGAACTGGCTGACCGGCCACTGGCTGAGCGGGCGGCTGTCGGGCGTCACGGCGGGCGATTTGATCAACGCCGTGCTTGCCGATCACGGCTTGCCGCCAGCGGATGTCGCGAACGCCGACGGCTTCATGCACGGCTACATCGTGCCGGACGCCGTTTCGGCGCGCACCGCTCTCGAGCCGCTGACCGATCTGCTCGGGCTGGCCGTGCGCGAGGAGGCGGGGACGCTGAATTTTTCGCGCGAAGGCGCTGGCGTGGGAAGCATCGCGCTCGATGAGCTGGCGATGGAGGAGGGCAGGGCGACCATCGAGCTGACGCGCGTGCCCGACCACGAACTGCCGTCGGAGGCGATCCTCGCCTATCGCGATCTGTTCGCCGAGTACCAGTCGGCCTCGGCCAGGCAGGCGGCGATCGGCGCGACTAGCGTGCGGCAGGAGACGATCGCCTTCCCCGGCGTGCTGGAGCCGGCAGAGGCCGAAAGCCTGCTCGGCGACTGGCTGAAGCGCAAATGGATGCAGCGCGAGCGCGTGAATTTTGCGCTTGCGCCGACGGCGGTGTCGGTCGCGCCGGGCTGTATCGTGACGCTGCCGGGAATGGCGACGGAATTTCTGGTCGACGAGGTCGAGGACGGGCTGGTGAAGCGCGTCTCGGCCAGACAGATCCTGCGCGGAGCAGCACTTGGCGGCGCGGCCGTGCTGCCAGAGCCGCCGGACGACGAGCCGATCGAGCACGGCCGGCCGTTGGTGCATTTTCTCGACCTGCCGATGGGCGCCTTTTCGGGCGCCGAGCACGAGCAGTTCCGTGTCGCGGCATGGGCAAAACCCTGGAAGAGCCAGGCGGTGTTCGCCTCGCCCGAGACGATCGGTTTCGCGCGGCGCGCGACGCTCGACCGGCCGGCCTTTGCCGGGCGGCTCACCGCGCCGCTGGTGCCAAGTGGCTCGGGCCGCATCGATGCGATCAGCGAGATCACCGTGCGGCTCGCCTTCGGTGAACTCGCGAGCGTGTCGCGATTGCAGATGCTGAACGGCGCCAACGCCGCCACGGTTCGCAGCAGCAGCGGCGTGTGGGAGGTGCTGCAGTTCGAGACGGCGACGGAGATCGCGCCGTCGGTGTGGAGACTTGCCGGCCTTTTGCGCGGACAGCTCGGCACGGAGGATGCGGCGGCTGTGGGCGCAGCGATCGGCGCGCCGTTTGTACTGCTCGACCAGGCGCTGAGGCCAGCGGGCCTGTCAGCCTCCGAAGGCGGGCTGGCGCTGAACTGGAAGGTTGGCCCTGCGGGGTACGATTTCGGCAGCGGCAAGTTTGTGGACATGTCGCTCGCCGGCGGCACGCGCGCAAAACTGCCGCTGTCGCCCGCGCACCTCACCGCCGCATGGCAGGGCAATGACCTCAGGCTCACCTGGATCCGCCGTGGTCGCGTCGGTGCGGATAGCTGGGACGGCGACGACATCCCACTCGGCGAGGAAAGCGAACTGTACCGCATCGAGGTTGCGGCGGTGGGTGGCGAACCAGTGCGGACGGTGGAGGTGGCGGCACCGGAATGGACCTATGCGGAGGCGGAGATGGCGACGGATTGGCCGGTGAGGCCGGCTGAGGTGGAGATAAGAGTGGGGCAAGTAGGCCGCGAGTGCGGCCTGCTTAAGAACATTGCGACGATTTTGGAATAGCCTAAACTTCAGTCTTGAGGGCCAAGAGAAAGCTCGACATCTTGCCGAACGCGATTGCGTAACTTGCTAAATATCCCGAATTCTCCCTTTCGCAATCGCTTGGCCCACCTTAATTCTTGATCTCGTCTGCCCAACGAAGAGAAGGCAATCATCAGGGAATGCGCAAAGGATGCGCGCCGCCTTTTCACAGCACGTTTGATCGCGTGCTCGAGTTCGTCGATATCTGCGTCAAGCTCGGCGTCTGAGTAACGAATTTCGGAGAAGAAAAAATCACCAACGCCGTTCCTTCTGCATTCGGCTGCGAAAAATATTCGGTTGTTTAGTCCAACAATACGCTCGATCGATCGAGCTGCGTGCAAGAGGTCTCCTCTGGCTTCTCTTAGCCTCATCCCCTTTAGTGCGTTTTGTGATTGAAGTGTTAGTCGCAAAGAATCCTGATACTTGGTCCGAAGACCCAATATGAGTTGCGGTGCACTCAAGGTCGCGTTCAGGTATCTTTTATCTGCTTCCGCTTGTTTCCAAGTCTCGTACGCCATCAGGCGCGGAGCGACGACATGAAGGATGTGGTCTTTGCCGATCGTCGGGTCGAACGTCATGCTATCAAGGCACGAACTAAGGTGGTTCCAACTCTGTTGCGCATGCCCCGAAAATCTTGAAAGGTAGTATTTGTAAAGCTCAACAAGGGAAACGGGCTTAATTTCCCACTTCGAGTCGGCAGCTAAAGAGTCAAGTTGAAGATATAGTTCGCGCGCTTTCTGCACCAGAGACTTACTATCTAAATTCAAAGATACAAGTTTTTCTTCCTCCCCGCCATCGGAGATTAGGTTGATTTCGGATACAGAGATTCGAATTTTCTCAAACTCTAGAAGACGCGACACATTATATCTCAGCTTATATTCATCGATGTGCGCTTCGTTTTCAATCCTTGTGAGGATACTACGCATTTTTTCAAAATGTTTCTTATTTCGTTTGCTCCTCATTCCGCCGATTAAAGTGGCGTAGTCATCTAATAGAGATCTATTTTTGTTTGTAAGCACGTTGTGAGAAAGAACGTACACAAGATCAATTACAGTCGATCCGTATCGAGCAATTCTGCTGTCCCGAATTCGAGATATCTCTTCGTAGATTCCCTTGGTGCCTCCGCGAATATCACGCATAAGCGTATTTGCTGTCGTATCCATCACAGTTTTAAGTGAACGGACGTGACGATCATTGTCGCGGTATAATTTGAGTAAGCCGGGAGACCAAATATCTCTCCTTTTCACTTTATATTTATTCTTATGACTTACCTCTGCCCATATGTCCTCGATAGCTGTTCTTATTTGAATTTCGACAGGTATTTTTCTTATCGAAGATAGTCCGTAGCAATTAAGGTAAACTATTATATGTAAAGAACTGTACTCATTTTCCTCGGATTTGTCGATTTTTATCTTTTTCCCCTTTTCGAATGGGAATCGATCACAAAGATATTCGTACATTTCTTCATATGGGTCGGTTTCAAAGTGCCTTGGGAACATCTTTATTTCATGGATACTTTCAAAAATGTCTTTGGTCTCAACAAGTCTATCATTAATATGATAGCAACTCTCTAGCACGCCTAGAGTGACGTCCAGAGCTCTTTTTAGTTGATCATCATAAAGAACGACAACGCGGTAACCTACGATGTCCGTAGCATCCGAAACGCTATATGGGGTCTGATATCTATCTTGGCGGTCGAGAACTTTGTCTGCGAGGCTCTTAGGGTCTTTTACCCGCGATCTCGTATAAAAAATGAAATCTGATCCGTCACGGCTCGCTAAGGTAAAAGCCGCTCGCAATCTGTTGTGGACTTCGTCAGCTCCGGCGATTGCGTCTTCGGCCTGCTCAAGAATTGATTTTAGCATCTATCAAAACACTATTGGTTAGGCTCCGTTGTTACTTGCAGCGAACAGAAGCCAATCGTCAACTCTCCGCATGCCAGACGCCGACTAAAATCGTTCATTTCACGTTCAGTTGCTCTGCGCTACAAACGCGTCATGATGCTGAAGACCTCCCTTTTCCGGCCGCTTGTGGCCGCGCTGTCCGCCGGGGCGATCGCGCTCTCCGCGGTGACCAGCGTGGAAGCCGCGGCCTATGTCGTGGCCGGCGCCGAGGAAGCGCCGCTGCTGGGCGAGATCATGCCGACCGAGGAAGGCACGCAGGTCGCCGCCGCCGACTGTTATGCGATCGGCCAGCAGGTGGCCGCCGAGAACGGCGGTGAGCTCGCCAAGGCGCAGGCATCGAACCAGGGCGGGCAGGAGGTCTGCGTGATCGTCGTGCTGGTGCCCGGCAAGGCAGGCCAGCGGCCGCGCCGCGTCCAGGTCGTCGTGCCGGCGGGTTGATCTGAACCTGCGCTTCCCAAAACCCCTCTCCGTCTCGGCGCTGCGCGCCGAGCCACCTCTCCCCGCTTCGCGGGGCGAGGAACCCAAGCTGGAAGCCGTTTTCCAACCTCGCGGTTTCAGCCTATATCTCCGCCGCACACTTCTCCGAAGCTGAGTGATTCCATGCGCATACTCGTGGTCGAGGATGACAAGAACCTGAACCGCCAGATTTCCGAGGCGCTGACCGACGCGGGTTATGTCGTCGACAAGGCCTTTGACGGCGAGGAAGGCCACTATCTCGGCGACACCGAGCCTTATGACGCGGTGGTGCTCGATATCGGCCTGCCGCAGATGGACGGCATCTCGGTGGTCGAACGCTGGCGGCAGGACGGCAAGAAGATGCCGGTGCTGATGCTGACCGCGCGCGACCGCTGGTCGGACAAGGTGTCGGGCATCGATGCCGGCGCCGACGACTATGTGACCAAGCCGTTCCACATCGAGGAAGT
>DATJTE010000230.1:0-66705 GCA_035503715.1 Rhizobiaceae bacterium | reverse complement strand
CCCCCTCACCGGCCCTTCGGGCCACCTCTCCCCCGATCGACGGGGGAGAGGAGCGATGGCCGCGAGCTTGGCGCCAATCGCCGAAGCTGCTCTCCTCTCCCCTCACGAAGTGGGGGAGAGGTGGCTCGTGCGCAGCACGAGACGGTGAGGGGGCGGCCTTGCGAAGGCTCAACGGAACCGGCATGCTCCCCTCCTCCGGAGGACCAGCCATGAGCGTCACTGCCCTGCGCGACCGTTCCAACCTGCCCTTCTACGAGGAGCGCGTCGATATGGCGGCGGCGTTCCGCTGGACGGCGCGGCTCGGCATGAACGAGGCGGTGGCCAACCATTTTTCGCTGGCCGTCAATGACGACGGCACGAAATTCCTGATGAACGCCAACCAGGTTCACTTTTCGCGCATCAAGGCGAGCGAACTGCTGTTGATCGACGGCAACGATCCGGAGACGATGAACCGGCCGGACGCGCCGGATCCGACCGCCTGGGGCCTGCACGGTTCGATCCACCGAAATGTGCGGCATGCGCGCTGCGTCATGCATGTGCATTCGATCTACGCCACCGTGCTCGCCTCACTGGCGGACTCGCTGCTGCCGCCGATCGACCAGAACTCGGCGATGTTCTTCAACCGGCAGGTCGTGGACGAGAATTACGGCGGGCTGGCTTTCGAGGAAGAGGGCGAGCGCTGCTCACAACTGCTCGCCAACCCGAAGACGCAGATCATGATCATGGGCAATCACGGCATTCTGGTCATCGGCAATACGGTCGCCGAGACCTTCAACCGCATGTATTATTTCGAGCGCGCGGCGGAGACCTACATCAAGGCGTTGTGGACCGGAAAGCCGCTGCGCACGCTGTCCGATGCGGTCGCCAACAGTGTCGCCGACCAGATGGACGACTATCCTGGCCAGGCCGACCGGCACCTCGCCGAGCTCAAGGCTATTCTCGATGAGCAGGAACCGGCCTATAAAAACTGAGCCGGCTTCCTTTCTGTCTCAAACATCAGGATTTTTGCATGACGACCGACGCCGAAGACAGGCTTCGTTTTGCCATCGATCTGGCGCGACGCGCCGGCGATCTCGGCATCACCTATTTCCACAAGCTGGATACGCTGACGATCGAAAGCAAAGGCCACCAGGACATGGTGTCGGAGGCCGACCGCGAGGTGGAGCTGTTCGTGCGCCGCGAAATTGCCGCGTCCTATCCCGACGATGGCATCGTCGGTGAGGAGCATGCGCCGACCGCTGGCACATCCGGCCATGTCTGGATCATCGACCCGATCGACGGCACGGCGAATTTCGTGCGTGGCATTCCCGCCTGGTGCGTGGTGATCGCCTGCGCGAAGGACGGCGTCGCCCACACCGGCGTCATCCACGAGCCATCAACCGGCGAATGTTTCTACGCCCGCCGTGGGGGCGGTGCGTTTCTGAACGACAAACCGATCAAGGTTTCTTCGGCGAAGAGCCTGTCCGAGGGTTCGGTCGGCGTAGGCATCAACAACCGCACGCCGCCCGAAAATGCCGTGCCGTTGATTGCGGCGCTGATCGCCGACCGCAGCCTGTTCTACCGCAATGCGTCGGGCGCGCTGATGCTCGCTTATGTCGCCTCCGGCCGGCTGATCGGTTACGCCGAGGAGCACATGAATGCGTGGGATTGCCTTGCCGGCCTGCTGATCACCGAGGAAGCCGGCGGCACCATCTTTGCGCCGGACGCCAAAACCGTCATCGCAGATGGCATGCTCGTGCTTGCCGGGGGACCCGGCGTGTTCGATCGCATCAAGGCGCTGACGGACGCGGCGTTCGGCAAAGATTAAACCCCCTCACCGTCTCGGGCTTCGCCCGGGCCACCTCTCCCCCACATTCGTGGGGGCGAGGAGTAGCGCGTAGCCGATTGGCGCCAAGCGCAGCGGCCGGCTCTCCTCTCCCCCGTCGATCGGGGGAGAGGAGGTTCGCTCGGCGGCGAAGCCGCCGCAAGCGAACCGGTGAGGGGGCTCGAACTTTGGCTACCCCGTAATCAGCACCGGTCCGCGCGACGGAAACGTCAGGCCGACCGCGCCGCCCGGCGCGAGATCGGCGTCGACATCGTCGCTGACGGCGAACACCTGACCAAGCTCGGTGTCGATCAGCAGTTCGAGATGGCTGCCGACATAGGTCACCTTGGAGAGCGTTCCCGGCAGGCTGTTCGCGGCACCCGCTCTGCCCACACCGATGCGGCTCGGGCGGATGGCGAGCTTCGCCGCGCCTTCCGAACGGCCGCGCGACGGCAGCTTCAGCGTCACCGGCCCGAGCTCGACGGTCGCGACATCCTTGTCGACCGACACGACCTTGCAGTCGAACATGTTCGCCTCGCCGATGAAGTCGGCGACGAAGGCGTTAGCCGGCGCGTCGTAGAGGTCGCGCGGCGCGCCGTCCTGCGCCACCTCGCCATTGCTCATCACGATGATCCGGTCGGAGACGGCGAGCGCCTCTTCCTGATCGTGCGTTACGTAAACGACGGTCAGGCCGAGGCTCGTCTGGATCTCGCGGATCTCCTCGCGCACATGGCGGCGCAGCTTTGCGTCGAGGTTGGAGAGCGGTTCGTCGAAGAGCAGCACCTGCGGCTCGAGCACCAGCGCGCGCGCCACCGCGACGCGCTGCTGCTGGCCGCCGGACAGTTCGCTGGGCAGGCGGCCGCCGAGATTGGCAAGGCCCACCAGTTCGAGACCCGCCCGGGCTCTCTCGACGACTTCCTTCTTGTCGAAGCCGGAGAACTTCAGCCCGTACTGCACGTTCTCATTCACCGTCATGTGCGGGAACAGCGCATAGGACTGGAAGACCATCGACACGTCGCGGTCGGTCGCCGGCAGGCGTGTCACATCGGTGTCGCCGATCAGGATGCGGCCGCCCGACGCCATTTCCAGCCCGGCGATCATGCGCAGCGTCGTCGTCTTGCCGCAGCCCGACGGCCCGAGCAACGTGACCAGTTTGCCCGCCTCGATCTGCAGCGACATCTCCTTCACCGCGGTGAAGGCGCCGTATTTTTTCGTCACGCGATCGAAGGTGACCGAGGCGGCGTTGCTTCTGATCCTGGCCACTTAGCCCGCTCCCACCGGCGTCACGCCGGACTGACTGACATTGGTTCGAGACTGCGAAAGGTCGGCATCGGCGTTCAGGCCGCGCCGGCCTATGCGCCGTGTTCCGACCACAAGCTGCATGATGCCGATGACGGCCAGCATCACGGCGATCAGTACCGCGGAATACGCAATCGCGATGCCGTATTCATTGTTCTCGACACGCGCGACGATGTAGCTGGTCGACATGTCGTAACGCGCGCTGACCAGGAAGATGATCGCGCTGATCGCCGTCATCGCACGCACGAAGGAATAGACGAGCGCGGCGAGGATTGCGGGCCTGAGCAGCGGCAGGATCACGGTGCGGAAACTCTGCCAGGAACTTGCACCAAGTGTGAGCGAAGACTCGTCCAGGCTCTTGTCGATCTGGGACATGGAAGCGACGCCGGCGCGCACGCCGACGGGCATGTTGCGGAAGATGAACGAGACGACGAGGATGATGCCGGTGCCGGTCAGCTCGATCGGCGGCACGTTGAAGGCGATCACGTAGGAGACGCCGATCACCGTGCCGGGGATGGCGAAGGACAACATCGTGCCGAACTCGAAGGCGTCCTTGCCAGCGAATTTCTGGCGCACCAGCAGATAGGCGGTGAGCAGGCCGATCGCCGCGGTCGGCAGCGCCGAGACAAGCGCGATCTGGAGCGTGGTGAAGAACGAGCTCCACGCGGCGCCGCGCCAGTGGATGCCGAACTCGTTCCACCCGACGGCGAACGCCTTCACATAGTGCGAGACGGTCAGGTCGTGGTTGACGCCCCACAGCGTGACGAAGCTGCCGTAGAAGATCGTCGCGTAGATGACGAGCGTGAAGAGCGTCCAGAAGCCGGCGATCGCGTAGACCGTATATTTCAGCCGCTTCGGCAGATGCGGGTGGACGCCGGAATCGCCCTTGCCCGAAACGGTCGTGTAGGATTTGCGGCCGAGCCAGAAGCGCTGCGCCCAGAACGCGCCAAGCGTGAAGAAGAGCAGAACGATGGCCAGCACCGCCGCCTGCGCCTGATCGTATTGCGCGCCGACGATGGCGAAGAAGATTTCCGTCGACAGCACGTCGAAATTGCCGCCGAGAACCAGCGGGTTGCCGAAGTCGGCCATGCTCTCGATGAAGCCGAGCAGGAAGGCGTTGGCGAGGCCCGGCCGCATCAGCGGCAGCGACACGTTCCAGAAGGTCTGCCAGCGGTCGGCGCGCAGCGTCTGCGATGCCTCTTCCATCGACGGGCTCACACCCTCCACCACACCGATCAGCACGAGGAATGCGATCGGCGTGAAGGCGAGCAGTTGCGCGATCAGCAAGCCGGGCAGTCCGTAGACCCAGCGGGTCGCCGGAATGCCGAACACCGAGTCCAGCGCCTGCGTCACCGCGCCCGACAGGCCGAAGAGCAGGATGATGGCAAGGCCGATGACAAAGGGCGGCGTGATGATCGGCAGCACGGTGAGCGCGCGCAGCAACCGGCCGTAACGAAAGCCGGTGCGCGTCAGCATCAGCGCGAAGACGAGACCGAGCAGCGTGGTCAGCACGCCGACGAGGATCGCCAGCACCAGCGAATTCCAGGCGACGCCGCAGCGGCTGCCGCCGGTGACGCAGTCGATGCCCCAGATCTCGCGGCTGAACAGTTTGCCGAGGAAGGTGTTGACCGAATAGGTGCCATCCTCGGTGATCAGCGCGCTGGCCAGCATCTGGAAGATCGGCATGAAGATGAAGACGGCGACGACCGCGATGACGAAGCCGATCGAGCCGACGACGAACTCGTCGCCGCCGATGGCGCCGCGCGCGGCGATGCCGAGTGTGAAGATGAACAGGAATGCGCCGGCGACGAGCAGCGCGCCGTAGCCCATGCCGAACTGCCGGTCACCGAGTTCGCCGAACGTCGAGACGAGCCACTCGTACTGAAAACCCTTCAGCCCGATCGCAAAGCCCTGGAAGGCAAACCAGAACAATCCGGCGGCGCCGATGGCGATTAGCGCCGGGCCGAACAGCGGGTCGGATTTTGGCCGGCCCCACAGCGCGAATGGTAGCAGCAGCAGGACGCCGAGCGGCGCCAGCCAGAGTTTTTCGCCCTGCAGATTGAGGAACAGCGCCGGCGCGACATCGCTGTCGAGCGGGTAGCCATCGAACAGCCAGGAGAGCGACAGGATGCCGTCGTTCAGTCCGTACCACGGCAGGATCGCAAAACCCGCCCACCCGACCGCCGTCCAGAGGACGAGGGTCGGATGAAGCGGCCAGTCAGGTCTGGCGTTCCGCACGGATTATTGCGGCAGTGTCGAGACGTCCGCGTCCCATTTGGCGAGGAGCCGCTTACGCTCGTCGCTGGAACCGTATTTCTTGAAGTCGTAGTCGATCAGCTTGATCGTCGACAGGTCAGGCGTCAGCTCAGACACTTCGGCTGCCTTGTTGGATGGAAGCTGGAACGACTTCACGTCCTTCGCCTTCGACTGCATCTCGGCCGACAGCGCCCAATCGTAGAACTGCTTTGCCTGTTCCTCGTTGCGCGCCCCCTTGATCAGCGACATCGAGCCGATCTCGTAGCCAGTGCCTTCACACGGCGCGACGGTAACGATCGGGAAGCCGGCCGCGGTCTGCGCCACTGCATCGTGCATGAAGACGATGCCGATAGTCGTTTCGCCGAGACCAGCCGCCTTGATCGGCGCGGAGCCGGACTTAGTGTACTGGTTCACGTTCTTGTGCAGGGCCTTCATGTACTCGAAGCCCTTATCCTCGCCGAAGAGCTGAACCATCGTCGCCAGCATGGTATAGGCGGTGCCGGACGAGTTCGGATTGGCGATCTGCACCTGGCCCTTGTATTCCGGCTTGGTCAGGTCCTCCCAGCATTTCGGCTCGGGCAGATTGTTCTTGGCCAGCAGATCCTTGTTGTAGCCGAAGCCGAGCGCGCCGGAATAAACGCCGATCGTCTTGTTGCCGGCCGCTTCCGCCTGCTTGATCGCCCAGTCGTGCAGCTCACCGCGCATCGGCGATTCATAAGGCACCGTCAGATCTTCCTCGGCGGCCTGCAAATGCGGATCGCCCGTGCCGCCCCACCAGACATCGCCCTTCGGGTTCGACGCCTCGGCGCGCACCTGCGCATAGGTCTCGCCCGACGATTTGCGGGTCATGTCGACGGTGATGCCGGTCTTCTCCTCAAAACCGGTCTTGATCTGCTGGCACCACGCCTCGTCGGCGCTGCAATAGAGAACCAGATTGTCGGCCGCGGCGAGCCCCGTGCCTGCAGCGACGCTGCCGGCGAAAACAACCGCACCCAGCAAGGATTTGCTGTTCATCGAAAACCTCCCTTGTTTGCCGTCTTACGAATCCGGTTCACGGGTTCGTTGCGGCGGCTAACAGATTGAGAGCTTTTTTCCGATTTTGCAAACCGGTTCGCGACATCTCCTGACGCCTCGGCGCAACGCCGCAATTTCGTTCGCCGGCTTACGCCTCGCGCCTGTTAGCCGGCGGCATGGCCAAAGCCCGCATTTCCGGGCGTTTTCCGTAACAATTCGCAACAAAAATCGTTCAACCGCGACATATTTTCGGAGCGTTTTTGCCGCGCCGTGCGTTATGGAGCGTGACAGTTTTGTGACATTCCCCTGACAGTACCGGCTTTGTGGCCGAGGAGACGAGTTTGGCGCAATCGGCAGCAAAGGTCCTAACGGAACAGGCCGCCCCTGAGGCCGTCCGCACAGGCGCCGGCCCGGCGGGGCGGCAGCGTTCGCGCGCCCTGCGTTTTGCGCTTTCGATCGCGACCAGCCTCGGTGTGGCGCTGGCGCTCGCCGTCCTGGTCGAGCTCCTGTTTCGCGGCTCGACCGCTGGCACGCTTCGCTTCTTCACCGAAAGCTACCGTCCGGGCTGGTCGACCATCGCCATCTACGCCCTGACGCTCCTGGCGCTCGACGCCATCCTCGGCCGCCGGCATCAGGGCCTGCTCATCCTTGCGCCGCTCGCACTTGGCCTCGCCTGGGCCGCGCAGCAGAAATCGCTCTATCTCGGCGATCCGCTCTACCCGTCCGATCTGCTGTTCGCCAACCAGGTCGTCGACCTCTGGCCGCTGCTTGCCGGCGAGCGTCCGCTGGTCGCGGCGGCCGTCATTGCCGGAGGCATTGCCGGCGTCGGCGTGCTCGCCCTTCTCTGGATGAAGCGCAAGCGGCTGTTCCGCCGCATCCCGCTCTATGGCCGCGGCGCGCGATTGGCCGTTGCGCTGCCGCTGCTCGCGCTCTTCGCGCTCAACATGGACGCGTACACCTATTCCTGGTATCGCGACCGTCTCTGGATCTCGCCGATGATGTGGGACCAGACGGCGAATTACGACCACAACGGCTTCACCGCCGCCTTCCTGCTCAACATTCCGATGGCGAAGGTCAAGGCACCGGCCGGTTATTCCGAAGCGGCGATGCGGTCGATGACGCCGCCGGCTGCGGTGCATGTGCCGGCGACCAAACCCGACATCATCATCGTGATGAGCGAATCCTTCTGGGATCCGACGCGGCTGCCCGGCGTCAGCTTCTCGTCAGACCCGATCGCGACCGCGCGCCGGCTGCAGTCCGGCCACGTCTTCTCGCCTGAATTCGGCGGCATGACCGCCAATGTCGAGTTCGAGGCGCTGACCGGCTTCTCCAACGCCTTCCTGCCCTTCGGCGGCATCCCGTACCAGCAATATGTCCGGCGTGACCTGCCCTCGCTCGCCTCCTTCCTCGGCGGCGAAGGCTATGTGACGCGCGCGCTGCATCCCTTCCGCGGCGGCTTCTGGAACCGCACCAATGTCTATGAGGCGCTGGGCTTCCAGGCGTTCAAGTCGGAAGAAAACCTGCCGGCGCTTGAGCGTCGCGGCGGCCAAGTGTCCGACATCGCGTTCGGCGAGGAGATCATCCGCGAGGCGGAAGCCATCGAAGATCCGTTCTTCCTCTTTGCAGTCACGATCCAGGGGCACGGTCCCTATCCCGGCAGCCGCTATCCGGACAAGAAGATCCGCGCTGCCGCGCATACCAGCGAGGAAGCCGCCGACTCGATCGCGAGCTATGCCGAAGGCGTGCGCGACGCCGACAAGATGCTCGCCGATCTGGTGAAATGGGCGCGCAATCGCGACCGCGAGACGATCATCGTCTATTTCGGCGATCACCTGCCGCCGCTCGGGCCAGCCTATATGGAGACCGGCTTCCTCGACGATCTCGTCGCGCCGCGCACCGGGCCGGCCGCCGACATGCGCGAGAACCGCGAGACGCCGCTGGTGATCTGGTCGAACCGGCTCGGCCGTGTCACCAATATCGGCACCGTCAGCCCGTCCTTCCTGCCGCTGCACGTGCTCGAGGCGGCGGGCTTCAACCACCCCTATTACACCGGAACGCTGCGCGATCTGCGCGAACAGTACAGCGTCATCGACCGCTATCTGCTGATCGACGGCAAGGGCGACGCCACGCCCGACTGGCAGCGCCAGGGCGCATCCTCTCCCGCCCTCGATAATCTTCGCCGGCTGCAGTTCGATGTGATGTTCGGCGAGCGCCACGCCGCGCCGAAGTTCTTCCCGAAGCCGGCGGTCGGCCCCGCCCCACCGCTGACGGTGCAAGCACCGTTTGTCGGACGGACGTAGGCTACACCGCGACTAGCGCCAAGGCTTCAGCGCGGTATCGCGAGCATAAGCGATGATCGTATCGCAGACGCTGCTGAGCTCTTTAAGAACTTCGTCGTTCCAGAAGCGAAGCACCCGGAAGCCTCGCTGACGCAGTTCGGCATCCCGCGCGGCGTCGTGCGCAGATTGATCCATTCTAGCATCAACAGCCGAGGCCGGCTCCCCTTCTCCCCTTGTGGGAGAAGGTGTCGCCCTCGGGCTTGCTGTGAAGCAAGCACGAGACAAGGCGACGGATGAGGGGTGTTGGAAGGAATGAGTGGTTGCGAGTTGCGCTCCGTCCATCCGACCTCGCCTACACTTCGTTCCGGCTCGGCCACCTTCTCCCACAAGGGGAGAAGGGAAGGGCTCCACCGCCGCCGCCAAACCCACCTCCGTCCCACGAACCCGTGGACAGATTTTTCGCCACCACTTCTGCCGTCCGAAAATAAATCTCCGCGATTTCAGTCGCTTGCCGTGTCAGCAGAAAAATCAGCACGTCACCAGCCCGGATTCTGTCCACGGGTATCCGCCGCATGGGATAATTCGCTCATCGCCCTCATCGGGACCCTGGATCTAGACCAGGTTTCAGGGGAGAGCGACGGCGTCCGGGCCGGTGGCACTATGGTCGTGCCGCTTAGGGAGTCGATCCCCAAGACCCGGTCCCTGGAGGCGGTCAGCGCTGGCGGCGCGAATGCTCAGGCCAGCCCACCAAGCCCAGGGAAAGAGCGTCGGCGGGGCGCGGGAGACCGCGCCGCTTAGTTAGTTTCGGAAGGCTCGGCCCCGCGCCCCGCTTCCCGAACTACCTCCCGGTGAACGGGAGCGTTCTTTCACAATGGCCAGACGGGCAAAAACCCGGGCGTGGCAATGAATAGGTATGTCTTGATGAACCCGCGTTACGCCGCGGCTTCGCTCGTATGCGCGAGGCGGATGTGCGAGCGGCCGTCCTCGCCGAGCAAGCCGCCGGCCCGCAGCAGCGACGCGAACCGTCCGCTGGAGCGAGACAGCTCCTCGAACGAACCCTGCTCGACGATCCGGCCGCCGTCCATCACCAGCACGAGGTCGGCGCCGCGCACGGTGCTCAACCTGTGGGCGATGATGAAGGTCGTGCGGTTGGCGCGCAGGCGGTCGATCGCCTCCTTGACGTGCTTCTCCGTCTCGACGTCGAGCGCGCTGGTCGCTTCGTCGAGCACCAGGATCGGCGCTTCCTTCAGCATGGCGCGTGCGATCGCGACGCGCTGGCGTTCGCCGCCAGAGAGCTGGCCGCCGCGCTCACCGGCAACGGTGTCGTAACCTTCGCGCTTGGCGAGGATGAAGTCATGGCAGGCGGCTGCCTGTGCGACGAGATGAATATCGTCATAGGACGCATCCGAGCGGCCGAGGCGGATGTTCTCCTCGATCGAGCGGTTGAGCAGCCCGGCGTCCTGGAAGACCGTGGCGATATTGTGCCTGAGCGAAGCCCGCGTCACGAGGCGCGTATCCAGGCCGTCGACCCGGATGGCGCCATGCTGCGGGTCGTAGACGCGCTGCAGCAGATTGACGAGCGTCGTCTTGCCGGCGCCGGTCGCGCCGACGATGGCAACGGTCTTGCCGGCCTCGACATTGAACGAAACATCTTCAACGCCGGCATTCGAATCCGGGAAGCGGAAGCTGACATTGTCGAACACGACATTGCCCTGGACACGATCGATCTCGATCGAACCGGACGGCTCCGCGCGCGCCGCGCTGGCGTCCTCGAGCTTGTAGAAATCTTCCAGCTTGGCGCGGGCGTCGAACACCTGGTTGACGAAACCGGTAACCTGGTCGAGGCGGCTGATCAGAAGCGCCGCGAAGCCGGTGAAGGCCACGATGTCGCCGATGCGGATCTCGCCGCGACTGACGAGGAACGCACCGATGACCAGCACGATCATCATCGAGGCCGTCGAGGCAAGGCGCTGCAAAGCGGACGCCAGCGCCCACCAGTCGAGCACCGGGCGCTGCGCGGACACCAGTTCGGCGGCGTATTCGCGCAGCCGGCGGGTTTCGTCGCTGACGCGGCCGTACCCTTGCAGCACGGCGACGTTGCTGACGGCGTCGGACACATGGCTGAAGACGCGATGATAGTGACGCTCGACGCTCGCCTGTCCTTCCTTCGTGTGCTTCATCACCACCCGGTTGATGACCACGTAGGAGGTGCCGAGCAGGAACAGTACGATCGACATGCGTACATCCACCGCGAGAGCGGTCGGCACCAGCAGGCAGAGCGCGACGCCGGTCGCCAGATGCTGGCGCATGAATTCCAGCCAGAGGCCAAACAGGCTCTCGGCGGCGCGCAGCAGCATGTGGAGCGCATTCGACGTGCCGCGCGAATGATGCCAGGCCAGCGGCATCGCCAGCACTTTCTCGAACCCATCGCCCAGCACCCTGGCGCGCATGTCGTGCGCAAGGCGGTCGGCACCGCGGGCAACGAGCACATAGGCGAGAATGTTGAAGGCGCCGAAGCCGGCCCAGACCGCCAATGTCTGGAAGAAATCGCGCTGGGTGGCGATCGCATCGATGATTTCGCCGAACAGGATCGGCTCCACAACGACCACCATCGCAAGCGCGACGTTGGCCGAGCAGATCAACGCAACCTTCCGTTTCTCAGCGCCGAAATAGGACAGCGCCCTCAGATACACGTCCAAAAGCCGCAAGGAAAAACCTCAGTTCTCGTACATTGCGATTGCGTGGGACCGTAAGTTTGGCGTCGTGGCAACACAATGTCGGCGAGGCCAATACGTTGCGTCGGCGTCAACAAGTTGCGATTCACGCGTACACGTTTCGTGAGACGTAAGCATTTGATCTCGCATGACTAATTGTCGCACCTTCGTCATATCCTGCGACGGCTTGACGCTTCGCTGACGCCGATTTCGACGTCATGTTCGCCTTCCACGAAGAGCGGAATGCCTGCCGAAACCGATTGTCCGTCGACGGTGACCGTGTCGTCTGCACTGCGGATAACTTTGATGCGGTATGAAGCCTCGCCTAGACGTAGGGCAACTTCAAAACCCGGCCAGTCCGGCGGCAGGCATGGCGCGACGGTCAGCCGGTCGCCCAATTTGCGGATGCCGAGGATCGCCTCGACCGCCGCGCGGTAGAGCCATCCGGCCGAGCCGGTGTACCAGGTCCAGCCGCCACGGCCGACCTTCACGCCGCCGGCATAAACGTCAGCCGCAACCACATAAGGCTCGACCCGGTAGCGGTCGGCCGCATCGCGGTCGAGCGCGTGGTTGACCGGGTTGATCATGGAAAAGGCCCGATAGGCCTCCTCGGGGCGGCCCATTTCGGCCAGCGCGATGACGAACCAGGTCGCCGCGTGGGTGTACTGCCCGCCATTTTCGCGAACGCCCGGCGGATAAGAGCGGATGTAGCCCGGCTCCTTCTCCGTTTTCTCGAACGCCGGATCGAACAGCTTGATCAGCCCATGCTCGGAGTCGGCCAGCATCGACCAGACATTGCCGATCGCGGTTTCGGCGCGCAGCGGATCGCCGCCGCCGGACAGCACAGCCCAGGATTGCGCGATGGAATCGATGCGGCATTCGTCGGACGAAGCCGAGCCGAGCGGCGTGCCATCGTCATAGGAGCCGCGGCGGTACCAGGCCCCGTCCCAGCCGGCGGATTCCAGCGCCTTCTTCAGTCTGGTGGCATGACTCTTCCACTTCTTGGCGCGCGCCGCATCCTCGCGGCCGCTGGCGATCGCAGAAAAATCGCCGAGCGTCTTCAGCAGGAACCAGCCGAGCCAGACGCTCTCGCCCTTGCCGCGCTCGCCGACACGGTTCATGCCGTCGTTCCAGTCGCCGCCGAGGATCAGCGGCAGGCCGCTCGCGCCGGTGCGGGCGACGGCAAGATCGAGTGCGCGGGCGCAATGCTCGTAGAGGTTCACGGTGTCGCGCGTCTTGTCTGGCGTGAAGAAGGAATCGTGCTCGCCTTCCTTCAGCGCCGGCCCGTCGATGAAGGGCAGTTCGGTATCGAGGATCGTCCGGTCGCCGGTGACCTCGATGTAGCGGTTGGTCGCGTAGCCCAGCCACACCACGTCGTCCGAAATCATGGTGCGCACGCCCGCGCCTGTCTTCGGCAGCCACCAGTGCTGCACGTCGCCTTCCGGGAACTGCCGGCCGGCGGCGTTGAGTATCTGCTCCTTCGCCAGCGACGGGTCGTGCAGCAGCAGCGCCAGCGTGTCTTGCAACTGGTCGCGGAAGCCGAACGCGCCGCTCGCCTGGTAGAAAGCGGAACGGGCGCGAATACGGCAGGCAAGGCTCTGATAAGGCAGCCAGGTGTTGACCATGGCGTCGAAGGCCCGGTCCGGCGTCTTCACCTGCAGCGTGCCATTGAATTCAGCCCACTGCCGCTCGTTCTCGGCCAACCGTTCGTCGAAGCTTTTCTCGCGATGCGCGCCGACCAGGGAGTTGACCTGCTCCTGAGACGAGGCGTCGCCGAGCAGGATGAGCAACTCTTCCTCGCTGCCCGGCTCGACGTCGATGTCCCAGGCGATCGCCGCGCACGGGTCGCGGCCGGCTTCGATCGTGCCGGACAGCGCCTTGCCGTCAAGGACGCTTTGCGGCCGCTCGATCGCTCCGTCCGCGCCGATGAATTCCCGGCGATCAGTGGTGACCGACGCCACCGGACGGCCGCCCGACAGGAATGCGGTGCGGTCGCTGAAATCGAGGCTATACGGGTTGCGCGCGGTGAGGACGCCAATCTCCCTGTGGAAGCCCGGCACGATGTAAGGCGCCGACTTTGCGCGATTGTTGCCGAGCACCCATTCGGCATAGGCGTAGACACGCAGCCGCGCGGTCTTCGCACCCTCGTTGCGCAGCTTCAGCCGCGCGATCTTCACCGGGTCCTTCGGATCGACGAGCTGGGTGAGCTCGGTCGTCAGTGTGCCATGGGTCGCCGAGAAGCTGCTGACGCCCGGCGCATGCCGCGCCTCGTAGATGACCGACGGGTCCGACAGTAGGGCGGCAAGCGGCGAGAAGGCGCGGTTGGCCTCGCGATCATGAATGAAGACGCCCTCGCCCGGCCGGTTGGCGACCGGATCGTTCGACCACGGCGTGATCTGGAAATCGCGGCTGTTGCGGCTCCAGGTGAAGGACGCGCCTTCCGCCGAGGTGTGGAAGCCGAAGGACGAATTGGCGATGACGTTGATCCAGGGCTGCGGCGTGCCATCGCCACCGGCGAGGCGCACGACATAGTCGCGACCGTTTTCCGCAAACCCGCCATAGCCGTTCCAGAAATGCAGGCCCTCACCCTCCGCGCGCGCCTTCGGCGGCCGCACGCGGAACGGTTCGATCGTCTGTGTCGATATCGACCTGCCGGCGGAAGCGACCGGTTGAGCCGGCTTCGTCTCCGCGCGCGCCGCAATCGCGGCAGCTTCGGCACGCTCGACCTGGTCAAGGATCGTGCCATTGCGCGTATGGACGACGACGCGCGCCGCACTGATCAGCGTGCGGTAGGTCTCCTGATCCATCAGGTCACGGCGGACGGCAAAAATGTGCTGGCGAGGCCCGAGCTCGCGGCCGCGCAGCCGGCTGTTCTCGCACAGCCGCTCGGTCGCCGTCTGCAGATCCTGCACATAGGACGACGCCTGTTCGTTGCAGATAACGAGATCGAAGGTCAAGCCGCGGGCGCGCAGATATTCCTGCATGCGCAGCGCGGTCGCGACAATCTCGAGATCGGCCACGTCACCGATGCGCAGCACGAACATCGGCAAGTCGCCTGAGATGCTCGTCGGCCAGAGCGACGACTGACGGCCAAGTCCATTGGAGATCGCATCCGACGAGGCGCGCATGCCCTGATCGGGGTAGACGAGATAGCGCGCGAGGCGCTGCACGCCGGCAGCTTCGGCGAGGCTCAGGCCGACATGGCGTGTCTGCACCTGCGAACGCGTCCACGACAGCATCGCCTGGCGCTGGAAGCTCTCCGCATGGTCGCAGCGCGACACTGCGGCGTCGAGCTCTTCGCGTGTCGGCGCGACGAGCGTCCAGAAGGTCAGCTCGATCTTCTTGCCCGCCGGCACCCGAACGCGACAGCGGACCGACATCACCGGGTCAAGCGTGAAGCCATCATTGCCGCTGAGCTTCGCATTGCGCTCGAACGCAGCCGGATCGAGGATCGAGCGGCCGCGGCCGATGAAGGCGCGGCGATCCGTCTCCGCACCATATTCACGCGCGCCGCCCCGCGCGGTCGTGACCAGATGCGCCAACCAGAAGCTCGGATCGCCGGACGAGCGTTTCTGCCGGGTCGCATAGACGACGCGGCCGTCCTTGCCGATCTCCGTCTTGACGAACATTTTCGAGAAGGCCGGATGCGCCGAATCCGACGCCTCCTGCGCGAGCGCGATCTCGGCGAAGGACGTCACCTCGAAGATGCGTTCGGACGCGCCTTCGTTGACGATGGTGACACGGCGCGCTTCGCCGTCGCCTTCCGAGACGACGATGCATTCGACCTGGGAACGCACCGTGCCGACCGTCTTGACGAAGCTCACCATGTCGTCGCGGAAGAACGTCTCCGAAATCTCGCCCGGCACGCGCTTCGGCTCGACGGTCGTCGACCACCACTCGCCGCTTTCCGTGTCGGTCAGGAAGATGAACGTGCCGGCGCGGTCCTCGGTCGGGTCCGCCGCCCAGCGCGTCACAGAGACATCGCCAAGGCGGCTGTAGCCGGCGCCCTTCGCCGTGACCATGACGCTGTAGCGGCCGTTCGACATCAGGTTGACGGCCGGCAGCGCGTGCTGCGGGTTGAGAATGAGCCGCGAATCCGGGCTCGGCTCCGGTTCCGAGCGCTGCACGCGCTCGCCGGCCTCGGCGCGCATCGTGGTCGCCGGAATGTCGCGCGGCGCCTTCTCCTGCAGCAGGAGTTCGGCCGCCTCGATCACCGGGTCGCTGTGGAAGCGGTCCCGCATGCGGCCTTCGAACACGACGTTGGCGATCGCCACGATCGACATGCCATGATGGTGGGCAAAGTAATTGTAGACGACCGCACGACGGTCGCCCGAAGGCAGGCGCGCCGGTGTAAAATCGACCGCGTCGTAGAAGCCGTAACGGCCCATCGCGCCGATGCTTTTCAGGATGTGCAGGTTCTTCACCGCTTCCTGCGGCGCAAACTGTGCTGCGAGGATCGTGGCGTAAGGCGCGACAACGAGGTTCAACCCGAGGCCGCGCTTCAGGCCGAGCCCAGGCACGCCGAAATTCGTGTACTGATAGGTCAGCTCCCGATCGCGCGCATTATAAGCCGCTTCCGAAATGCCCCACGGGATCTGCTTGGCGCGGCCATAGCTGATCTGCTTCTTCACGATCAGCTTGCTGGATTGGTTGAGGATGCCGCCCTGCGGCTCCTTCATCACCAGCGGTGGCATCAGATATTCGAACATCGAGCCGGCCCACGAGACCAGCGCGCCGCGGAAGCCGATTTCGGTCACCGGTCGGCCGAGGCGGAACCAGTGCTCGTTCTGGATGTCGCCCTTGGCGATGGCGAACAGGCTGGTGAGACGCGCCTCTGACGCGAGCAGGTCGTAACACGCCTCGTCGAGCTGATGCTCGGCGACGCGATAGCCGATCGACAGGAGCTTCCTGTCCTCGCGCAGCAGGAAGGAGAAATCCATCTCGAACGCAAGCTTGCGTGTGCGGTCGCGTAACTGATTCAGCTTGCGGCGCAGCCTTTCGACCGATTCCGCATCGATGTGAGAGTCGGCGAAATGCGCTTCGCAGGTCGCCGCGAGCTTCTTGGCCCAGCCGGCAAGGTCGTCGCTGGCCGTCGAACCGATCTCGTCATGCAGTGCTGTTGAGAGCTTGACGATGTCGCCGGCGAGAACGGTGAGGTTGATGGTGCGGATCGCCGACATCTCCGGCTCCGCGCGCAGCGTATCGACCGCGCGGCTCATGCCGCCGATGCGTTCCTGCAGGCGCTGGCGCAGCGGGCGCAGTGCGCGGCGGTCATCCGGCAGATCATGCAGCGTTCGCTCGAGAATGCGCGCGGCATCGATGATGCCTTCGAAGTCTCCCTGGAGATGTGCGGCCGGGGCTTCCGACCAGAGATTGCAGGCGGCGGCGACCGCGACGAGATGACCGGCGAGGTTGCCGCTGTCGACGCTGGAAATGTAGAGCGGCAGCAGCGGCCTCAGCGACGTCGTCTCGTACCAATTGTAGAAGTGACCGCGGAAGCGCTCCATCTTTTCGAGCGTCGTGACGGTATGGTCGATCCGGTCAACGGTCTGGGCGAGGCTGATCCAGCCGAAATCGCGGGCGGAAACCGTGGACAGGAGATAGACGCCGACATTAGTCGGCGAGGTGCGGTGGGCGACGACAGGTGCCGGCGTTTCCTGGAAATTATCCGGCGGCAGCATGTTGTGCTCGGCCGTCACGAACGTCTCGAAATAGCTCCACGTCCGGCGCGCCACGAGCCGCAGCGTCGCGGCATCCTCCGGCGTTACCTCCAGGCGGTCCTCGGTTTCGGCCGACCGGCTGACGAACCATGCGACCGCAGGCGAAATCGCCCAAAGCAGTCCGAAGAAGAGAGCGACGATCACACCGGAGGATCCCGATGCGATGGTGAGCGAGATCGCGGCGAGCGCGACAAACGGCGCCGGCCACATCGTCTCGAAATAGCCGGCGAGACTGTCCGGCGCCGACCGTGCGGCTTGAGAGGCGGTGCGCCATTCGAGCAGGTGCTTGCGGCTGACATAGACACGGTAGAGCGTTCGCACGATCGCGTCGCCCATCGACCAGGCGCTGTGGGCGAAGAAGATGACGCGCAGCGCCACTTGCGCGGAGGCGAAAGACGCATCCCGAATCTGCGAGGCGAGATGACCCGTGGCGGTAACCTCGGGCTGCTTCCGCATCAGGCCGTCGAGCAGATCGAAGCTGAGGCCAAAGAAGGCGGTGAAGACCAGAAGCGCCTGCCATTGAGCCGCTTCCGCCACCGGCATGATGATCCAGCCTGCGACCGAGGCCAGCACCCAGGAGATCGGCACGAGCGAACGGCGCAGATTGTCGAGCATTTTCCAGCGCGACAGGGCAGGCACGCCGGAACGCAGCTTGAAGATGTAGGGAAGAAGCTGCCAGTCGCCGCGCACCCAGCGATGCTGGCGCGAGGCGTCGACCGAGTAGCGCGTCGGATAATCTTCGACGAGCTCGATGTCCGAGACCAGCGCCGAACGCGCATAGGCGCCTTCGAGCAGATCGTGGCTCAGCACTGCGTTCTCGGGGATCTTGCCCGCGAGCGCCGCATCCATCGCGTCGATGTCGTAGAGGCCCTTGCCGGTGAAGGAGCCTTCGCCGAACAGATCCTGATAGGCATCCGATGCTGCAAAGACATAGGGGTCCATGCCGCGATTGGCCGAGAACACGCGCTGGAAGAACGATGCGTCGTCGCCGGTCGTCAGCGAGCCGGTGATGCGCGGCTGCATGATCGCGTAGCCGGAAACGATGCGGCCTGATTTGCCGGCCACCGGCTTGTTCAGCGGATGGCGCATCTTGCCGACGAGCTTTGCCACCGCGCCGCGCGTCATGCGCGTGTCGGCGTCCAGCGTCATCACGAACTGGATGCCGTCCGGCAGCGGCGCTTCGGTCGGGAAGAATGTCGTGTCGGGTTCGCCGCGCAGCAGGCCGTTCAGTTCCGAGAGCTTGCCGCGCTTGCGCTCCCAGCCCATCCACACGCCCTCGGACTCGTTGAAGAGCCGACGGCGATGGAGAAGGTAGAAGCGCGGCGCGCCTTCCTTCGGATAGATCTTGTTCAGCTCGGCGACACGGTCTTTCGCGAAGTCGAGCAGCTCAAGATCTGCTTTGCTCTCTTCGGTCTTGCTGTCTGTCCAGTCGGACAGCAGCGCGAAATGACACTCGCCCTGAATATTGGACAGGAAATGGATTTCGACGTGGCGAAGCGCGTCCTCGATGTCGTCGCGCGAACCGATCAAGGTAGGCACCACGACGAGCGTGCGCGCATCCGCGGGCACGCCTTCCTTGTATTCATAGCCGATCAGCTGATCGGGCTTCACGTGCAGCGAGACCAGCGTATTGAAGAAGGCGACCGCAGCCTCGCTAGCCGGCAAAGCAAACAGCGCAAGCAGCAGTGCGAGCCCGACTCCGGCCAATCCGAACTGCGTCAGCGCCGAGCCGACAACGAGCACGAAGGCGGCGGTGAAGATCGCAACCGGGGCAGCGACGCCGATCCAGCCGAGGTGCCGGTAGAAGCGGTAGAAGCTCGTGCCGAACGGCACGGAATAGTCGACCGCCTGCTCGAGTTCTAAGCGTCTTGGACCGACCAGGAAGAAGCCAATATCGGTTGCATTGTTGCGCGCGAGGTCAAGCGCAGTGCGCGCGACTTCGGCCTCGGTCCTGGCCGAGCGTTTGGCGATTTCCTCGATGGCGAGGCGATACTGATCGCGCGATGAGAATTCGAGCGTCGCGAAGTCCGTTTCGGCACGGAGCATATGGTCGATGCGGCTGACCCGCTCGAACCATGTCGTCCAGTCGATGTCGTTGATCAGCCTCAGGCCGCGGATGATGTTGCCGGTCGTGACGTTGCCGGAAGACAGCGTGCCGTGCTCGCGGAGTGTGATCTCCTCTGCGTCCGTGCCAGCCCGTTCGAGTTCTGTTTCCAGCCAGGCAAGCGCCCGGCCGGCGCTTTGCGAGCCGTCGCGCAGGCGGAAAAGAAGCTGCGTGGCAAAGGTCGTATCGCCCGCATGCGCGGCATAATCGCTGAGGATGCGGATATCGCGATCATCCGACGGCGACAGGATGACCTTGTCGGCCACGACGTTGGCGATGCGGCGCATTTCACGCGCCCGGTCGACCCGCAGCGCCAGCCGGCGAAGGTTCTCGATGAGCACAAAGCGCAGCACCGAGGGCAGCGCCCAGAGCTCGCCGATCTTCAGCGGCTCGACCGACTGGAAGCCCTCGACCAGTGTTTCAAAGCGGGAGAGCGAAACGAGGCTGTCGGAATGTGCGACATAAAGACACGCGATCGCCAGAACACGCGGTATCCGCCCGCCCTGCACTTCGATCGTCGGAAGCCGGTTGTAATAGCGCCGCGGCAGATCGCGACGGATCTGCAGGATCGTGTCGTCGACGAGATAATGGTTGTCGAGCAGCCAGTTGGCGGCCGGCGTGATCGCCTCGCCTGCCTGCTGGGCGCTGGTCGCGCGCCGGACGACGGTCAGAATTTCTTGCCCAGCCTGCTTTACTTGCGCCCGAACGTCATAAGGTCCAAGGCCCGCGACCGCCTGGACCTGCCCTTCCGCAAGCTCGGCGCCAAGCCGCTCCAGTTCGGAATCGTGCCAGAAGGTGGAGCGGATCGGCAATTCCGCAGGTCCCGGCACCGGCACGGAATGAGCGTTCAACCGCTCAGAGTCGGTGTGAATATTCATGCAGTATGGAGTCCAAACGATTTTTGGCAGCGAATGGCGCCAGAAGTGTAAATCGATTGAGGCGGAAAAGGTTGCACCGCAAGGGAAGGTCGATCAACTTTTATTGCAACGCAGCAAAGAATTTTGCGCAGTGCGGGAACCAATCGCCGGGGTAAGAGTTAAGGGTCCTGCGCATATATCCAGCGCACCAGACGAGGATCAGAATATGCATCGACCTGTACGGAAGGCGGTTATCCCTGCCGCCGGCTTTGGAACGCGGATGTTGCCTGCGACGAAGAGCGTACCGAAGGAGATGCTGCCGGTCCTGGACCGTCCGATCATCGACTACATTGTCGAGGAAGCCTTCAGCGCCGGCATCGAGCATGTCGTCATCGTCACCGGGCGCATGAAGAACGCGATCGAGGATCATTTCGACCGGTCGGTCGAGCTTGACCACTCGCTGCGCTCCAACGGCAAGGAGAAGCTGGCTGATCGACTCTCCTCCGCGACGCCGGAGGTCGGCACCGTCTCTTTCGTGCGCCAGCAGGAAGCCCGCGGCCTCGGCCATGCGGTCTGGACCGCCCGCCACATTGTCGGCGACGAGCCGTTCGCGGTGCTTTTGCCCGACATGCTGATGTCGAGCGAGGAACCGTGCCTGAAAGGCATGGTGCGCACCTATGACAAATTCGGCGGCAACGTGCTGGCGGTTGAGAAGGTCGATCCCGAGGAAGCGCACAAATTCGGCATCGTGTCGCTTCAGCCGACCGCCAACGGGCCGATCGTCAACGGACTGGTCGAGAAGCCGGCGCCGGGCACCGCACCATCCAACCTGTACATTACGGGACGTTACATTCTTCAGCCAGAAATTTTCGGCGTGCTCGAAAACCAGACGCCAGGCGCGGGTGGCGAGATCCAGCTTACCGACGGGCTGATCGAGCTCACGAAGACCCAGGAGATCCGGCCGTTCGTCTACAATGGCACGACCTTCGACTGCGGCTCGCCGGCTGGTTTCGTCAGCGCCAATCTGCATTTCGCCATGCAGCGTCGTGACATTGCGAGCCAGCTCGTCATCCCGGATGCGCTGGTTGCGCGCAGCGGCAGACAAGCGGCCTAAGCCAAGGCCTTTTGCGGGCTTGCAAGATCTGGCACGGCCAAGCGACAGTGGCATTTCGGAGGAACCGAAATGCCACGCAACGTCATCGACTGGGATAAGTTGGAAACCACGGAAGCCATACCCGGCTTCTTCGGCAAGGTCTGTCACTCGGATTCCATGACCTTCGTCCTTTGGGACATCAAGAAGGGCGCGAAACTGCCCGAGCACAATCATGTGCATGAGCAGGTGGCGCACGTCCTTTCCGGTGAATTCGAGATCACGGTCGACGGTGAGACGCGCCGGATGAAAGCCGGCATGCTCGGCAATGTGCCATCGAACGCCCGTCATTCGGGCGTCGCGATCACCGATTGTCAAATCCTCGACGTGTTCCATCCGATTCGCGAGGACTATCTCAACGGCCTGAGCGCCACGGTCATTTCGGGAACGAAGGCCTGACCCTCGAGGGCCTCGGAACAAGTCACGGCGCAGCCAGTTGATCCACCTTTGAAGGAGGAAGGATCATGGTTGAGTCCCGCAGCCGAGGCGCTGTCGCCGAAAAGCAGCGCGATATCCAGAAAGGTGTGGCCGAGGACGATCGCGCGGAGAAAACGCCCAGCAAGAAGAAAGAGCGCACGCCGCAAACGGGCGCGCGGAAATATCCCGTTCCTCCCTTCCCGAAACAGCACCAGTCAAAGCCAGGCGCGGAATGGAAGCTCGATCCCGAGCCCATGTACGACGCGCCGTTCTACCTCGGTTCGAAGAAACTCGACGGAAAGGTCGCGCTGATTTCAGGTGGCGATTCCGGCATTGGCCGCGCCGTGGCCGTACTCTTCGCGCGCGAGGGCGCGGATGTTGCGATTTCCTACCTGACCGAGGAAGCCGACGCGAAGAAGACGAAGAAACTCGTCGAAGCCGAGGGCCGCAAGGCGATCCTCATCCCTGGCGACGTGACGGATCGAAAATATTGCGAGAAGGCGGTCGCGAAGACTGTGAAGGAGTTCGGTGGGCTGGACCTCCTCGTCAACAACGCCGCCTTCCAGGTCCATAGCAAGGATTTTGTCGACCTCACGCCCAAACATTTCGACGAGACGCTGAAGACCAACCTCTATGGCTATTTTCACCTCGCGCAGGCGGCGGTGCCGCACATGAAACCGGGCTCGGCGATTATCAACACCGGCTCGGTGACCGGCATCGACGGCTCGAAGGCGCTGGTCGACTATTCGATGACCAAGGGCGGTATTCACGCCTTCACCCGCGCACTCGCCGGCAATCTGCTGCCGAAGGGCATTCGTGTGAATTGCGTTGCGCCGGGTCCGGTTTGGACGCCGCTCAATCCGTCGGACAAGGAAGCAGAAGATGTCTCGCAGTTCGGCGCGAAGACGCCAATGAAGCGACCTGCGCAGCCCGAGGAGATCGCGCCGGCCTACGTCTTTCTCGCCTCATCGCACTGTTCGAGCTACATCACCGGCGAGATCCTGCCGATCATCGGCGGATACTGATTGCGCAGCTTAGCCGGCTTTGCTCTCCAGCCAGCGCAGGGCGATCGCCTCGTCACGGTCGAGCCATTCCGGAGTGTTGCGAAAACGGTCGCGAACCTCGGCGATTTCCTCGCCAAGCCGTCCCTCGTCCCATGTCGACAGAACCGTCGGATGAACATAACAGGCGCGACACACGGAACGTGTGTTGCCCAGACGCGCGGCGACCTTGTCGATCACACCGTTCAATTCGCGCGCCGCTGTTGTTTTCGCCTCGGGCCGCTCGACCTCGGCGAGCATGACCGCTGCCCGCACGGTGCCGCCCCAGGTGCGAAAATGCTTTGATGTGAAATTCGGGCCAGCCGCTTCACGGATGTAGGCGTTCACATCCTGCGAGCCGATAGAACGGCGGGCGCCATCGTCATCAATGTATTGGAAGAGATGCTGGCCGGGGATGTCCTGCACGCCCTTGACGATGCGCGCGATCCTGCGATCCGCGATGCGAAGCTGCCACTCTTTTCCGGATTTGCCCTTGAAGGCGAAGCGCATCGCCGATCCGGTGATCTCGACATGCCGGTCGCGGAGCGTCGTGAGGCCAAAGCTGTTGTTCTCGCGCACGTAGGAATCGTTGCCGACGCGGATCATCGCATTGTCGAGCAGCCAGGCGACCGTGGCGAGAACCTTGTCGCGCGGCAGGCCCTTTTTGCGCAGATCGGAATCGATGCGTTTGCGGATGTCAGGCAATGCTCGCGCGAACTCGACAAGGTTTGAATATTTCACCTCGTCGCGGCTCTCGGTCCAGCGCGGATGATAGCGATATTGCTTGCGGCCTTTCACATCGCGGCCGGTCGCCTGCAAATGGCAGTCGGCGCGGGGCGATATCCAGACATCGGTCCAGGCCGGCGGGATGACGAGGCCCTTGATGCGGTCGAGCGTGCGTGCATCCGAGACCGCTTTGCCCTTCGCATCCGCGTAGCGAAAGCCATTGCCGGCACGAAGACGGCGAAAGCCGGGATCGGTATCGCTGCAATAGATCAGCGAGGCCGCTTCCGCAGTGAGTTCCATTTCAGACGGTTCGGTTTCGGCTTGCGATTTGGTGAGCACCCGCCCCTCCCAGTCACGATCGACTGGAGCGAACGGCAAAGGCGCGGCAAAGTTCCCGCGTTGCGAAATCAGCCGGCTATGGAACGGTGCGAGGAATGCGGTGATCGAAATGAATGATCATGGTCCGACCAGTCGCTTCCCTGACGATCATCTTCAGGAGGTCTTCGTCAGTCGGCTCCTGCTCGTCACACAGGGTGCGGACGCGGACGAGAAGCTCATGGGTGGAGACGATGGAACCGGGCGCGTGACCGGAAAGCGCTGTGAGTACAGCGCCATGGGCATCCTGACTCATCAACATGGCCGACACCTCCCGTGCCAACCCTCAAGCCCGCCGACGAAAGGATTATTACACCCGCCAGAGCGCGCGAATAGCGAAAAGGTGGTCCTGCCAGATCACTGAAACGCGATTGCTTGGCTAAACGCCCAACCTTTTCCATCGGGCGTGGGCGGGAAGGGAGCCGCGCGCTGGACTGCGGAGAGCGCCGCCTTGTCGATTTCAGGTGAACCGGAACTTCTTGAGAGGCGTACCCCGGACAGTCCGCCATTTGCCGTGACCGTGAAGGCGACCGTTGCCTCGCCAGTCTTCCGGACGCGGCTCCGCTTCGACGCGCGAACCACCTTGGAGCGCACCTTCCCCTTGTAATTGCTGGCACTCGCATTGCCGGCAACCTTTTCCGTGCCCTTGCCCGTGACGTTCTTCGCTTTCGTGCCGTCAGAGCGACCGCCGGCATCGCCCTTCCTCGCGTCGGATGTGTTCTGACCGCCGGAACCCGCCGTCTTGGTGGTGCGCTTCTCTTCCTTCTCCGGTTTTACCTTCGGCTTCGGCTTCTCCGCTACCTTCTTTGGTTCGGGCTTCTTTTCGATCTCTGGTTTGGACGCCTCGGCCTGCTTCACCGGTTCTGGCCTTTTCTCCGGGATCGGCGCGGTATCCGGTGTGGCTTCCGCGACCGTCTCAGGCTCGACCGGCTCGACCGGTTGCGCAACTTCAGTCACCGCCTGCTCGGCTGGCGTCGCTTCTGTTGGCGCGACCGTGTTCGGATCGACAACGGGCTGAACGGTGTTGTCGTCCTCGACAGGCTCGACCGTGTCGGTGGCCAGAACTTCCGAAACCATTTCCGCCGGCGCGACGGCAGCAGGCGCCTCCGTCACCCGTTCCGCGCGCTCCACCTCAGGAACAGGCGCCGCTTCGGCGACCTCCATCTGGGGCTCAGCGGTTTCCTGCACCGGCTGGACACGCTCGACCGGTTCCGCCGTGATCGTATCGACCGGCTCCGTCACGGTTTCGGCCGGGACCACCTCGGCCTCGGTTGCCTCGACGGTCTTTGCCTCGACCATGTCGATGATCGTCACTTCAGCGACAGCTTCGTCCATTGGCCGACCCGAGGAAAGCTGGTCCTCGGGCGCGTTGCCGAGAAAAGCGATGCCGGCATCTTCCGAACCCGCCACCAGCACACCCTCATCGCCGGTCGTCAGAAAGAACGCCACGACGGCGACATGCAGCGCGATCGACGACGCGATCGCGGCACGCCAGAATTTCTGCCGCGCTTTCGCCGCCGATGCGGTCGGCCCGAGCGGCTCGCGAGCGACATCGGCGAGCTCATCCTTCTGATCGATGATGATCTGCGCTTCGCGCTCCAGGCGCGCATAGGTCAGCGGAATGTTGATCGGCGCGCCGAAGCGCGGATCGTCCGGCTCCAGCGACAAGGCGCCGGGCGGCGGCCAGACCGTCGAGGGGGCAAAGGCGGGCTCGAACGCCATGGCCGCGGCTACTGTGCGACTGTCCGGGAGATTTCGCGGCTGGAGGCAGGTCCTGGGATCGGTCGATCGCTGCCTTCAGGGTCGCGAAATGTCTCGGAGTTGCGCGTGCGCTCAAGCACGTCCAGCGCGCAGCACGGCATGGCGCACATGTCGCCGCGCTGTTCGAACAGAAGGTGGAGATCTTCGAAGCGCTGGGTGTTCATCCTGCTTACACGCCGAAGGCGATGCCCCCCTTCGTCGATGTCTTCAGTCCGCGCATGCAAGCGGCCGGCTCGATGCCCGTGCCGACGCAGTCGGTCGCGTGGTTCACCAGCACGCGACTCACCTTGCCGCAGTCGGTGCCTGCGAGATCGAAGCGGCTGACCTTCGTCTTGCCGTTCGGCATGTCACGGAATTCCAGGACGGTCAGGCGGTCGACGATGCCTTCAGCATTGAACAGCGCAAGCTCGAAGGCTGCGCGGTCGAGGTCGCCGTCGAGATTGTTGGTGACCACGAAGGTCAGGCGGCAGCCTTTGTCGGAAGGCTGCGCGGCGTTGAGCTCCAGAAGCAGGGTGGGCGCAGTCTCCTGCGCGCCACCGGGTGCGGCCAGAACGGCCGACATGAAAACCGCCGAGGTCAGCAGGCGGAGATATGCGGCCGCGCTCGCCATCAGTAATCGAACTTCTTTGCCAGGGTGAACTTGAAGGTCCTGCCCTTGGAGGGTTCGTTGCGCAGGAACTCCTTGTACTGAACGTTGAAGATGTTATCGACGCCGAAGATACCTTCCCAACCTTTCAGCGCACCGTCTTCCGGCTTCCAGCTGACGAAGACGTCGTGCACGTTGAAGGCTTCCGCATACCGCGTCGAACCGCTCGGCAGCGGCGCTTCCGAGCGTCGCGCCGGATCCTGCGGCGCGGAGACAAAGCGCGCCGTCCAGCCGAACTTCACGCCATATTCCGGCAGCTTGCCGCCGAGCGTGAACCCCAGTTCATGCGGCGCCACCGAGGTGAGCCACGCATCCGTCAGCGCGTTCCTGCCGTTGGTATAGGTATAGCTGGCATTGGCGAAGACGTAGTCGGCCTCATAGGCGAGTTCGACCTCCGCGCCGTAGATGCGCGCCTGCTGGATATTCACGTAACCGGGAATGTTGTTCGGCCCTGGAACCAGCGCCGGGTTGAGCGCGATCAGATCCTGGATGTCGTTGTAGAACCCGGTCGTCTTGAGCTGCAGGCTGTCGCCATCCTGCATCAGGTCGTAACCCGACACTGCGAAACCGGCCTCGAAATTGTTCGCCCGCTCCTTCTCGAGGTCGAGGCTCGGCAGGAAGGTGTTGGACGATCCACCCGTCGAGAACACCTCGTCGAGCGTCGGGAAGCGCTCCGTGTGCGCGACCGAACCGAACACGGCGAAGTTGTCGTTGAAGCGGTAGTGGGCGGCGATCTTAGGCGAGATCGCCGTGTCTGAATCCGAGGCTGTCACAAGCGTGGAGTCGTCCGATGTCAGCTTGCGCCAGTCGATGCGAACGCCTGGGATGATGGTCAGGCGGTCATTCCAGACAAACTCGTCCTGCACGTAGAAGCCGGTCTTGAGGTCGGCGCCTTCCGGGTGGAAGTTGATGCCCGCCGGCGTGCCGGCGACCGTGACCGCTTCAGCGGTGCGGATCTGGTAGGCCGACTGCCAGCCATAGGTGAGGTAATTCTCCCAGTTGTCGCCGCTCCACTCGCTGGTGTTCTCGACCTTAAGCTGCCAGGTCTGGTAGCCGTACTCGGTGTCGCATATCAGCAGGCTGGTCGCGCAGGTGATGCCGAATCCCGGATTGCCCGAAGCGTCGGTCTGCTCGACATTGGTGTCGGAGAACGAGGCCGAGACCTTCAGATCCAGCATGTCGTTGTCGGAGAAGGGATCCTCCCATGACACGACAGCCGTCCGGTCGACGACATGCCGATCGACGGTGCCAAAAATATTCATGCCGTCGCCGCCGATCTGCGCGTAATCCTGATCGTCGGCGTTCGAATCCCAATGCTGGTAGGAGAAGCGCAGCGTCCCTTCGTCGCCGACCTTGGCGGTCGCCTTGGCAAGGCCCGACCAGGATTCGAAATCGGAACTCCGGATGACCGTGCCGTTGCCCGTCTCATAAGGATCAGACATGCGGTAGTTGCCAGAAATCAGGACGTCGAAGTTTTCCGAAAACTGATGCGCAAGGACAGCCGAACCCATCCAGCCGTTCCTGTTCGAATTGTATGTGCCCTTCACCTTCAGCGCGCCGGTCTTGCCTTCCTCGATGAAGTCGGAGGCGTCCTTGGTGGTGAAGTTGATGACGCCGCCGAGCGCGCCAGACCCATAGAGCGTCGATGACGCCGGGCCGCGCAGCACCTCGACCCGCTTGTAGAGCTCCGGGTCGGAGAAGAAGGAGCCCATGCGGTACTGCTCGTAGTACTTCACGGCGCCATCGACGGTGACGATGATGCGGCCTTCCTCGCCGGCCGACTCAGGCGCGCCGATGCCGCGTATGTTGAAGCTCTGGCCGAAGGCGCGGTCGGCGCCCGTCGTATTCACGCCCGGAATGTTTTCGATCGCTTCGATGATCGAAGCCGGCTGTTCGAGATCGATGTCTTCCTGGTTTTTGACGGTGACGGCCTGTGGCGTGTCGATCGCGACTTTCTCGACGCCGGCGCCGACGACGATACGTTGCAGGGTCGTCACGCGACGCTGCGTCGGCGCTGCTCCCTCAACCTGCGCGATCGTCTCTTCGGTTTCCTGCGCAAGCGCTCCGCTCATCACGGCCAAAACCGAGAGTGCCGCTCCGCTCAGCAGAGCGGCCATATTCCTTGCCACCGGCCCCATCTCCAACTCCAATGCTTGGTGCTTCGTGCCGGCTGGCATTGCGCTCGCTCGCATCGAAATCTTTTTTCAATTTCCGGATCGCCAAAAATCTTGACTCATTTACTCCGGTATTGCACTGACTAATAAACATGAGTATGCGAGTCAACAATTGATTGACCGCGCCGAGGGACGCCGAAAGGTGCTTGCGGCCGGCAAACCTGGAGGCGAAAACCGTGAACAGCCACGACCCGCGCAGCTTCTCTTTCTCCGAGCGTCGCACCCTCTATCGGAACGAACGTCCCGAACCGGTCCGCTTCCCGACCCGCACGGTTGCCAGCGAGGCTCTGTTCCGCGGCGATCATGAGATCGGCATCGAGCATCACGGCGCGCTCTATCGCCTGAAAATCACCCGCCAGGGCAAACTGATCCTCAACAAATAGGCAGACCATGACAGTGACGACCAAGCCATCGCCAGAAGCGATCCGCCAGGCGCGTATAGACAATCCCAAGATGCGGGAGCGCGATCTCGCGACGCAGCTTGGCATTTCCGAAGCAGAATTCGTCGCTGCCTGGTGTGGCGACGGGGCGACGCGAATCGAGCCGCGCGTCACCGATATTCTCAAGGGCCTTGAGGCGGTCGGCGAGGTCATGGCGCTGACCCGCAACGAAAGCGCCGTCCATGAGAAGATCGGCGTCTATGAGAACGTGTCGGCCGGCGATGGCGGCACGCTCGTGCTGGGCGAGCAGATCGACCTGCGCATCTTCCCGAATGTGTGGAAGCACGGCTTCCTCGTCGAGAAGAGGGAAGGCGACGACATCCGTCGCAGCCTGCAATTCTTCTGCGCGGCCGGTAACGCGGTGCACAAGGTTCATCTGCGTCCCGCATCGAATCTTGAGGCGTTCAACGCCTTCGTCGCACCGCTTGTCTCGGCTGACCAATCACAGACGGTCGCGGTCGCCGCACCGGCGGCCAAGCCCGCCTTGCCGGTCGTCGAACCCGGCGTCAGCGTCGAAGAGCTCCGTGACCGCTGGAGCAAGCTGACCGACGTGCATCAGTTCTTCGGCATGCTGCGTCAGCTCAAGCTGTCGCGCCAGCAGGCGATGCGCATGGTCGGCGAGGATTACGCCTGGACGCTCGACGCGAGCGCGCTGCCGGCGATGCTCAACCATTCCGTCGACGGTGAAATCCCGATCATGTGCTTTGTCGGCAGCGCCGGCTGCATCCAGATCCATTCCGGGCCGATCAAGAAGGTCGCGCCGATGGGTCCGTGGATCAACATCATGGACGAGACATTCCACCTGCACCTGCGGCTGGACCATGTCCGTGAGCTGTGGGCGGTGCGCAAGCCGACCAAGGACGGGCACGTGACCTCGCTCGAGGCCTATGACGCCGAAGGCCAGATGATCATCCAGTTCTTCGGCAAGCGCCATGAGGGTGAAGTTGAGCGCACCGACTGGCGCTTCCTCGCCGAGAATCTGCCGCGTCTTCCCGTACCGACCGCGGCCTAAGGAGGACTTCCATGAGCATGTTGCGTTTTACGCGCCGCGCCGCCGGCGTCGCCGCCTTTGCTTTTCTGACTTTTGGTTCGGCACTCGCCGAAGAAGGTGTGACCGTCATTCCGGACACCTCGCGCATTGTCGCGGTCGGCGGCTCGATCACAGAAATCGTCTATGCGCTCGGCGAGGAGAAGAAGCTCGTCGGCCGCGACTCGACCAGCGTCTTCCCGGAAGCGGCCTTCCAGGTTCCTGATGTCGGCTATATGCGCGCGCTATCCCCCGAAGGCGTGCTTTCGGTGAACCCTTCCGCGATCATCGCTATTCACGGCAGCGGCCCGCGCGAGGCGGTTGATGTCCTGAAGAAGGCGAGCCTGCCTTATGTCGAGATTCCCGATGCCTACACACATGAAGGCATCATCGAGAAGATCGAGCTGGTCGGCCATGCGCTCGGCGTCGACGATAAGGCGAAGGCGCTGGCCGCCACCGTCGATGCCGACCTCGCCAAGACCGAGGCGCTGATTTCAGGCATCAAGGAGAAGAAGCGCGTCCTCTTCATCCTGAGCTTCCAGGACGGCAAGATACTCGGCGCGGGCGAAGGCACCGCCGCCAACGGCATCCTCGCACTGGCCGGCGCCGACAATGCCGTTGCCGGTTTCCCTGGCTATAAGCAACTCACCGACGAAGCGGTGCTCGAAGCCAAGCCCGACTTCATCCTGATGATGAACCGCACCGGCAGCGACGACCACACCGCACTGGACGCGCAACTTATCGCGCACCCGGCGATCGCCTCGACGCCGGCTGGCCAGAACAAGGCGATCGTGCGCATGGACGGCGCTTACCTGCTCGGTTTCGGTCCGCGCACCGCGGCCGCCGCGCGCGACCTCACCGCCGCACTCTACGGCAGTTCGCTGCCGCAGAACTGATGGCCGCGGAGGACCGCGCGGTGATGCCGCGCTTCGCCACTGCCGCGCCGGCGGGCGACCGTTCGGCGCGCGCCAAATTTGCGCTGATCGTCCTGCTCGTGCTGCTTGGCGCGACGGTGCTCGTCAGCCTCACCGCCGGCGCATCGGACGCATCGCCGTGGACCTTGCTCGCTGAATGGCTGCGCGGCGACGGCGTGCTTTCCGAGCGCGACCGGCTCATCATCTACGATATCCGCATGCCGCGCGTGCTGCTTGGCGCGCTGATCGGCGCGGCGCTCGCGGTCTCCGGTGCGGTCATGCAGGGCCTCTTCCGCAACCCGCTCGCCGACCCGGGCCTGATCGGCGTGTCGGCCGGCGCCGCGCTGGGAGCCGTCTCGGTCATCGTGCTCGGCCCGACGCTCTTCTTCGGCTACACGGCCACGCTCGGCATCTACGCGCTGCCGGTCGCCGCCTTTGCCGGCGGCCTCATCACGACACTCATCCTCTACCGTATCTCGACTCGCCAAGGCCGAACCTCGGTTGCGACCATGCTGCTGGCCGGCATCGCCATCGCCGCGCTCGCCAATGCGCTACTCGGTTATCTCGTTTTCATTGCCGACGACCGGCAGTTGCGCGACATCACCTTCTGGAACCTCGGCTCCATTGCCGGTGCGACCTGGGTCAAGGTCGTCGCCATCGGCCCGATCATCGCGCTTGCCGTCGCCACCGCGCCGTTCCTCGCCAAGGGCCTCAACGCGCTGACATTGGGCGAGGCCACCGCCGCGCATCTCGGCGTGCCGGTGCAGCGCTTCAAATATATCGCCATCGTCGCAGTCGCCGCCGCCACCGGGGCGTCCGTCGCGGTCAGCGGCGGCATCGGTTTTGTCGGAATTGTCGTGCCGCATCTGCTCAGGCTCTCCATCGGCCCGGACAACCGTTATCTGCTGCCGGCCTCCGCACTGCTCGGCGCCAGCCTCCTGCTCATCGCCGATGCGGTCAGCCGCACAATCGTCGCGCCGGCCGAACTGCCGATCGGCATCGTCACGGCGGCGGCAGGCGCGCCGGTGTTCCTCTGGATCCTGCTGAGCCGCCGCGGCCTGCTCCACCTCTAGGAGACAATGATGATCGAAGCCCGCGACGTCGCCGTTTCCCTTAGCCGCAAACGCATCCTGACCGGCATCGACTTCGTCGCTCGCCCAGGTGAGATCGCGGCGATCGTCGGTCCGAACGGCTCCGGCAAATCGACCTTCCTGAAAGCCTTGTCGGGCGACCTTCCGTTTGACGGCGGAATCGCGATCAACGGACGTGCGATTAACGCCATAAAGCCGTGGGAAGCCGCGACCACGCGCGCCGTGCTGCCGCAGGCCACGGCGCTGTCCTTCCCGTTCACCGTCTACGAGGTGGTGAAGCTCGGCGTCACCGGCGGCCGCTCCGGCGTGCTGCAAGGCGAGGAGCAGCGTTTGCCCGAGCGCGCGCTGACAAAGGTCGACCTTGACGGCTTTGCCGGACGTTTTTACCAGGAGCTTTCGGGCGGCGAACAGCAGCGCGTTCAGCTTGCCCGCGTCCTCTGCCAGGTCTGGGCGCCGGTGCTCGACGGCACGCCGCGCTGGCTCCTGCTCGACGAGCCGGTCTCCAGTCTCGATATCCGCCACCAGCTTCTGGTGATGAACGTCGCGCGCGATTTCGCCAAGCGCGGTGGCGGCGTCGTCGCCATCCTGCACGACCTCAACCTGACCGCCATGTATGCCGACGCCGTGCACGTGCTGCACAATGGCCGCCTTGCCGCCGCCGGCGCGCCGAAGGACGTGCTCGACGACAGCCTGATCGCGCGCGTCTTCGAGTGCGACCTCAAGGTCGGCGCACTGCCTGTCGGTAACGTGCCCTTCGTCCTGCCGCAGTCGGCCACACTCCCATAAGGCTCCGCCAAAGTCGGCAGCTTGATTGCTGCCCTGCCCGCCACTAGCGTGCGCGCGTGGCGAAGCTCAGTGCATACCGGCAGAAGCGCAATTTCTCGGAGACGCCCGAACCGTCAGGCGCGGCAGCGGTCGCGGACGGCAATGTCTTCGTCATCCACAAGCACTCCGCGACGGCGGACCACTACGACCTGAGGTTGCAGGTTGGCGGCGTGCTAAAAAGCTGGGCGGTGCCGAAAGGCCCGTCCCTCAATCCGGCCGATAAACGGCTTGCCGTGCAGACCGAGGACCACCCGCTCGAATATGCCGACTTCGAAGGTGTCATTCCGGAAGGCCAGTATGGCGGCGGGCCAATGATCCTGTGGGATCGCGGCACATGGGCGCCGATGGAAGATGTCGAAACGGGCCTCGAGAAAGGCGCGTTCAAATTCCGGCTCGCCGGCGAAAAGCTGATTGGCGGCTGGATGCTGGCGCGGCTGAAGGGCAAGCCGGGCGATAAAGGCAAGGTCAACTGGCTGCTCTTCAAGGAGCGCGACCTCGCCGCGGACGCCAAGCGGGACATCATCGCCGAGCAGCCGGAAAGCGTGAAATCCGGGCTGACGACCGAACAGCTTCTGGCGCAGTCGAAGAAGGTGAACCCGGCCAAGCCCGCAAAGGCGGTCAAGCCGGCTGACCTGAAACCCGGCGCGCTCGCCGGCGCGAAGAAAGCGAAGATGCCGGCGCATATCGATCCGCAACTCGCCTCGCCGGCGGACAAGGCCCCGGCCGGCGACGACTGGCTTCACGAGATCAAGTTCGACGGTTACCGCACGCAGGCCTACGTTTCCGAAGGGACCGTGCGGTTGGTCACGCGCTCGGGCCTCGACTGGACGCATCGTTATGGCGACCTCGCCGATGCGTTCAAGCTGCTGCCCTGCCGCGAGGCGATCATCGACGGCGAGATCGTCGTCACGGACGATCAAGGCATCGCGCGCTTTGAGCTGCTACAGGACGCACTGACCACCGGCCCACACGGCCGGCTCGTCTTCTTCGCCTTCGACCTCGTTCATCTCGACGGCTACGACCTTAGCAAAGCACCGCTCGTGAAGCGCAAGGACCTGCTGGCGAAACTGCTCGCCATCCCGACACGCTCGAATTTCGCCATCCAGCTTTCAGATCACGTCATTGGCGGCGGCGCGGCCATGTTCGAGCGCGCCAGCGAGATGGGCGTCGAGGGCATCGTCTCGAAGCGCGCCGACGCGCCCTACAAATCGGGTCGCTCGTCCGCCTGGCTGAAACTCAAGGCGCAAAAGGTCGGCGACTTCATCATCGCCGGCTACACGACCTCGCCCCAGGCGGAGGGCCTTGCGGCGCTCGGGCTCGCGCAACGTGTCGACGGCGAGTTGCGCTATTGCGGCAAGGTCGGCACCGGTTGGGATTCAGCACTCGCGCATACGTTGTTGCAGAAGGTCGGACCGCTGGCCGGCGGCGCGGCGACGCTCGACGACATGCCGAAAGGCATGGTGCCGGTGCGGCCGGTGCTCAGCGCGCATATCCACTATTCCAACCTGACCGGCGAGGGTTATGTCCGCCACGCCGTGTTCAAGAGCCTGCGCGAGCCGGAAGTCTCGGCAGGTGCCGCGCCGGCAAAGAAGCTGATCTCGGAAGCCGACCTCGCCACGATCTGGGTGACCAATCCGGAGCGGCGGCTGTTCGGCAAGACCGGCCCGACCAAGCTCGACATCGCGGTCTATTACGCGCATGTCGGCAATTACATGCTGCCGCACATTCTCGAGCGCCCGGTCTCTCTGGTTCGTTGCCCGACTGCCCGGCCGCAGGACTGTTTCTTCCAGCGCCACGCCTTTTCCGGCATGCCGCCCTCGGTCGCCACGATCGAGACGGAAAACTCGGAGGGCGAGGAGAAAAGCTACATCTCGGTCGAGGACGCCAAGGCCTACCTGGCGCTGGCGCAGTTCGGCGTGGTCGAGTTCCACACCTGGGGCTCGACCCGGAAGAAACTCGACAAGCCCGACCGCCTGGTGTTCGACCTCGACCCCGGCGAAGGCATCAACTGGCGCGAGGTGGTCGAGGCCGCCGTCCATGTCAAAGCCGAGCTGGAGCGGCTGAAGCTGGTGCCTTTCGTGAAGACGTCGGGCGGCCGCGGCATTCACATCGTCGTGCCGGTCAAGCCGACGCTCAACTGGAAACAGGCGCACAAGGCGACCAGCGACATTGCCGAGCGCATCGCCAAAAAGGACCCGGCCGTTTTCACCGCCGTCATGGGCAAAGCCAACCGCAAGAAGCGGATTTTCATCGATTTTCACCGCAATGCCCGCAGCGCCACCTCGGCGGCCGCCTATTCGCTCCGCGCCCGGCCCGGTCTGACGGCTTCGACGCCGCTCTCCTGGGCGGACCTTGAATCCATCGACGCTCCTGAAGATTTGAATTATTCTTCGCTGCCCGCACTTCTGGCAGTTTCCGGGGACCCTTGGGCCGAAATTAACGGTTCAGCGCGGACTCTGACGGTAAAGTAGAGGCATAGTTGCGTTTCGTAGGAGAGTTCCATGGCGCCACGGGCGAGCTGGAAGGGGTACATTAAACTGAGTCTGGTGAGCTGCCCGGTGCGGCTTTACCCGGCCACGAGCACGGCCGAACGCATTTCGTTCAACCAGCTTCATAAGGACACGCACAACCGCATCAACATGAAGCCGGTCGACCCCGAACTCGGCCTGGTGGAGCGCTCCGACCTCGTCAAAGGTTACGAATACGAACCCAAGCAATACGTCATCGTCGACGAAAGCGACCTCGAGGCAGTGCGGATCGAGGCCAGCCATACGATCAATATCGAAGCATTCGTCGACGAAGGATCGATCGATCCGGTCTATCTCGACTCGCCCTATTATCTCGCGCCGGACGGCGCAATGGCGGAAGAGACCTTCGTCGTGCTGCGTGAGGCGATGCGCCAGGCGGGCAAGGCGGCGATCGGCCGGCTGGTCCTTTCCAGCCGCGAACGCGTGATAACGATCTCGCCGCGCGAAAACGGCATGTTCGTGTCGACGCTGCGCAACCCGAACGAAGTGCGGGGCACGGCCGAATATTTCGGCAACATCCCGGTCGGTAAGCCTGAGAAGGAAATGCTCGACCTCGCCAGGAAGCTGATCGAACAGAAGGAAACGAAGTTCGAGCCGGAGAACTACGAGGATCGCTACGAGACGGCCCTGATGGAGATGATCAAGCAGAAGCTGAAAGGCCACAAGCCGATCGTCGCCGCGGCACCTGAACGTGGCAACGTCATCAACCTGATGGATGCGCTGAAGCAGAGCCTGTCGCAGTCGAAGCCGGCGGCGAAGAGCAAGCCGAAGGCCGAACCGGTCGCGAAAGCAGCACCCGCCAAGAAAGCGGCTGGAAAGGGCTCCAAGAAAGGCTGATGCGGAGTGCCCACACGAGCTTCGGGCTGGTAGGGGCGCTTGCGGCGTTCCCCTTCCGGCTTGCGGTTCGCGAGGTCAAACGGCAGGGCCGCATCATCCGCCGCGGCATCACGCGCCGCACGACGACCGTCGTGTTCGGGCGCCGCCTGCTCGAGCGCGCCAAGGCGTCCGACATCGAAGCGATGCATAAAGCCGCCGGCGGCCGCGAGATCATCGGCGAATGTGCCTTCCTGCGCCGCCTTGGTCTCATGGAACGCAGCGCGCAGCAGGGCGTGCTGTCGCGCGAGGCGCTGAGCGACCAGGCGAAGCTGCCGCTCAATGACCTCGACATGCTTGCCCTCTTCGACGCCTTCGAGGAGGATCACGAGCCGTTCTCGTTCCGCGACCTGATCCTCGCCAAGAAGTATGCCGGACTAGTTGCAGACGGCGCGGACTGGCTAACGATTGCGCGCTCGATCCACCGCTCCGGCGAACCGGAAGCGCTGACCGCGCTGACGCTCAAGGTCGACGAACGCGCCGGCATTCATGCGCGCACGCCGCACGGCCAGAGCGAGCTAGACGGGCAGTTGCGCCTGCCGATGCCCTCGCAGGGCGACACCGACCTCGACGAACTGTTCGTGCGCGCCGAAGCGGCGGAGGCGTCGGGCGACTACACGACGGCGATCGACGCCTACCGTCGCTGCATCGCCATGGATCCGAATGACGCGGTGCTCGCCTTCAATCTCGCAAACTGCCTGCATGAGGCCGGCCAGCCGGCCGACGCCGAGCGGTATTATCTGCGTGCGGTGAAGCTCGACCCGGGCTTTGCCGAGGCCTGGTTCAATTTCGGCGGATTGCTGCGCGAGCAGGGCAAGCTCGACGGCGCGCGGCGGCACCTGAAGCGCGCGATCGACCTCGACGCATCCTATGCCGATCCGGTCTTCAACCTCGCCGCGCTCGAATTCGACGCCAGCAATTTTTCCGAAGCCCGGCTCTGGTGGAAACGCTATCTGGAGCTCGACCAGCACTCAGAATGGGCGCAGCGCGCCCGCCGAGGCGTACAGTTCGTCGACCTGCAGGAGGCGGCTAAGGCACGGTCGAAATAGCAGTTACATATGCATTGGAGAGATTTGGTGGAGCCAAGGGGAGTCGAACCCCTGACCTCTTGAATGCCATTCAAGCGCTCTCCCAACTGAGCTATGGCCCCACATCCGGCATTAAGCGGCGCCTACGGGCTCCCTTACCGGCACCGTCCCGCGCGTCCATGGGACGCCCATTCCGGCGAAGAGGTCGAACGGGGCTTTGGTGCGCCCCGCCGTATCCGGCGATCCCGGAGGACCGCCGTTTGAGGGCGGCTTCTAACCCCGCCCCTTCGTAAGATCAAGTGTTATCAGGCGCGACGTCCGCCGCCCCTTAAGCGGCGCGCCGCTCAGCTTTCCTCGTCGTCGTCGCCGACATTGACCATGTCGTCGACGCTCTCGTCGTCTTCCTCTTCCTCTTCGAGGAAGGTGTCGTCATCGTCGTCGCCGAGATCGACATCATCGTCATCATCGTCAGAGGCAGCATCGTCGCCGCCCGCTGCCTCTTCATCGGCTTCCTCGAGCGAAACGAGTTCCGCGCCCTCTTCCTCGTTGTCCACTTCCTTGGCCTCGACCTCTTCTTCTTCCTCGTCGGCAGCCGAGGCACTGCCGGAGTCAAAGTATGAGCGCGGGTAGGAGATGCCCGTATAGGGCGAAACGATCGGATCCTTGTTCAGGTCGTAGAATTTCCGGCCCGTCTCGGGATCGATCCGCTTGGTACCAAGTTGGGTTTTAGCCACCGTAAGCCTCGTCGTCCAAAAAGAGGTGGTCCCTTAGCCACAGTTTCGGCCCCTGTCAAAGCGAAATGATGTGCTCCGAAAACCCCCGGAACAGCGCGGTTTCGCCCGATATTTTTTCGGGATGACGGACCCGGTGCCCCCGTGCTAGGACAATTTCGCACCAACGACCACTCGCGGCCTATCCTGCCCGACGCGCAGCCTGCCGCATAAATCCCAGGACATTTGCCATGGCGCATGACGCCAAACCAAGACCCGCGACCGCGCGGCGTTCGGACTCCTTGCGCGGAACTGCCCGCGTGCCGGGCGACAAATCGATCTCGCACCGCTCCTTCATGTTCGGCGGCTTGGCCTCCGGCGAAACCCGCATCACCGGCCTGCTCGAGGGCGAGGACGTGATGCGCACCGGCGAGGCCATGAAGGCGATGGGCGCCCGTATCGAGAAGCGCGGGAGCGAATGGATCATCCAGGGCGTCGGCAATGGTTGCCTGCTGAAACCGCAAGCGCCGCTCGACTTCGGCAATGCCGGCACCGGTTCGCGGCTCACCATGGGCCTCGTCGGCACCTATGACATGGAAACGACCTTCATCGGCGATGCCTCGTTGCAGAGCCGGCCGATGGCGCGCGTGCTCAATCCGCTGCGCGAAATGGGCGTGCAGGTGGTCAAGGCCGCATCAGGCGACCGCATGCCGCTGACGCTGCGCGGACCTAGGACCGCCGCGCCGATCGAATATCGCGTGCCGATGGCCTCGGCGCAGGTGAAGTCAGCCGTGCTGCTTGCGGGCCTGAACACGCCGGGCGTCACCACCGTGATCGAGCCGATCATGACGCGCGACCACACGGAAAAGATGCTGCGCGGCTTTGGCGCCAACCTTGAGGTTGAGACCGACAGAGACAAGGTCCGCCATATCCGCATCGAGGGCCAGGGGAAGCTCGCCGGCCAGGTCATCGCCGTGCCTGGCGATCCCTCCTCGGCCAGCTTCCCGCTGGTCGCGGCGCTGATCGTGCCCGGCTCGGACGTCACCATCGAGAACGTGCTCATGAACCCGACCCGGACCGGGCTTATGCTCACACTGCACGAAATGGGCGGGCAAATCGAGGTGCTCAATCCACGCAATGCCGGCGGCGAGGACGTCGCCGACCTGCGCGTGCGCGGCTCCGAGCTGAAGGGCGTTGCCGTGCCGGCCGATCGCGCGCCGTCGATGATCGACGAATATCCGGTGCTGGCCGTCGCCGCCTCATTCGCCGAGGGTGAGACGCTGATGCAGGGTCTGGACGAGTTGCGGGTCAAGGAAAGCGACCGGCTGGCCGCCGTGGCGCGCGGGCTGGAAACCAACGGCGTCGACTGCACCGAGGGCAAGGACTGGCTGACCGTCCGCGGAAAGCCCGGCGGCAAGGATCTTGGCGGCGGCATTGTCGCCACGCATCTCGACCACCGCATCGCCATGGCCTTCCTGGTCATGGGGCTGGTCACGGAAAAGCCGGTCACCATCGACGATCAGGCGATGATTGCGACGAGTTTCCCGGAATTCATGGGATTGATGACGAGATTGGGAGCGGAGATTGGGTGAGGCTGGCGCGAACAAAACCTACGTGATATACGTATTTCACGTAGGAAAGCCACAGTATGAAGACCTTTGCCTTCTCCGACCTGAACCGCCAGTCTGGCGAGGTTCTGGATGCCGCGCTCGCGGCTCCGGTGACGCTCACCAAACACGGCAAGCCGAAGGTCGTCGTCATGTCGATCGCCGAGTTCGAACGGCTGACCTATCCGCGCGCTTACTCCATCCATGACATGCCGGATGATGTACGGGACGAACTTCTGGCCGGCCTCAATGAGCTGGTCAAGAACGGATGAGTTCGTTCGAACCTGGGGAAATCTACGCCTATAACTATCTCTGGCTTCGACAACACAGGACAGGCGAGGAGTCCGGGCGAAAGGTGCGGCCTTGCGCTCTGATATTCCGATCGACTTGGAACCCGCCGCGTCTCTACCTGTTCGCCATCACGACACAGCAACCCGACGAGTCGCGCGAAGCTATAGAAATCCCGGCCAAGGAGAGATCGCTAGGTGGACTCGATAGTCGGTGCTGGCTTGTCATCGACGAACTCAACATCACCTTGCAGACGCGGCTTTACGATTTTCAGTCGACCGACCCGCTTGGCCGATTTTCAGAGACATTCACGAGGATGCTGGCTGCACGCATCAGCGCAGCTGTAAGAGCCGGCATGACGATGGCCATCAAACGGAATTAGACGACGATGCCTGCTCCCCTCCTCATCGCCATCGACGGCCCGGCCGCGTCCGGTAAAGGCACGCTGGCGCGGCGGCTGGCGGATTATTACCATTTGCCGCATCTCGACACGGGGCTCACCTACCGCGCCGTCGGGCATGCGCTGCTGGCCCACGGCCTGCCCCTCGACAATGTGTCGGCGGCGGAGACCGCGGCACGTCAGGTCGATCTTGGCCATCTCGACCGCGAGGCGCTGTCGGCCCATGCGGTGGCTGATGCTGCCTCAAAAGTGGCCGTATTTCCGTCGGTCCGGCGGATTCTTGTCGACAAACAACGCGACTTCGCCCGCCAACCGGGCGGCGCGGTGGTCGACGGCCGCGACATAGGCACGGTGGTCTGTCCGGACGCGGATGTGAAGCTCTTCGTCACCGCCAGCCCGGAGGTCCGCGCCGGCCGCCGGCTGCGGGACATCCAGTCGCGCGGCGGTACGGCGAGCCTCACCGACATCCTGGCCGACATCCGGCGGCGGGATGAGCGCGACATGGGCCGGGCGGACTCACCGCTGGTGCGCGCGCCCGATGCGCACTTGCTCGATACGTCCGAAATGTCTATAGAGGCCGCGTTTCAGGCGGCCCGTGCCATCGTCGATGGCGTTCTGGCCAAGAGAAACAAGGCCTGAATGGTTGCGCCACAAGGCGTTGAACACCATCTAAGCCTCGAACCGCCTGCCAGCATTCTTCATGCGCCGACGTCGCGAAAGCGGCACCCAAGGGCCTTGCCGTAGATGGCTTTGCCCGGAATGTCCCGGCAGGCAACCGCAACGCTAACCCAGGCGCACGCCTCGCCAGAAAGAGCGGGGCTCTCCAGGAGCATCAATGTCCAAAGCTAATCCCACGCGCGACGATTTCGCCGCGCTCCTCGAAGAATCATTTTCCGATGGCCATTCCGGCGAAGGTCAGGTCGTGCGCGGCACGATCACCGCGATCGAAAAGGACATGGCCATCATCGACGTCGGCCTCAAGGTTGAGGGCCGCGTCGCGCTGAAGGAATTCGGCGCCAAGGCCAAGGACGGCCAGATGAAGGTCGGCGACACGGTCGAAGTCTATGTCGAGCGCATCGAGAACGCGCTTGGCGAGGCCATGCTGTCGCGCGACAAAGCCCGCCGCGAAGAGAGCTGGGGCCGTCTCGAAGAGAAGTTCGCCAAGGGCGAGCGCGTCGAGGGCGTCATCTTCAACCAGGTCAAGGGCGGGTTCACCGTCGATCTCGACGGCGCCGTGGCCTTCCTGCCGCGTTCGCAGGTCGACATCCGTCCGATCCGCGACGTCACCCCGCTCATGCACAACCCGCAGCCGTTCGAGATCCTCAAGATGGATCGCCGGCGCGGCAACATCGTCGTGTCGCGCCGCACCGTGCTTGAAGAGAGCCGTGCGGAGCAGCGCTCCGAGATCGTCCAGAACCTCGAAGAGGGTCAGGTGGTCGAGGGCGTGGTCAAGAACATCACCGACTACGGTGCGTTCGTCGACCTCGGCGGCATCGACGGCCTGCTGCACGTCACCGACATGGCATGGCGCCGTGTCAACCATCCGACCGAGATCTTGAACATCGGCCAGACGGTGAAGGTGCAGATCATCCGCATCAACCAGGAAACCCACCGCATCTCGCTCGGCATGAAGCAGCTCGAGTCGGATCCGTGGGGCGATATCGGGTCGAAGTTCCCGCTCGGCAAGAAGATCCGCGGCACCGTCACGAACATCACCGACTACGGTGCGTTCGTGGAGCTGGAGCCGGGCATCGAAGGCCTCATCCACGTTTCGGAAATGTCGTGGACGAAGAAGAACGTGCACCCCGGCAAGATCCTGTCGACGACCCAGGAAGTCGACGTTGTCGTGCTCGAGGTCGATCCGTCGAAGCGCCGCATTTCGCTTGGCCTCAAGCAGACGCTCGAGAATCCGTGGGAAGCGTTCGCCCGCAACCATCCGGTCGGCTCCCAGGTCGAGGGCGAGGTCAAGAACAAGACCGAGTTCGGCCTGTTCATCGGCCTGGAAGGCGACGTGGACGGCATGGTTCACCTCTCCGACCTCGACTGGAACCGTCCGGGCGAGCAGGTCATTGAAGAGTACAACAAGGGTGACGTGGTCAAAGCCCAGGTGCTCGATGTCGACCAGGAGAAGGAGCGTATCTCGCTCGGCATCAAGCAGCTCAAGAAGGATTCCGTCGGCGCCGCCGCGGCCTCCGGCGAGCTACGCAAGAACGCCGTCGTGACCGCCGAAGTCGTCGCGATCAAGGATGGCGGCCTCGACGTCCGTCTGGTCGATCACGGCATCGAGACGTTCATCAAGCGCTCGGACCTGTCGCGCGATCGCGACGAGCAGCGTCCGGAACGCTTCGCGGTCGGCCAGAAGGTCGATGCGCGCGTCATCGCCTTCGACAAGAAGACCCGTAAGCTGTCGATCTCGATCAAGGCGCTGGAAATCGCCGAAGAGAAGGAAGCGGTCGCCCAGTACGGCTCGACCGACTCCGGCGCGTCGCTCGGCGACATTCTCGGCGCGGCGCTGAAGAAGCAGACGAAGGACGACTGATTGCCCCCGCAATCGGGCGGACGACTGATCGTCTCCGAGTTGAAATACGAACCCCGCCGGAGCGATCCGGCGAGGTTTTCTTTGCCGGAATGCGGCGTGGAACGAGGCCGGACTTGGCGCGTTGATAGGAGACGGCGCGAAATTTTCTGCGCTATCCCATTCAAACGAAAGGAGTTTTGCGATGAACTGGAATCAGGTTGAAGGGAACTGGGAAGAGTTCAAAGGCAAGGCCCAGCAGCAGTGGGGCAAGCTCACCAATGACGATCTGGATGTGATCGAGGGCAAGCGCAAGGAACTCGCGGGCAAGATCCAGAAGCACTACGGCAAGGCAGAAGCCGACGCTGAGCGCGAAATCGATGATTGGCTCGCCCGTCACTAGCGAACCGTCTCACGCAAAAAAGCCCGGCTTTGGTCGGGCTTTTTCATGTCCGAGGGCCTAAGAGGTCAGCTGGCGATCCATTGCAAGAGCTGCGCATGCAGCTCGGCCGAGATGACTATCCCTTCCTGTTCTGACGTCTTCCGCGCTTCGGCCTTTGAGCGGCCAGGGATGTGCACGTCGTAATCGGCCGCGAGCCGCCGGAGATGAGCGGCGACGCGCTGCTGGAAATCCGGATCGATCAGTTCTGGCGCGATGGCAACGATAAAGAGACCGGATCCCGGTCCCTTGCTGCCTGCACCCCATGGCGGCGCATCGACCGACCATGTCGCGCCGCCCACACCGGCGGCCAACACCTCCACCATCAGCGCGATGTTGCCACCGCGCGCGCCACCAAAGGCGAGCAGCGTGCCTTTCACAGCTTCCGCCGGATCGGTCGTCGGCTTGCCTTGGCTGTCCAGCGCCCAGCCTTCCGGAATGCTACGGCCTTCTTCCGCTGCGCGGCGGATGTTGACGAAGGCGGTGGCGCTCGACGCCTGGTCGATCAGCAGCGGCACGCCGTCCGCGCTGGGCGCGGCAAAGGCGAGCGGATTGGTGCAATAGACAGGTTTCGTGCCACCTGAACCCGCGACGAGAGCGGGACCATTGGTCGCCGCAAAGGCGACCAGTCCGCGTTCCGCGAGACGGCCGGCGAAGTAACCGAGCGAGCCGCAGGTGAAGGCGTTCTTCTGCGCGAACACGGCGACGCCGAAATCTTGCGCGGTCGTAACGAAATCATCGAAGGCAAGATCGAAGCCCGGTTGCGCCGCGCCGCCGTTCGCGTCGGAGACGAAGATCGCTTTTGCCGGCCGCGTGATTTCCGGCAACGCATTGCCGTTGATGCGGCCGGCTTCGATGGCCGTCAGATGATCCATGAAATGGCTGATGCCGACGGTTGGCTGGCCGTCTGCTTCGGCAGCGACAGCGGAGATCGCCAGCGGCTCCGCGGTCTCGCGGCGCGCGCCCGCTGCCATCGCCGCATCGATGCAAAGCCGCCGCGCTTCGTCGAGCGAAAGCCTCACCGTGTCTGTTTTCGCCATGCGTCCCTCCATCACGCACCTTTGCCTGTCCCACTTCACGGCGCAAGGAAGAGCCGGCCTGGATTCGGGGAGGATCCAGACCGGCAGTCGGGGAGGGTTCGCGAAAAGGTCAAGGAGGGACGGTCCGCGCCGGCTTTCCTCAGGTCCGGTGACTGACGGCGACCAGTGCGCCCTTGACGTGATTGTGTCGCGGCGAACCAGTGGAAGGTTCAAAGATTTTTTCGGCTCAACCGAGCCGGTTCGGAATCCGCGCCTCGAGCTTGCGGAACAGGAAGACGAGGACGCCGGTCATGCAGAGATAGATCAGTGCAAGCAGCAGCAGCGGCTCGTAGATGATGAAGGTGTCCTGCCGCACCCGCGACGCCACCGCATAAATGTCGATGACAGTGATGGTCGCGACCAGCGGCGTACACTTCAACTGCAGCACCGTCTCGCCGGCCAGCGTCGGCAACGCGCTGCGTAAAGCCTGCGGCAGCCAGATACGGCGAAAGACCGTCCAGCGCCGCATGCCGAAGGCGCGCGCCGCTTCGAGCTGCCCGCGCGCCACGCCGGCAAAGGCGCCGCGCATCACCTCGCCTTCATAGGCAGCGTAGGAGAGCGTGAGCGACAGCACCGCGTATGGCCACGCCTGGCGAAGATACGGCCACAGGAAGGATTCGCGGATCCATGGAAATTGCGGGAACAGCGAGCCAAGGCCGTAATAGAGCAGCCAGAGCTGAAGCAGGAGCGGTGTGCCGCGGATGACCGTGCAGAACCACAGCGCGGGATAGGACAGCCAGCGCGGGCCGGTCACCTGCACAAGCCCGATTGGGATCGCCAGCAGCAGACCGAGCGCTGACGTCACCACCAGCAACCAGATGGTCGTCCAGAGGCCCCTCAGCGCGAGGCCGGTGTAGTTCGGGATCCAGTCCCAGCGCATCGTGAAGGCGGCGAGCAGCACCAGACCGATCGCCACAAGGATCAAGCCAATACGGTGCGGCTGCAGCCAGAGCGACGCTCGCGTGGCAGGCGCTACGGTGATGTCCGCGACGCTCATCAATGGCCTCCAACCCACGGCATACCGCGGCGCGCCCAATTCTCGACGCGGGCGATCACGATGTTGGAGACGAGCGTCAGCAGCAGATAGAGCGCACCCGCCGCCATGTAGAAGGTGAAGTAAGCCTTGGTCGCACCCGCGGCCTGCCGCGTCTCCAGCGTCAGTTCGCTGAACGAGCCTACCACTGCGAGCAGCGCAGTGTCCTTCGTCGCGATCAGCCAGAGATTGGCGAGGCCTGGAATGGCGAAGGGCAGCATCGCCGGCAGCGTGATGCGCCGCATCAAGAGCATCGGCGGCATGCCGTAAGCGCGCGCCGCTTCGATCTGGCCCTGCGGCACGGCAAGGATCGCGCCGCGCAGCACCTCGGTCGAATAGGCGCCTTGCACGACACCAAGCACAACGATGCCGGCGATCAAGCCGTTGATGTCGACCGGCGAAGATCCGATCCCGACCAGCACGCGATTGATGAGGTCGCCGCCGGCGTAATAGAGCAGCAGGATCAGGATCAGCTCCGGCACACCGCGCACGACAGTCGTGTAAACCTCGAGCAGGTCGCGCGTGATCGGCCCGCCGTAAAGCTTGCCGTACGCGCCCGCCGTGCCGATCAAAAGGCCGAGCGCATAGGCGCCGATGGCAATGTAAATCGAGTTGACCAGCCCGCGCAGGAGATTGCCGCCCCAACCCGGCGGATAGGGCGCAAGCAGCTCCAGCGTGCCGACCTGGAGCAAGGGGGTCAGGAGCGTTTCGATCGCGCTGTCCTCAGACGATCCCCTCTCCCCGCAAGCGGGGAGAGGGTAAGGGTGAGGGGCAAAAACTCACCCGCGTTCCGGTCATTTCACTGGCCGTAAATGTCGAAATCGAAGTACTTCTTGGTGATCTCGTCGTATTTGCCGTTGTCGCGGACAGCCTTGATCGCGGCGTTGAGCTTCTCCTTCAGCTCCGTGTCTTCCTTGCGCACGCCGCCGCCGACGCCAGGTCCGAGGATTTCGGCATCCTCGGCGACATGGCCCTTCAGGTCGCAGCAGGCTTTGCCCTGGTCCGACTTCAGGAATGCATCGAGCGCAATCGAGTCCGCCTGCACCGCGTCGACGCGGCCGGCGGCCAGATCCTGGTTCGCTTCATCCTGCGTCTGGTATTCCTTGATCTCCGCGGCTTCGGCGAAGTGCTTCTTCGCATAGGCCGAGTGCGTGGTGGAAACCTGCACGCCGAGGATCTTGCCCTTCAGGTCGGCCGGCGTCGCGCCGAACTTCTCGCTTATCGGTCCAATGATGGCGGTCGGCGTGTTGTAGTATTTGTTGGTGAAGTCGATCGTCTGCATGCGTTCCGGCGTGATCGACATCGAGTTCCAGATCACGTCGATCTTTTTTGTCGTCAATGCCGGGATGATGCCATCCCAGGCGGTCGGCACGATCGTGCACGTCAATTTCGCCTCGGCGCACACCGCGTCCATGAGCTCGATTTCCCAGCCGACCCATTTGCCGGACGCATCCGTCGACGCAAACGGCGGATATGGCTCCGGCGCCATGCCGAATTTCACTTCCTGCGCGGTAGCTGCGCCAAGCGATGCGCCGAACGCGGCGGCGAGCACCGCCGCTTTGATCATTGTCTTCATGCTGGTTCTCCCATTCATTTTCTGGTTCCCTCTTCCCCGGCCCGCTAGTGACCGACATTCTTGATGAACTGTTTCAGCCGCTCCGATTTCGGCGCGCCGAAAATTTCCTCGGGCGATCCCTCTTCCTCGACCTGACCGTTGTAGAGATAGACGACATGCGTCGCGACCTGGCGCGCGAATTTCATCTCATGCGTGACCAGCACCATGGTGCGGCCTTCATTGGCGAGATCGGCGATCACCTTCAGCACCTCGCCGACGAGCTCCGGATCGAGCGCCGAGGTTGGCTCGTCGAACAGCATGACGCGCGGCTGGATGGCGAGCGCACGCGCGATCGCGCCGCGCTGCTGCTGTCCGCCTGACAGAAAGGCCGGATAGACGTCGCGCTTCTCGGAGAGGCCGACGCGCGCCAGCAGTTTTTCCGCGCTGGCGATCGCTTCGTCCTTGCGCACGCCCAGCACATGCACCGGCACCTCGATGACGTTCTCGATCAGCGTCATGTGGCTCCACAGGTTGAAGCTCTGGAACACCATGCCGAGCTTGGAGCGGATGCGCTCGATCTGGCGACGCTCGGCCGGCATCGAGCCGCCATGACCGTCGGACTTCAGCTTTATCTCTTCGCCATTGACCCTGATGATGCCGCTGGTCGGGTTCTCCAGGCAGTTGATGCAGCGCAGCAGCGTCGACTTGCCTGAGCCGGAGCCGCCGATGATGGCAACCACCTCGCCGTCGCGCGCCGACAGCGATACGCCCTTCAGCACATGCAACTGGCCGAATTTCTTATGCAGGTTTTCGACATGAATGGCTTCGGCGGCGCCGGTTTCGGCGGGCACCTTGGTGACACGGACGGCGGGTATCGCCGTCATGCCGGTGTCACTCCGCGTCGCGTCCGGTCTTTCGCCGGCTGCTGGACTCGTCCCATGGAACCCGTCACGCTTACCCCTGTTCGGACAGGATGGACCGCAGTCCTTCCCGCCGTCAACCGGTCTGGCGCAATCTTGTGCCGTTTCCGGGGCTTGCCCTCGGGATGAGCAGACCGCTAGATCAGCCGGCAGAGCGAGGTTTTGCATGAATATCCGCCCGTCCAATGCTTATGGTGCGCAGTCGATGGCGGCGCCGCTGGCGCGCGTCATCATGCGCTCGGCCGCCGGCGCCATGCGGGGCGCCGACGCTGCCAAATGGCATTATGGCCCGACGTTTGACCCTGTCCGGGCTGCGGAACAGCACAGAGCGCTCGCCGAGCTTGTCACAGCTTCTGGTGCAACGATCGACTGGCTCGCCGACAGCGGCGACGGTCTGGCGGATTCGGTGTTCACCCACGACCCGTCGCTCGTGACCGACCATGGCGCCATCATCCTGTCGATGGGCAAGAAATTGCGCGAACCGGAACCGGGCCTGCACGAGGCCGCCTATCAGCGCATGGGTGTGCCGATCCTCGGGCGTATCGAGAAGCCGGGGCAGGTCGAGGGTGGCGACTGCGTCTGGGTAGACCGCACCACGCTGGCCGTCGGGCGCGGCGTGCGCACCAACCAGGCCGGCATCCAGCAGCTCTCCAACATTCTTGGGCCGCACGGGGTTTCGGTGTTCGGCTTCGATCTGCCGCTCTGGCAGGGCGAGGAAGCCTGCCTGCATCTGATGAGCGTGATCTCGCCGCTGGCCGACGATCTCGCGCTGGTTTTCTCGCCGCTGCTGCCGGCGCCTTTCTGGCAGATGTTGCGCGAGAAAGGCATCCGGCTGGTCGAAGGCGATGCGGAAGAATTCCACGCATCCTTTGGCCTCAGCCTCAACGTGCTGCCCACCGCGCCGCGCGAGGTGATCGCCGTCGCCGGATTTCCGAAAACGAAGGCGGCGATGGAAGCCGCCGGCTGCACGGTGCAAACCTTTGAGGCCGACGCGCTCTGCATCGCCTGCGAAGGCGGACCCACCTGTTTGACGCGACCGGTGCTGCGCGCGTGACAACGGTCGGCGAAGCTCTCATCTCCCTTCTCGAGGCCTATGGCGTCGACACGGTTTTCGGCATTCCCGGCGTCCACACGGTCGAGCTCTATCGCGGTCTCGCCCGCTCGCAGATCCGCCACATCACGCCGCGCCACGAACAGGGTGCCGCCTTCATGGCGGACGGTTATGCGCGCGTTTCGGGCAAGCCCGGCGTCGCGCTGCTCATCACCGGTCCCGGTCTCACCAATGCGCTTACCGCTCTCGCGCAGGCGCGCAACGATTCCGTGCCGATGCTCGTCATCACCGGCGTCAATGCGCAGCCGACGCTGGGCAAGGGCCTTGGCTACCTCCACGAACTTCCCGACCAGCGCGGCATGACCGATCTCGTCGCACTCTATTCGCAGCGCGTCCAGGAGGCACGCCAACTGCCTGCCGCCATCCGCCGGGCGTTTTCCGTCTTCGCCTCGGAGCGGCCGGGTCCGGTCCATATCGAAATCCCGATCGACGTGATGGGCCTGCCGGCGGACGGACTGGTTCCCGAACCGCTGACCGCGAAACCGCCTGTCGCCGACGCCGGCGCGATCGCCGAAGCGGCACAGCGCGCCGCGGCGGCCAGGCGGCCGCTGATCCTCGCGGGCGGCGGCGCGAAGAAAGCCGACGCCGCACTCCGGGTCCTGGCCGAGCGGCTCGACGCGCCCGTCGTCACCACCGCGAACGGACGCGGTCTGCTGTACCAGCACCCGCTCAATGTGCCGGCGAGCCCGAGCCTCGAGGCGGTGCGGACACTGATGGCCGAGGCCGATCTGGTGATCGCGGCCGGCACCGAATTCGGCCCGACGGACTACGACATGTACGCCAATGGCCGCTTTGTTTTGCCGGCAAACCTGATCCGCATCGACATCGACCGCTGGCAATTGGAACGGCGGCCGGCATCGATCGCCATCCAGGCTGACTGTGAGGACGCGCTGATACGGCTGGTGGGCGAATTGCCGGAGCAGATCCGCGCGCATGACGGCGGCGCGCGCGCCGAACGCACGCGCGCCGCGGCGCTTGATGAAATCGGCCCGGTGATGCGGGCGCAGCTTGCCGCCGTCGAGGCGATCCGCAATGCGCTGCCCGGCGCGATCATCGTCGGCGACTCCACGCAGCCGGTCTACGCCGCCAATCTCTACTACGACCACGATCGGCCGGGCGGCTGGTTCAACGCCGCCACCGGCTACGGCGCGCTGGGTTATGGCCCGCCCGCCGCGATCGGGGCGCAGCTCGCCGCGCCGGAGACGCCCGTCGTCTGCCTCGCCGGCGACGGCGGCTTCCAGTTCACTATGCCCGAACTGGGTGCCGCGGTGGATGCGAATACGCCGGTGATCTTCGTCGTCTGGAACAATCTCGGCTATCGCGAGATCGAGGAATCGATGCGCAGCGTCGGCGTCGAGCCGGTTGGTGTGTCCCCTGCCCCGCCGGATTTTCTGAAGATAGCCGACGCCTACGGCATCGCGGCCGAGCGCCTCGGCGATCCGGCTGATCTTGCCGAAGCGCTGCTGCGGGGGCGTGGGTCGGGCAAACCCTATCTGATCGAGCTGGTCATCCCCTAGATCGCCGTATTTGCGTTCCCCGTGAAACGGACTAAGAGACTGCCGAGAAAGCCCGCGTGGAGCCAGCCATGACCATCGTCACCCAGACCCCTAAACTCGTCACCATCTTCGGCGGGTCTGGCTTTGTCGGGCGTCACGTTGTGCGGGCGCTGGCCAAGCGCGGCTATCGCATCCGTGTCGCGTGCCGCCGGCCCGATCTCGCCGGCCATCTCCAGCCGCTCGGCAATGTCGGCCAGATCCAGGCGGTGCAGGCCAATGTGCGTGTCCGCTGGTCGATCGACCGCGCGGTGGAGGACGCCGACCACGTCGTCAACCTCGTCGCCATTCTTCACGAATCCGGCCGCCAGACCTTCACCGCCGTTCACGAGGAGGCCCCGCGCGCCGTCGCGGAATCGGCCAAGGCCGCGGGCGCCGGCCTGACGCATATGTCGGCGCTCGGCGCCGACGTGCATTCGAAGTCGCGCTACGCCGAAACCAAGGCGCGCGGCGAGCAGGCTGTGCTCGGCACGATGAAAAAGGCCGTCATCTTCCGCCCTTCTGTCATCTTCGGACAGGAAGACGCCTTCTTCAACCGTTTCGCCAATATGGCGCGCATCTCGCCGGCCCTGCCGCTGATCGGCGGCGGCCTCACGAAATTCCAGCTCGCCTTTGCCGGTGACGTCGCTGAGGCGATCGCGCGCTCGGTCGACGGCAAGGTCGACGGCGGCAAGATCTATGAGCTTGGCGGACCGGAGATCAAAACCTTCCGCGAATCCATGGAGGAGATGCTCGAGGTCATCGACCGGAAGCGGCTGCTCGTTCACATCCCGTGGTCGATTGCACGGTTGCAGGGCTCGATCCTCGGCATGCTGCCCAATCCGATGCTGACCTCCGATCAGGTGACGTTGCTCGAAACCGACAATCTCGTCTCGCACGAGGCCGAGAAGGCAAAGCGCACCTTCGCCGGCATCGGCATCCAGCCGCAATCGACCGAGGCGATCCTGCCTTCCTATCTCTGGCGCTATCGCCCCGCCGGCCAGTTCACCAAGAAGCAGATCACGCAGCAGTAAACCGCTTGGACTTGATCGCCAGTCTCCTGCCGGACGGCATTCCCGTCTGGGTCGCAGCCCTGCTGGTGGTGGCGAGCTTTTTCACCTCGGCGCTCACCGCGACGTTCGGTATCGGTGGGGGCATCGCCATGCTGGCGCTGATGGGCATCTTCGTGCCGGTCGCCGCGCTGATCCCAGTGCATGGCGCGGTGCAGCTCGGCTCCAACTCTGGCCGTGCCTGGCATCAGCGCGCGTATGTACGCTGGGATGTCTTTGCCCCCTTCCTCGCGGGCAGCATCGTCGGGGCGGTCATCGGCGCCTTCGTCGTCATTCAGCTCCCCGACGCGCTCATGAAGCTCATCCTGGGAGCCTTCATCATCGCCATCACTTGGACGGCGATCCCGGGCATCGCCGAGATTGGCCGCGCCGGCTTGGCGATCGCGAGCGCGGTCCTTGCTCTGCTGTCAATGATGCTTGGCGCGACCGGGCCATTGCTCTCCGCGCTGCTCTCCCAGATGATCCCAGGTGATCGCAAGGCGCTGGTCGCCACCATGGCGGGCGGCATGACGATCCAGCATGTGCTGAAGGTGATCGTCTTCAGCATCGCCGGCTTCGCGTTCCACGAATGGTTCGCGCTCGTCGCGGCGATGATCGTCACCGGCTATCTCGGCACGGTCTACGGCAGCACGCTCCTGGAGAGGCTCGACGAGAATGTCTTCCGGACATGGTTCCGGATCGGCATCACCGTGCTGGCGCTCGATCTGGTCCGGCGCGGCGTGATGGGATTGCTTTAGCCCCAGATGGCGAGCGCGACGAGTCCAAGCCCGCCGACGACCAGCCGCCACCAGCCGAACAGGGCGTAGCCGCGCTTCGACACATAACCGAGCAGCGAGCGCACGACGATCACCGCCACGACGAACGCCGCGATGAAGCCCGTCGCGATGATCGGCAAATCGGCGCCGGTTAGCACGTCGGCGTTCTTCACCAGGTCGAGCGTGAACGCACCGGCCATGGTCGGCATGGCGAGGAAGAACGAAAATTCCGCCGCCGTGCGCTTGTCGAGGCCCATCAGCAGCGAGCCGACAATGGTCGCGCCCGAGCGCGACGTGCCTGGGATCATCGCCAGGCACTGGATAAGCCCGATGCCGAAGCAGGTGAGCAACGGCACTTCGGTGACATCCTTGTATTTCTGGCTGAGCGGCATGCGGTCGATGACGAGCAGCACGATGCCGCCGAGGATCAGCATCACGCAGATCAGCCGCGGCGTCTCGAACAGCACCGTCTTGATAAAATCATGGGCGAGAAAGCCGATCACCGCCGCCGGCAGGAAAGCGATCAATATGCCGAGCACAAATGTCTGCGTCCCCCTGTCGCGCGGCAAGTCGATCAGCATGCGCCAGAGCCGCGCAGCGTAGACGCTGAGGATCGCGAGGATGGCACCCAACTGTATGAGAACCTCGAACGCCTTGCCGGTGGATTCGAAGCCGAGGAAATGCCCCGCCAGCAGGATATGGCCCGTCGAAGAGACCGGGATGAACTCGGTCAGCCCCTCCAGAACGCCGAGCAGGAGCGCTTCGACAATTGTCTGTTCGGCCATGGGTCACCTTGCAGCAGAGGGGGAGGGCTTGCTTGTCATGGCCGGGAACTCTCCGTATGAGGTTTCCAGCCGTCCGTGAATCGGCGGCCCGAGACATAAAGGCTGGGCTTTCGCTTGGCCATAGCTGCCACGGACTCATGCTTACGCTTTTTCACCATCCCATGTTCGCAACCTGCCGTTTCGCCCGGCTCGCCTTCGGCGAATATGGCGAGGAGCTCGCGCTGATCGAGGAAAAGCCGTGGGCCCGCCGCAAGGAGTTTCTCGCGCTCAATCCGGCCGGCACTTTACCGGTGCTGCTGGCCGAAGGCGACGCGCCGATCTGCGGCGCCTCGGTGATTGCCGAATATCTCGACGAGACGCGCGGCGTTCTGAAGCGCGACCGCCGGCTGTTCGCGGAAGATCCGATGGACCGCGCGGAGATCCGCCGCCTGGTTGAATGGTATCTCGACAAGACCGAGAACGAGGTGACGCGGCATCTGGTGCGCGAGCGCGTGCTGAAACCGATGATCCCGGGCTCGCAAGGTGGCGGCTCGCCGGACGCCGCGGCGATCCGCGCCGCCCGCGCCAATGTGAAGCAGCACCTGAAATACACAAACTGGCTGGCCGGCACGCGCAACTGGCTGGCCGGCGACCGCATCTCCTATGCCGATCTGGCGGCCGCGGCGTCGCTGTCGGTGCTCGATTACCTCGGCGAAATCAGTTGGAGCGATAATCCCGCTGCGCGCGACTGGTACAGCCGTGTCAAATCGCGCCCCTCTTTCCGGTCGCTGCTCTCCGACCGTGTGCGCGGGCTCACCCCCGCCCCCCACTATGCGGACCTCGATTTCTAGACCGCCCCATGGCGCCAAACTTCGCGCGCTGATCGATCGCGAGGCGAAGAAAGCCGGCTTCGACGCCGTGGCCGTCACCGCGCCCGACGCGGTGCCGCTGGCCGCCGGCCGCCTCACGGAATTCGTCGCGAACGGTCGGCACGGCACGATGGAATGGATCGCCGAGACGGCCGCACGGCGCGGCAGCCCGACGACGCTCTGGCCCGATGTCCGCTCGGTCATCATGCTCGGTATGAATTACGGGCCGGAGAGCAATCCGCTTGCCGTGCTCGCGCGAAAGGATCGCGGTGCGATTTCCGTCTATGCGCAGAACCGCGACTATCACGACGTGATCAAAGGCCGGCTAAAGGAGATCGCCGGCAAGATCGCCGCGGCGAGCGGCGCCGACGTGAAAGTGTTCGTCGATACGGCGCCCGTCATGGAGAAGCCGCTCGCGGAAGCCGCCGGCATCGGCTGGCAGGGCAAGCACACCAATCTGGTCAGCCGCGCCTTCGGGTCCTGGCTCTTTCTCGGCTCGATTTTTACCACCGCCGAGCTTCAGCCCGACGCGCCCGAGATCGATCATTGCGGCACGTGCCGCGCCTGCCTCGACATCTGCCCGACGAATGCATTCCCCGCGCCCTATCAGCTCGATGCGCGCCGCTGCATTTCCTACCTCACCATCGAGCACAAGGAACCGATCCCGCATGAGTTCCGCGTGGCGATCGGCAACCGCATCTATGGCTGTGACGATTGCCTCGCCGTCTGCCCCTGGAACAAGTTCGCACAAAAATCCGCGGAGGCGAAACTTGCCGCGCGCGACGATCTCGTCGCACCGAAACTTGCCGACCTTCTGGCGCTCGATGACGCGGCGTTTCGCGCGCTCTTCACAGGCTCGCCGGTCAAGCGCATCGGTCGCGACCGCTTTGTGCGCAATGTGTTGATCGCAGCCGGCAATTCGGGAGACGCGTCGCTCGTCGTGCGCCTCCGTGAACTCGCCGAAGATCGATCGCCGCTGGTGCGCGGGGCTGCGATCTGGGCGCTGAGCCGGCTGATCCCGGCGAAAAAATTCGCGGAGCTCGCAACGACGATCGAACGCATCGAGTCAGACGCTTCCGTGCTCGACGAAATCGCCGTCGCACGCGGCATGAACATCGCAGCTCACGCATGACAGACCGTTTCTTCATTTTTGGCGCCGGCTATTCCTGCAAGGCTTTCGCTCGCGCCAACATCGGCAGCGCGAAGATCGTCGGCACGACGCGCTCGCAAGCGAAGTTCGGCGAGTTGGAGCGCGCAGGCATCGAGCCGCTTCTGTTCGACGGAACGACTGCCTCCATTGAGATCCTGGAGAATCTCGCAGGCACCACACATCTCATCGTCTCCATCGCGCCCGGCGACGATGGCGATCCGGTGCTCAACACGCTGCGTGAGACGATCATGGAAAAAATGCCGGCGTTGAGCTGGATCGGCTATCTATCCACTGTCGGCGTCTATGGCGATCATCAGGGCAGATGGGTCGACGAGACGTCCGCATGCAAACCGGTCTCACGCCGCTCGGTCGCGCGTCTCGAAGCCGAACGTGCGTGGCAGACGCTCGGCGAAGAAGTCGGCGTGCCGCTCGCCATCCTTCGCCTCTCCGGCATTTACGGTCCCGGCCGCAATGCCTTCGTCAATCTGACGAACGGCACGGCGAAGCGCCTGATCAAGAAGGACCAGGTGTTCAACCGCATCCATGTCGAGGACATTGCCGGCGCGCTCTGGCTGCTTGCGGAGCAGAAAACGGGCGGCATCTTCAACGTCACCGACAATGAGCCGGCGCCGCCGCAGGATGTCGTCGCGTTTGCGGCCGAACTGATGGGTATCGAACCGCCGCCCGAACAGCCCTTCGAGACCGCCCAAATTTCGCCCATGGCGCGGTCTTTCTACGGAGAGAACAAACGTGTCGCGAACGCAAAGCTCAGGGCGACGGGCTACCAGCTACGCTATCCGGACTATCAGGCTTCGCACCGCGCGATGTGGAATGCCGGAACATGGCGCGGCGAAAGCGAGGCCGATGCCCGCAGCACAATCCGCAAAGGCTGATGCCGTTGTCGTGAAATGACCGGATTTTAAGATTTCGGTAACCATCGGATAGCAGGGTCGGCACGAGTACGAGGACTTTTGGGATGAGCGGCAGTTTCGCGAAACTTTTCGCCCGCATGGCGCTGGTCTCCGCGGCCTTCGCCATGGCGATGCCCGCATCCGTCTCGGTCGCGAAGGAGCCGCTGGCGAAAGACCTGTTCGGCGGAATGAAGCTGCCGGCGGCGACAGCGCCGAAATCGTATGGCTTCTACTCCAAGGGCTGTTTTTCCGGCGGCATGGCGATCGCCACCGACGGTCCGACCTGGCAGGCGATGCGCCTTTCGCGCAACCGCCGCTGGGGCCATCCGACGATGATCAATTTGATCGAGCGGCTATCGCGCGAGGCGACGCAGGATGGCTGGCCGGGGCTGCTCGTCGGCGACATTTCGCAGCCGCGCGGCGGCCCGATGCTGACCGGCCACGCCTCGCACCAGATCGGCCTCGACGCCGATATCTGGCTCACCAAGATGCCGTCGAAGACGCTCTCGGCGACCGAGCGCGAGAACATGAGCGCCATCTCCGTCATCAAGCAGGGCGGCCTGACTGTCGATGAAAGGATTTGGACACCGGAGCACGCAAAACTCCTGAAGCGCGCGGCGAGCTACGAGGAGGTCGAGCGCATCCTCGTCCATCCCGGCATCAAGAAGAAGCTGTGCGAAACCGTCACCGGCGAGCGGAGTTGGCTCCGGAAAGTCCGCCCGTTCTGGGGGCATGACTACCATTTCCATATCCGCATCGGCTGCCAGCCGGGATCCGCCGGCTGCAAGCCACAGGACGCGACGCCGAAGAGCGACGGCTGCGACGAGTCTCTCGCCTGGTGGTTCACCGAAGAGCCCTGGCGGCCGGCGACCGGGCCTGTAAAACCCAAGGCGCGCGATATCATGACCATGGCCAGCCTGCCGAAGGAGTGCCGTGCCGTGCTCGCCGCTCCCTCGCCCGCTTCCGAGATGGCCGTCACCATTGGTGGCAACGGCACGGCGATGGCCGCCGCTCCAGCCATGGCGGAACCTGCCCTGGAGCCGGCTTCGACGATGGCGCCCGCAGGTCTGCCCGCCACGGCCAGCGCCTTCGCGCCGACGCCCGACATCAAAGTCCCCATGCCGAAGCCGCGCCCGAGCAACTGAACCGGCTCAATCAGCCGATTTCACCTCGCAACAAGCAATTTTACCCTGATTTCGGTGGCAAAAACTTGAATCTCGCCGTTGATTGACCGGCCATCATGCCGCATGAGGGGCGCGGGATGAAATTCCTTGTCCGTGCGAGGGGATGAATGCCGGATAGCGACGACGAGATCGTGCTCAAGTTTCCGATACTGATCGGCGACATTGGCGGCACCAATGCGCGCTTCGCGATCCTGTCGGACGCCTACGCCGAGCCGAAACAGTTCCCCATTGTCAGGACGGCCGACTTCGTCACCATCGACGATGCGATCCAGAGCGCCATCCTCGACAAGACGACGCTGCAGCCATTGACGATGGTGCTTGCGGTCGCAGGCCCTGTCGATGGCGACGAGATCGCCCTCACCAACTGCCCCTGGGTCGTCAAACCCAAAGTGATGCACGAAAAGCTGCGCATCCCCGACATCATCGTGCTCAACGATTTCGAGGCGCAGGCGCTGGCCGTCGTCGCGCTCGGCGAAGAGCATATGGAGAAAATCGGTGGCGGCGCGCCCGAGCGCAATGCCGGCCGGGTCGTGCTTGGCCCCGGCACCGGCCTCGGCGTCGCTGGGCTGGTGCACGCCAAGGGCGCCTGGATTCCCGTTCCCGGCGAGGGCGGGCACATGGATATCGGCCCGCGCACCCTGCGCGATCACGAGATTTGGCCGCATATCGAGCCGCTGGAGGGCCGCGTCTCGGGCGAGCAGATCCTGTGCGGCCGCGGGCTGGTCAACGCCTACCGCGCGGTTGCGCTTGCCAATGGTGCCGACCCCAAATATCCGAGCCCATTTGCTGTTCCGCCCGATCCGATCATTGCCCAGGCGCCGGCCGAGATTACCGCCGCGGCACTGGAAAAGACCGATCCTATCGCCGAGGAGGCGCTTGAGCTGTTCGTCACTTGCCTTGGCCGCACCGCGGGCGACCTGGCGCTGGTGTTCAAGGCGGTCGGCGGCGTGTTCCTGACCGGCGGTATCGCCCAGAAGATCGTGCCGGCGCTGAAAACCGGCAATTTCCGCGCCGCCTTCGAGGACAAGGCGCCGCATTCGGCCATGATGCGCGAGATGCCGGTCTATGTGATCACCCATCCCCTTGCGGCAAACGCCGGCCTGGCCGCCTTTGCCCGCACGCCGTCGCGCTTCGGGGTGGAGGTTTCCGGCCGCCGCTGGACCAGTGCTTGAGCGGCCGCCCGACCGCGACCGTGGCCGGAAAACCATAGGCAATCGGCCCCCTTGCCGCTATGAGAAGCGCCGGTCGCGGCGGGAATCGGCTTGCTGCGACATGGTTTGAAAGTGGCGCGGACGGTTGAGTTCGGCTGAATCCAGCACAGGCAAGGGCGACACCGGCCAGATCTGGCCGGTGCTCAGGCGGATTCTGTCCGAGAACGGCCGCGAATATCTGCCGCAATACGTCGTCGCCGTGACCTGCTTGCTGGCGATCGCCGCCACCACGGCCTTCAGCGCCTGGATCATGCGCGACGTGATCGACGAGATTTTCTACCGTCAGCGCTCAGACCTGATCCTCCTCATCTCGGCCTCGATCCTCGTCGCCTTCACCATCCGCGGTATCGCCACCTACGGCCAGGCGGTGATCCTGGCCAAGATCGGCAACAACCTCGTCGCGCGTTACCAGCAGCGGCTGTTCGATCATCTGATGAAGCTCGACATCAGCTTCTTCACCGAGACGCGCTCCGGCCAGCTTGCCGCGCAGATCAGCCAGAACGTCACCGGCATTCGCGACCTGCTCAGCCTGACGCTGACCTCCGTCGCGCGCGATCTCGTCACGCTGATCGGCCTCGTCGCCGTGATGGTCACGCAGGACTGGCTGCTGTCGCTCTTCTCGCTGATCATCGGCCCGCCACTCGCCATCACCGCAGCCTATCTGATGCGCAAGCTGCGTGCCGTGACGCGCCAGTCGGTCGAGGTGAACGCGCATCTGATCGGCTCGATGCAGGAGGCGACGCAGGGCATCCAGATCGTGAAGGCTTTCACGATGGAGCGGCTGCTGTCGGAAAAGCTCGCGGCGCTGATCAAGTCGGCCGAGTGGCGGTCGAACAGGATCGCCCGCGTCTCCGAACGGCTGTCGCCAATCGCCGAGACGCTCGCCGGTTTCGCCGTCGCCGGCGTCATCGCCTATGCCGGCTATCGCGCCACCTACCAGCAATTGCCGCCGGGCTCCGTCTTCGCCTTCATCACCGCACTGCTTCTCGCCTACGATCCGGTGCGCCGTCTCGCCCGCCTGCAGGTCAATCTCGAGCGCGCGATGGTCAATGCGCGCATGATCTACGAGATCCTCGACCTGACGCCGCGCCAGGGCGATGCGCCCGGCGCGAAGCCGCTCGCCGTCTCCAGCGCGGAGGTCGCCTTCGATGGCGTCACCTTCGCCTATAATGGCGGACCGGACGTGCTGCGCGACGTCACCTTCACCGCCGACGCGGGTAAGACGACGGCGCTGGTCGGGGGCTCAGGCGCCGGCAAGACGACGCTGGTCTCGCTGCTGCTCCGCTTCCACGATCTCCGTTCCGGCACGATCGCCATCGACGGACAGGACATAGCGGCCGTCACCAAGGCTTCGCTGCGTGGCGTGATCGCCTATGTCTCGCAGCAGCCCTATCTCTTCGAAGGCACGATCCGAGAGAACATCCGTTACGGCCGTCCCGACGCCACCGACGCCGAGATCGAGGCGGCGGCGAGGATCGCCCATGCCGACGATTTCATCCGCCAGCAGCCGCACGGTTACGACACGCCGCTCGGTGAAAACGGCGTCACGCTGTCCGGCGGCCAGCGCCAGCGAATCTCCATCGCGCGCGCGGTCATCCGCAATGCGCCTATCCTCGTATTGGACGAGGCGACCTCCGCACTCGACAATGAATCGGAGGCGCAGGTGCAGGCCGCACTCGCCGACATCATGAAAGACCGCACCACGATCGTCATCGCGCATCGGTTGTCGACAGTCGTCAATGCCGACAAGATCGTCGTGCTCGACGCCGGCCTCGTCGCCGAGGAGGGCACGCATCGCGAGCTCGCCGCGCGGCCGAACGGCATCTATGCGCGCTTCCATAGCCTGCAGGGCGACAAGGGCCTCGGTCTCGTCGCCGATGCTTCCACCGAAGCCGTCACGGTCACCGACATCGCCGCCAAGAAGGGCAAGAGAAAGCCATGAGCGCCGCATCCGATATGGGTCTGGTCGTCGTCGGCGCCGCCGGTCGCATGGGTCAAGCGCTGATCCGCACCATTCATGCGACGGATGGCGCGCGCGTCGCCGGCGCGGTCGAGCGCGCGGGCTCGCCGCATCTTGGCAAGGATGCCGGCGAGGTCGCGGGCGCCGGCCATCTAGGCGTCGCCATCACCGATGACCCGCTGCCGGCCTTCGCCAAGGCCGACGGCGTGCTCGACTTCACGATGCCGGTCGCGACCGTCGAGTTCGCCGGCTATGCAGCGCAGGCGCGTATCGTGCATGTGATCGGCACCACCGGCTGCACCGCCGAGGACGATGCCAAGATCGCAGCCGCCGCGCGGCATGCGACGATCGTCAAGTCCGGCAATATGAGCCTTGGCGTGAATTTGCTCGCAGCGCTTGTCGAGCAGGCGGCGAAGGCGCTCGAAGCAGGCGACTTCGACATCGAGGTGCTGGAGATGCATCACAAGATGAAGGTCGACGCGCCATCCGGCACGGCACTTCTGCTTGGCGAGGCCGCCGCGAAAGGTCGCGCCATAGCGCTCGCCGAAAACAGCGTGCGTTCGCGCGACGGTCATACCGGCGTGCGCAAGCCGGGCACGATCGGCTTCGCGACGCTGCGCGGCGGCTCGGTCGTCGGCGACCATTCAGTCATCCTCGCCGGACCCGGCGAGCGCATCACGCTGTCGCATCATGCCGAAGATCGTGCCCTCTTCGCGCGCGGCGCTGTGAAGGCGGCGCTCTGGGGCCGCAGCAGGAAGCCCGGCCTTTATTCCATGCGCGACGTGCTCGGGCTGTGACGGCGCACTGGATCGGCGTCGCGGCCGGACGGCATGTCGAGATCGGCGTGCGCGACGGTTTCGCCATGTTCGCGCATGGCACGCACGCCGCCGCGAAACGCCTGGCGGCCGGCGACTGGGTCACCTACTACTCTCCGCGCGAGGGCATGAACGAGGGCGCCGAGCTGCGTGCCTTCACCGCGATCGGTTATGCGCTGCCCGGCGAACCGGAGCAGCGTGAAATGGCGTCTGCGACCACCGGCTGGATGCGCCGCATGAAGTGGCTCGACAGCCGGCCCGCCGATATCTATCCCTTGCTCGACAGGCTCTCCTTCGTCACCGACCGGCAGCATTGGGGAATGTATTTCCGCAAATCGCTGTTCAAGGTGACGGAATCCGATTTCAGCCTCATCGCGACGGCGATGGGCGTATCCCTCGACCGCAAGCCATAGGAACCGAAAAATGTCCGGAACCCTCGTGCTCGTCCGCCACGGCCAGAGCGAATGGAACCTGAAGAACCTGTTCACCGGCTGGCGCGACGTCGACCTGACGGAGCTCGGCCACACGGAAGCGAAGGACGCCGGCGCAAAACTCGCGGCGCGCGGCATCAAGTTCGACATCGCCTTCACCTCTGTGCTGCAGCGGGCGCAGAAGACCTGCCAGCACATTCTCGACGCCGTCGGCCAAGGCAATCTCCGGACGATCAGGGATCAAGCGCTGAACGAACGCGACTACGGCGACCTCTCCGGCCTCAATAAGGACGATGCGCGCAAGAAATGGGGCGAGGAGCAGGTCCACATCTGGCGCCGCTCCTACGATATCGAGCCGCCGGGCGGCGAAAGCCTGAAGGACACCGGCGCGCGCGTCTGGCCTTATTACATCCACATCGTCCAGCCGCATGTGCTGCGTGGCGGCACGGTGCTGGTCGCGGCGCATGGCAATTCGCTGCGCGCCCTGATCATGGCGCTCGACGGCATGACCGGCGAGGAGATCGTCAAGCTCGAGCTCGGAACGGGCGTGCCGATCGTCTACAAGCTCAACGCGGATTCGACCGTGGCGTCGAAGGACGTGCTGTAGCAGCGGCGCCCTCGCCGCGAGGGGGACCAAAAACCGCGTTGACTTAATCGCCCTGCCCGCCTACATCAGCGCCCGTTGCCCAGATGGCGGAATTGGTAGACGCGCACGGTTCAGGTCCGTGTTCCGCAAGGAGTGGAGGTTCGAGTCCTCTTCTGGGCACCAATCGCTTCATGATCGTTTGCGCCCGCCAAAGCCTTGAGCCGCAAGGCCTCTCGAGGCGTTTCGCCTGGGCGCCTGGCTCAGGCGCCCGAGAACTTCTCCAGTCCTGCCGGTTGATGTAACGGCCCGCGCTCACTCAGCCGGCGCGACACAACCTTGTGCGTCCGGGCATTCGTCGTCCGGCTCGGCCTCCGCGCCGATCGGAGCCAGATCGCGAAGCACGATCAAAGCCAGCAAGGCGGTACCTGCCAGGATCGCGGCGCTGATCAATGCCGCCACCGAGAAGGCCGAGGCATAGGCCGCACGCGCTGCCTCGGTCATCGCAGCGGCCAGCGCCGGCTCCAGCGTTGCCGCGCCGCTGATGGCGCCGCCCAACGTATCGCGCGCGGCGACCGCGATGTCCTGAGGCAAGCCCGCCGGCAGCGTGTCCGCCACGGTCAGGCGGTAGATCGCGGCCGCCACCGAACCCAGCACGGCGATGCCGAGCGCACCACCGAATTCCGAACTCGTCTCGGAAAGCGCCGCCGCAGAGCCGGCCCGCTCGGCAGGCGCGGTGCCGACCACGAGATCGGTCGCCAGCGTGAACACCGGCACCAGCCCGAACGCCGTGATGACTATGCCGGCGACGATCATGGCCAGCGGCCACTCGCCATCCGCCTGCGCCAGCACCAGGAAGCCTCCGGCCGCAACCAGCAGCGCGACCGCCATCAGCCGCGACGGACGCACCCGGTGCGCGAGGCGCGGCGCCACCTGCGCGCCGACGATGAAGGCAAGCGCGGACGGCAAGCCCCAGAGGCCGGCCTCCAGCGGCGACATGCCGAGCACGAGCTGCAGATATTGCGCCACCAGCAGGAACGAGGAGAACGCGGCGAAGAAGGCGCCGACATTGATCGCCAGCGACGCCGAGAAGGCGCGCAGCCGGAACAGCGACAGGTCGATCAGCGGATCGGCCAATCGCGTCTGCCGCCGCAAGAACAGCGCGCCGACGACGAGGCCACCGGCAACCGAGACGAACGCTTCCGTCGACACACCCGCCGTGGCGATCTCCTTCAGTCCGAAGATCACGGCAAGCACTGCGACAAGCGAGAGCGCCGCGCTTGGCAGGTCGAGACGGCCGGCGTTCTCGTCCCTGAACTCCGGCAGCAGAACCGGGCCGAGCACGAGCAGCAGCGCCATCACAGGCAGCGCAACCAGAAACACCGAGCCCCACCAGAAATATTGCAGCAGCACGCCGCCGACGAGCGGGCCGATGGCGCCGCCGGCCGAGAAGGCGGTGATCCAGATGCCGATGGCGAAGCTGCGTTCGCGCGGATCGTGAAACATGTTGCTGAGCAGCGACAATGTCGACGGCGCCAGCGTCGCGGCGGCGACGCCCAGCATTGCGCGCGCCACGATCAGCATTTCCGGCGTCGTCGAAAAGGCGGCGAGAACGGAAGCCGCGCCGAAGGCGACCGCGCCGATCATCAGCAGCTTGCGGCGACCGATCCTGTCGCCCAGCGTGCCCATGGTGATGAGCGAGCCGGCGACGAGAAAGCCGTAGATGTCGACGATCCAGAGCAGTTGCGCGCTGGTCGGCTTCAGGTCCGCCACGAGCTGCGGAAGGGCGAGGTTGAGGACCGTGAGGTCCATCGAATAGAGCAGGCAAGGCAGCGCCAGGACGGCAAGGCCGATCCATTCGCGGCGGCCGGCTTTCGCGCCGGCGGTTTCGGCATGAGGTGACATGGTTGCGTCTCCAGAAGGGTTCTTGTGCGGCCGTGCGCTTTTGAAACTCGGGTCAGTACACGCCCCTCTCGCCGACGGCCTGTCAGGAGGGTACGTTTGGCCGGCGACACGCCTCCATGCGGTGGTCGCTTGGCGGGTCCTTTTTTCGACACCGAGGCGCGCCGTGATCGCCTGTGCGCTGTTTTGCGCGATGGCCATGCCCGGGCTGGTGCGCCTCGCGCGTCCTCACAGCATGTATCTGTCCCAGAAGCCGGTTTGCTGCTCGATCTGTTCGATAACGTCCACGTAAAGCCCGGAAGGGTCTGTAAAACCGAAGCGGCGCTGGCCAAAAGGCTCGTCGGTGAGCGGATAGGTCAGAGGCAGCCCTCTGCCGGTCAGTTCATCATGGGCCGCCTTCGCGTCGTCGACTTGCAACTCGAAGCATATGCCCTTGCCGCTAAAGGCTTCGGGTCCGGGAGGTGCGGAGGGATGGTCCGGGGTCATGAAGGCGATCGAGGCCGAGCCGTCGGCGGCGCTCAGCCAGCAGAACCACGTGCTGTCGAAGCCCACGGTGAACCCGAGATGATTGACCCAGAAGTCGCGCGCTTCGTCCTTCTTCGGGGTGACGATGATCGGGTAGCGGTCGGAAAATTGCATGATCGGTCTCCTTGTCGGCTAAAAACAAACAGGCTATCTGTCTGTATGACATGTACATAACAAACAGACTGTCTGTCAATAATGAATTTTGGGAAAATCCGATGACCAGGAACGAACTTCGCGCCGCCAACACCAAGGCCCGGCTCGTCGCGGCCGCTCGCGCCCTGTTTGCGCGCGATGGCTATGCCCAGACAGGTACGGAAGCGATCCTCGCCGAGGCTGGCGTCAAGCGCGGCGCGCTCTACCACCACTATCGTGACAAGGCGGATCTGTTCGAAGCGGTCTGCCGCGAGCTTGCGGCCGAGGCGGCCGAAGCCGTGCGGGTGGCCACAGACGACGTCGCGGATCCCATCGAGGCGCTGGAAAAGGGTTCCGTCGCGTGGATTGACTACATGGCCCGCCCGGAGAGCCGCCAGATCCTTGTCGTCGATGCGCCCGGCGTGCTCGGCCGCGAGCGGTGGGATGCGCTCGACCGCGAGCTTTCCTTCGATCTCCTGCGTGCGGGAACCGCGGCGGCCGCTGATGCCGGTGCGCTCCGCTTCGCGGCCGGCTCTGAGGTGCTCGCGGTGCTGCTCAACGGGGCGATGAATCAGATCGCGATGCGGGGCGGCAACGACAACGCTGAGCTGAAATCCGGACTGATCGAATTGCTGCGCGCGCTCGCGCGCTGAGCGTGACTGCGCAACCGATCACGCCCGCGACCCTAGAGGATAAAATCGCCCACGCCGAGCGTCGCCACCTTCACCGAGATCTCGAAGTCGGCCTCGCCGTCGCCGTTGACGTCGCCCTGCACAAGGCAGGTTGCGCCGAGGTCGTCGAACCGCAATTGTCCAGCGACATTCGAAAAGGCCGCACTCCCTAGCCAGGCAAACGCCTGATTTCCGGCGAGTTTGGTGCTGGCGTCGATCGTCGACAGATCAATGTCGTCACCGGTGACATTGGTGCCGCGCCTGAAATCCGTGATCACGTCGCGGTTCACGCCGACGACGCTTTCACTGATCTTGTTGAAGTCGAAAATGTCGCGGCCGGGACCGCCGGTCATCAGATCCTTGCCCAGCCCGCCGACCAGGATGTCGTTGCCGCCGAGCCCGAGCAGCGTGTCGTTGCCGCTGCCGCCATCGAGCTTGTTGGCGAGCGCCGAGCCGGTGATCCTGTTGGCCAGCGTGTTGCCCGTGCCATTGCTGGCGGCGCCGGTGAGCGTCAGATTCTCCGTATTGACCTTCAGGGTCCAGGTGACGGACGAGAGAACCGTGTCGGTCCCCTGGTTCGCCAGTTCGATCGTCGTATCCTTGATCGAATCGACGACATATTTGTCGTTGCCCAACCCTCCGCGCATCGTGTCGTTCCCGGCCCCGCCGTTGAGCGTATCGTTGCCCGCGCCGCCCTCCAGCGTGTCGTTGCCGAGGGCGCCCGAGAGCTTGTCGTCGCCGGCGTTGCCGCGCACGATGTCGTTGAATTTTGTGCCGACATAGGTGTCGCTTGCCACGGAGCCGAAGACGCTGTGTGCCTCCGCGCGGATGAAGGAATTCAAGACACTCGGGTTGGAAGCGCCGCTGCCGGCATGCTCGCCGCCCATCAGGCCGTAGACCGTGTCGTGAAACTCGCCGCGCACCTCGCGCGCATTCGAGATCGACAGACCGGATATTTCGACCGCGGTCGACACGCTTGCGATGTGTCCATTCGTTGACTGCTTGAAAGTGCCGTTTGCGTAGCTCTCTCCGAGCGTGGTGAGGCGAACCTTCGTCATGGTTCCGCTCAACGTATGGGCCGTGAACGCATATTCGAAGTTCGAGCCATCGAGGACGATCGCCTTGGTGTTTTTCGGATTGGCCTCCAGCCTGTCGAGAAGCACGATCTGATTGCCCTTGAACTGCGAATTGCCGCCAAGGATGTAGGGGAAGCCGTCCGGCGTCAGATCGCTGAAATAGCTCGTCATGAAGGTGTTGAAGTTGATGCCGGCGCCGTTTTGAGCCGTCAGTTTTATCGTCAGGGTCATTGCTCTTTTCCTTGTGTATCCCCGCCGTCAGAAATCGAACGTCATCGACATGCGCGCATTGAACCCGGGGCTTGGGCTGCCGTTCAGGTATTGCGTGTAGTCGCGGTCGAAGATGTTGTTCAGCGCCAGATCGGCGGTCGCCGTCTCGCTGATCTTCCACTGCGCGAAGATATCGACGAGCGCGTACGCCTCGCCGATGTAACCAAGGTCGGCT
>DATJTE010000229.1:0-30637 GCA_035503715.1 Rhizobiaceae bacterium | reverse complement strand
ACGGTGGCGGATTCGTGTCGGCAACGCCATCCTGCGCTTGACCGGGGCGCACCGTCTCGCGCACATTCGTGCCAATTGCCTCACGGTACGGAGAAGTCCCATGCGTCGCCTCGCCTCCCTCGCGCTTGCCGCCGGCATGGCCGCTGTCACCACCGGCGAAGCTTTTGCCGTGGACTGGCTTTTCCCGACCTCCAACCGCGAATCGCGTTTCTGCGACGACACTGGCATTCTCGAACGGGTGCAGCGCGGTTTCCGGCACGGCGTGCTCAACGTTCCGAACCTGCCGGATGTCTCGATCGTCGCCTTCCACGGCATCCATGAAAACCGCTACCAGCCGTTCGGCGACGAGCAGCCGATCGCCCGACGCTATTGCGGCGCCACCGCCGAAATGTCCGACGGCCGCATGCGCGATGTCTGGTACCTGATCGAGGACCGTATGGGCTTTGTCGGCGTCGGCGACGGTGTCGAATGGTGCGTTTCCGGCTTCGACCGCTGGAAGGTCTATAACGGCCACTGCCGCGTCCTGAGGTAGCTCGCGCGGCGATGCGGCCTTTCTCCGCTGTAGGCCCTTGTGGCCTGCTTCTTCCGATCCTGCTTTTCGGTTGCGAGCAAAGCGAGCCTCGGGCGTCGGGCGCCCCGACACCCATCGCGCAGAGTGCGCCTGCCATCGAACCGAAACCCGCTCCAGCGCCCAAGCCCAATGCTGCCTCGGCGCCTGGGCGCAAGGCCGGTTCCAACCGCTCGCTGCCGATCGGGACGGGCTTCGATTTCTACGTGCTTTCGCTGTCCTGGTCGCCGAGCTATTGCGAGGCGGAGGGCGAAGACGCGAACGGCCAGCAATGCAAATCCGGCCGGCCCTATGCGTTTGTCGTCCACGGACTCTGGCCGCAATATGAGCGTGGCTACCCGGAAAACTGCGACACCGACGACGGTTATGTCGACGATGAGATCGTCCGGTCGCTGCGCGACATCATGCCGTCCGGCGGGCTGATCGGTCATCAATGGCGCAAGCACGGCTCCTGTTCCGGCCTGTCGCAGGAGGATTATTTCACCGTGCTGCGTGCCGCGCGCGAGCGGGTGGTCGTGCCCGCGCAATTCCGCAAGCTGGACAACTATCTGACCGTCCCACCTGGCGATGTCGAGAAGGCGTTTCTGCAGTCGAATCGCGGCCTTGCCGCCAAAGGCTCAGCCGTCACATGCGACGATCGCTATCTGCGCGAGGTCAGGCTGTGCATGACGAAAGATCTCGAGTTCCGGACGTGCCCGGAAGTCGATCGGCGTGCCTGCACGCTGCCCAAGGCCGTGATGCCGCCGGTCAGGGGTGGCTGAAACGCCCCAGAAATGGTCAGGCGAAACGTTGCCGCATGGGCACGTTCATGGAAAAACAGGTTAAGCGCTACCTTTGCGTGTGGCAGGGATTGACAAAATCGGCCAGATTGCCGGCGCGGCGTCGGCAGACGTTCGCAAGGGGGTGGGTGCTGCGGGCGGGGGTGTCGTGGCTTTTCAATTGTTTGTGTCCGCGGTGGACAGAGTGGCAGCCAGGCCGCAGTTAATACGGCACACTCCTTCGCGTGCGACGCGCAATCATACGCTGCTCGCAGGTACAGCGCTCGCCATTTCAACGATAATGGGCGTTTTCCCAGCCCTGGCCGATGGCGGAACCGGTGGTGCCGGCGGTGGCGCTGGCGGAGTTGGGCCGAATGGCGGGCCTGGCGGAGCGGGCTTTTTTACGCTCCCCGGAGGGATCGCTGGCAGCGGCGGTGGTGGTGGCGGTGCCGGCGGTGGCAGCGGAGGCACGGGCGGCGGTAACGCCGGTGGAGCTGGGGGGGTTGGCGCAGGAACGGCTGGTAGCGGTAGCGCCCACGGTGGTGGTGGCGGTGCGGGTGGCGCGAACGGATCGGTCGGACCGCTGTTGAACAATGCCGCCGTCTTGGCCGGCGGCACCGGCGGCCAAGGCGGCGCCGGCGGCGCCGCTGGTGGCGGCGGTGGTGGCGGCGAGGGCGGCTATGGCGCCGTGATCGATGCGTTCTCGATCGCTCACATCAATGCGGGAACAATTGTTGGCGGCACGGGCGGTGCGGGGGGTGGCGACGGCGGTCTCGGTCTTGGCGGAGGCGGGGGCGACGGCGGCGTCGGCGTCTTCTTCGAAACTGGAGGGACCCTGGAAAATACCGCCACGATCTCTGGGGGCGACGGCGGCGCGGGTGGCATCAGTTTTTTCGGCGACGGCCCCTCGGGAGATGGCGGCAGCGGTATCGTCGGCCAGAACATCACGATCATCAATTCTGGAACGATCAGCGGCGGCCTGGACGGTGCAGGCGCTGTGCGCGGCTTCTCGCTGAATTTCATCGGCGGCAGCAATGTGCTCAGGCTCGAAAGCGGCTGGGGACTCAACGGCGGCATCAATGTCGGCGGCGCTGGCCTTCTGACCTTCGACCAGGCGACGAATGTCCTGGTTGCGAACGTGATCTCCGGCAATGGCGGCATCGCAAAGGATGGCGCCGGCGCTCTGGAGCTCACGGGAACCAACACCTATGCCGGCGGCACGTCGGTTCTGGGCGGCGAGTTGCAGGTTTCCGACGACGCCAATCTCGGTGACGCCGCCGGCGGCATCGTCCTCGACGGCGGCACGCTGACGGTCCTCGGGGCCGCTTTCACCAATACCAACCGCGCCGTGACGGTGGGTAATGGTGACGGCACCCTGTTCATCGATGATTCCTTCAACACCTTCACGCTGGATTCCGTCGTCACCGGCAACGGTGCGCTGATCAAGGATGGCAACGGTGAGCTGATCCTGACCGGCAACAACACCTATCTCGGCGGCACAGAGATATCGGGTGGCCTTGTCTCGGTTTCCGCCGACAGCAATCTCGGCGATCTGTCGGGCGACATCCGGATTGGCAGCGGCGCTCTGGAGATCACAGGCAACACCTTCGATCAGACGGCGCGCGACATTGAGTTCGACACCAATTTTGGCACCATAAGCGTCTCTCAAGCCGGTCACGAATTCGTCGTCTCGGGCTCGGTTTTCGGCAGCGGCTCGCTCGCCAAGGTCGGCGACGGCACTCTGACGCTGACAAATACCTCGAACGCGCTGACGGATCTCTTCGTCGGTCAAGGCGCCGTCAACCTCGATGGGGGCGGCTTGACGCTTCAGGACGGTCTGGTCGTCGGCGGTTTCGGCAGCGATGTGGTTTTCAGGGCCATGAACGGCGCTACTCTGACAACGCTCGCCACCGGCCTTTTCGGCGGCATCGCGATCGCAGGCGAGATGCTGGTCGACGGCGTCGGAACGACTGTGACAGCCAATGGTTTGACCGGCGTCATGAGCGTCTTTGGTCCCGCGTCCCTCACGATCTCGGGCGGCGCTACCTTCAACAGTCGGGCGGGCGCCGAGGTTGTTGGCGGCGGTGGCCCCGATACGGCGAGCGTCATCGTCACGGGTGCAGGTTCGACCTGGAACGTCGACGACGGGCTCGGCTGCTTCTGCGGTCCCGCGATACTAACCGCGAGCGACGGGGGCACCATCAACTCCCCGGACGGCATCTTCCTCGACGTCGGCAGCGTTCTCAACATCGGCAATGGCGGTGGCGCCGGAACGGTCGTCACGCCCGAGATCGAGAATTTTGGCCGTATCGTCGCCAATTTCACCGATGCCGCGACGCTGGGCGGCGTCATTTCGGGCGACGGCACGCTTACCAAGGTGGGCCGCGGCATCCTCACGCTCACGGGCAACAGCACCTATACGGGTGGAACTGCCGTAAACAACGGCACACTGGTGGTGAACGGCTCGCTGCTGAGTTCGGATATCGTCGTCGGCGCGAATGGAACTCTGGGCGGCGCCGGCCGCGTTGGCGATGTCACCGTTGACGGAACGCTTGCTGCCGGCAACTCAATCGGCACGTTGAGGATCACCCGCGACCTCACGTTCAATGCGGGGTCGACTTACGAGGTCGAAACCTCGCCGGCAGCCGCCGACCGGACCAATGTCTTTGGCAAAGCCGCGCTCGCCGGCACGGTCGTCGTCACCTATCTGCCCGGCACCTTCATCACTCGCAGCTACACGATCCTGCATGCCGAAGGCGGGCTCGGCGGGACGCGGTTCGATGCGCTTTCCGCCGCCACGCTGCCTGGCCTCGAGACAAGCCTGAGATATGTCGGCAAAGACGTGTTGCTGATCACGGAAGTGGACGAGCCCGAGGAACCGACCGACCCCGACCTCAAGGGCGTGACGCTCAACGAAAGGCGCGCACTGAAGACGATCCTCGATTATTTCAAGGACACCGGATCGCTGCCGGCGGAGTTCGCCGCACTCGACGAGGACACGCTGAATTTCGTCACCGGTGAGCTTTCGACCGGCGCCATCACCGCAGGCATCCTCGCCGCCGACAAGTTCCTCGACATGATTTCCGACCCGTCGAACGGCGCGAATGCCGCATCGGGCGGCGAGCCGATCGCTTTCGCCGATCAGCCGGACGCGACGGCGAGTTCTTCCGAGATTTTCGCCAAGTCGCTGGCGAACTCGTCCAAACACTCGGCCGACGCAATCGAGTCCGCTTTCGCCTCACGCTGGAAGGTCTGGGGCGGCGCCTATGGCGGTGCATCCGAGATCGAGGGCGAGCCCGTCGTGATCGGCTCGGCCGATGTCGACGCCCGCGTCTTCGGCATCGCCGGCGGCATCGAGCATGTGTTCGGCAATGGCGCGATCGGACTGGCGCTCGGCGGCGGCTCGTCGAGCTTCGAGCTCGCGGGCGGACTTGGCAGTGGCAACGCAGGCACCTTCAACGCCGGCGTCTATGTGAACCAGTCGTTCGACAATCTCTACATGGTCGGCGCGCTGGCCTACGGCTTCCACGCCGTCGACACGAGCCGCACCGTGTTCGGCAACGCGCTGACGGCGGATTTCAACGCACACACTTTCTCGGGCCGCGCGGAAATCGGTTACCGTCTGGACATACCGATCGCGACGATCGCGCCTTACGCCGCGTTCCAGGCGATCAACTACCAGATGCCCGCCTATTCCGAGTCAGGCCCGGGCGTTTTCCCGCTCGACTATGCCGCCTCGTCGACCACGGCGACGCGTATCGAGCTCGGCGCGCGCATCGAGCATCCGATCGCGCTCTCTAACGGCGCGGTGATGAAGCTCACAGGCCGCGCCGCCTGGGCGATCAATGGCGGTACGGAGCGGCGTGCGGTCGCCTCCTTCCCGTCGCTGGCGGGCCAGCCTTTCATCGTCGATGGCGCGGCACCCGCGCGGCACGCGGCGCTGATCGACGCGGGTGCCGAATTCGACTTCGGCAACAATCTCGCGGCGGCCGTCACCTTCCAGAGCGAATTCTCGTCCAACGTGACGAGCTATGGAGCAAAGGCGAAATTCAGCTATCGCTGGTGAGGCCACAAACTTTAAGGACTAGCTAAATCGCCGGCTGGACCTGTCGCTTGCTCGCGCGCTGCGTTAACCGGCTTCCGCACATACGGGAGATCATAGATGCCGAAGCTGCTTTATTCCGGCCCCTCGCCTTATAGCGCCAAAGTGCGGATGGCCGCGGCGTATGCCGGTTATGCGATGGATATGGCGGTCACCGAGACCGGGCCTCAGCCGCCGGAACTGATCAACGCCAACCCGCTGGGCAAGGTGCCAGTGCTCATCCTCGACAATGGCGAAGCGATCTTCGACAGCCGTGCCATCACCCAATACATCAACCGTGAGACGAAGAATTCGCTCTTCCCGCGCAATGCGCAAAAACGCACAGACGCCGAGCGGCTGGAAGCGCTGGCCGACGGCATTTGCGACTGCCTGCTCGCGCATGTCTACGAGCGCCGCAATCGGCCGGCGGAGATCGTCCATCAGCCGTGGCTCGACAAGCAGTGGCAGAAGGCCGAGCGCGGGCTCGACTATCTCGTCAAGGAGACACCCAAACTGCCGAAGAAGCCGACGGCCGGCCACATCGCGATGCGGGCCATGCTGGGCTACGCCGACCTGCGCTTTTCCGGTCAGTGGGAGAAAGGCCGCACCAAGCTGAAGCGCTGGGCGGCGAAATTCGACCAGAAATATCCGGAGATGGTCGCCTTTCTGCCGAAATGAAAAAGCCGGGCGCGAAGCCCGGCTTTTCTACTCAACGCGATTGGCGTGACGTTACTGACCAATCAGAACTTCATACCGATGCCGAACGAGACCCGATGGTTGCTCGTGTCCACCGACTGTGGGCCTGAACCCGTATTGAAGTCCTTCGAGCCATAGTCGGAGTAGCGATACTCGCCACGGGCAAACAAGGTCTCGGTGATCTTCACGTCGGTACCGGCGCCGACGGTCCAGCCGAGCATCGTGTTGCGGTCGGAACCCGCCGCGTCTTCGAGCTTCAGCGTCTGACCCGCGCCACCGGCCGTGCCGTAGACGAGGATGTCGTCGGTGACGGCCACACCCATGCGGGCGCGCAGCGATCCGTCGATGGCCGAACGCGATTCGGTCACGCCATTGTCGCCGCTGTAGCCGCCATAACCGATGTCGGCTTCAAGACCGTAGACGAACATGCCGCTCTGGCCCTGCCAGCCGGCAAAACCGTGAGCGAGGAAACCGTCGGTCTCGATGTCGCCGCCAAAGGCTCCATTGGTATTGCCCGCGAAGCCGTAGCCCAGCGAGATACCGGCATAGGGGCCGGCCCAGGATGCGACCGGGGGCACTTCCATCGGAACACTCGGCTCCGGTGGCTGTTCGATGACGACGTCCGCTGCATAGGCCGGGATCGAGGCCAGCAGCGCGAGGGCGGTAGCCGCCGACGCGAGTTTGAGGTTGGCTTTCATTGTTCTTACTCCTTAGCCACAGGAAACCCTGTACTTTGATGTCTGGGACCGCCGTGGGGGGAACAACGGCCTTGGCATCGCACGGTTCCGAATGTCGGGTCGAAATGCGGCTGAAGCGTTCCGGCAATCCGGTCATTGCCCGGCGGCAATGAGACTGGAATGTGACGTTGCAATGGGGCAACAGACCTGTCAGCAGGTTGCATACGACAGGCCGCGATGCCGCTTGGAGCATGGTGTGTGGCGACCTATATTCGCGGCTCGCCGCCGTTCTTAGTCGGCGAACCGCCGAATAACGTCAGGGAAGCGGCCACATTGCTGCCCAATACCTGACAGTTGCGGTTAACAAACATCACTTCGTCGTTCACAGGAACGGCCAGAATGGCGACGGCGCATGCAGCAGACCCTCGGCAACGCTCTCATCACAGGCGCCGCGCGCCGCATCGGCGCGACGATCGCGCGCGACCTCGCGCGGCAGGGCTTTGCCGTGGCGATTCACTACAATCGCTCGCGCGCCGAAGCTGAAAGCCTGGCCGAGGAGATTCGCTCGGCCGGCGGTCGCGCCGAAATCGTGCAGGCCGATCTCACCAAGGCTGCCGATGTCGCAGGTCTGATGGCCGCCGCGCGGGCGGCGATCGGCCCGCTCACGCTACTCGTCAACAATGCGTCCATTTTCGAGAGCGACACGGCCGAGGATTTCGGCCTCGATCTGCTCGACCGCCATTTCGCAATTCACCTCACCGCGCCCGCCGTCCTGACGCGGGATTTCGCCGCCGCCCTGCCCCCTGATACGTCGGGTCTTGTCGTCAACATCATCGACCAGCGCGTGTGGAAACTGACGCCCGGTCAGTTCACCTACACGCTCTCCAAATCGGCGCTGTGGACCGCGACGCAGACCTTTGCGCAAGCGCTCGCCCCGCGCATCCGCGTCAATGCGATCGGCCCCGGCCCGACTGTGCCCAGCCCCCGACAGAGCCAGGCCGATTTCCAGGCGCAGGTCGACGGCGTCCCGTTGAAGCGCGCGACGCCGCTTGACGACTTCGGCCGCACGATCCGCTATCTTTGGGATACGCCGTCAGTCACCGGCCAGATGATTGCTATCGATGGCGGCCAGCACCTTGCGTGGCAAACGCCCGATGTGACAGGCATTGTGGAATGACAGCGAAGGAACCAGGTCTGAAGGCGACCGGACAGTCCCGGCGCGGCGGCGGATCGTCGGCAAGCGACGACATCGCCGGCTTCATGCCGGGCGATGAAACCGACGACGACGATATCGCCGTAGAGGACGCGCAGCCCGCTGGCCCTACCCCAACCTTCACCGCGATCGACTGGAATGCCAACGAAGGCGCGGTCGAGGGCAGCGGATCGGACCTGATCCAGACCCTTGCGCGGCGGCTGCCGAATTCGCCCGGCGTCTACCGCATGATGAATGCGGTCGGCGACGTGCTCTATGTCGGCAAGGCGCGCAGCCTGAAGAAGCGCGTGACGAACTATGCGCAAGGCCGGTTCCACACCAACCGCATCGGCCGCATGGTGCGCGAAACGGCGACGATGGAGTTCGTCGTCACCCGCACCGAGACGGAAGCGCTGCTGCTTGAAGCGAACCTGATCAAGCGGCTGCGCCCACGCTTCAACGTGCTGATGCGGGACGACAAGTCGTTCCCCTACATCCTGCTCACCGGCGACCACGCATCTCCCGGCATCTTCAAGCACCGCGGCGCGCGCTCGCGCAAAGGCGACTATTTCGGACCGTTCGCCTCCGCGCAGGCGGTCGGCCGCACGATCAATTCGCTGCAGCGCGCGTTCCTTTTACGCACCTGCGCAGACTCCGTCTTCGAGAGCCGCACGCGGCCATGCCTGCTCTACCAGATCAAGCGCTGCTCTGGCCCGTGCACAGGCGAGATTTCGGCGCCGGACTACGCCGAGCTCGTGCAGGAGACGAAGGACTTCCTGTCTGGCCGCAGCCAGAAGGTGAAGGAAGAGATTTCGTCGGCGATGCAGGACGCTTCCGCCGATCTCGATTTCGAGCGCGCCGCGATCTATCGCGACCGCCTCGCCGCGCTGTCGCATGTGCAATCGCATCAGGGCATCAACCCGCAGAGCGTCGAGGAAGCCGACGTGTTCGCCATCCATCAGGAAGGCGGCCAGACCTGCATCCAGGTGTTCTTCTTTCGCACCGGCCAGAACTGGGGCAACCGCGCCTACTTCCCCAAGGCCGATCCGGCGCTGGAGCCGTCTGAAGTGCTCGGCTCTTTCCTCGCGCAGTTCTACGACGACAAGCCGACCCCGCGGCAGATTTTTCTGTCCCGGACCGTCGACGATCAGGCGCTGCTCGAGGAGGCATTGACCACGCGCGCCGGCCGCAAGGTTGCGATCTCGGTGCCGCAGCGCGGCGAGAAGAAGGATTTGACCGACCACGCGCTGCAGAATGCGCGCGAGGCGCTCGGCCGGCGGTTGGCCGAGACCTCTACGCAGGCGCGGCTGCTGGAAGGGTTCGCGCAGACATTCGGGCTGGAGAAGACGCCGGTCCGCATCGAGGTGTTCGACAACTCGCACATCATGGGCACCAACGCCGTCGGCGCCATGGTCGTCGCGGGACCGGAAGGTTTCGTCAAAAACCAGTACCGCAAATTCAACATCCGCTCGACCGAGATCACGCCGGGCGACGATTTCGGCATGATGCGCGAGGTGATGGAGCGGCGTTTCTCGCGTCTCATCAAGGAGCATGGCGATGGCCCCACGACAGAAGAAGCAGCGGAGGCGGACGATTTCGAGGCGGCCGGCAACGGGTTTCCCGCCTGGCCGGACGTGATCCTGATCGACGGCGGCCAAGGCCAGGTGTCGGCCGTGCGCGGCATTCTCGAAAACCTCGGTATCCAGGACAAGGTCATCGCCATCGGCGTCGCCAAGGGTGTCGACCGCGACGCCGGCCGCGAGCGTTTCATCGTGCCGGGCCGCGACTCTTTCACCTTGCCGGTGCGCGATCCGGTTCTCTATTTCGTCCAGCGGCTGCGCGACGAAGCGCACCGTTTCGCCATCGGCTCGCACCGGGCGCGCCGCAAGAAGGAGATGATCAAGAACCCGCTGGACGAGATCGCCGGCATCGGCCCGACCCGCAAACGGGCGCTGCTGCTGCATTTCGGCACCGCCAAAGCCGTCAGCCGCGCTGCCTTTGACGATCTTTTGGCCGTGGACGGGATCTCGGAATCCACCGCCCGGCTGGTTTACAATCACTTCCACGACACCTGAGCCGGCTGCGGCAAGATTCCGCTGGTCCATGGCCTCGCACCAGTTGAACCCCATATTTTGTTCTGATTTGAGTATTCCCGGGCGGCCCTAACGGACATTTCATGGCGAAACGCGCTTTCAACCTACCCAATATGCTGACCTACGCCCGTATTCTGGCGGTGCCACTGGTCGTGCTTTGCTTCTTCCTCGAGGGCAGGCTCCAGTCCAGCGATTTTGCCCGCTGGTCGGCGCTTTTCATCTTCGTTGCGGCGAGCGTCACCGACTATCTCGACGGTTATCTCGCCCGCGCCTGGAAGCAGACCTCAAACATCGGCCGCATGCTCGATCCGATCGCCGACAAGCTCTTGGTCGCGACCTGCCTGCTCTTGCTGGCAGCCGATACCGACCGCACCATCGCCGGCTGGTCGCTGTGGGCGGCGATCATCATCCTGTGCCGCGAGATCCTGGTGTCGGGCCTGCGCGAATATCTCGCCGCCCTGAAGGTCAGCGTACCGGTCACGCAGCTCGCCAAATGGAAGACCGCCATCCAGATGATCGCGATTGCCGTGCTGCTCGCCGGTCCTGCCCTCGACAAGATCGTTCCCTACGCGACCGAAACCGGCATCGTGCTGCTCTGGGCCTCCGCGATCGTCACGCTTTACACGGGCTACGACTATTTCCGCGCCGGCGTGAAGCACATCATGGACGAATGAGGTGACGAAGCTCGTCTACTTCGCCTGGGTACGCGAGCGTATCGGCAAGACCGAGGAAGAGATCGTCCTGCCAGCCGAGGTCGCGACGGTGTCTGACCTGCTCGACTGGCTGAAGGCGCGCGGCGACGGCTACGAGGCCGCGCTTCAGTATCCCAAGGCGATCCGTGTCGCGATCAACCAGGAACATGTCGATCACCGCGAAAAGATCGCCGGGGCGCGCGAGATCGCCCTTTTCCCGCCCATGACGGGAGGCTGACCACCATGTCCGCCCATGTCGTTCCGACGGTCCGCATCCAGGCCGAGGATTTCGACATAGCGGCGGAGGTGGCGCGGCTCTCCAAAGGCCGCGCCGACGTCGGCGCCGTCGTCACCTTCTCGGGTCTATGCCGCGACGAACAAGGTGCGCTTGCGGCTCTCGAGCTCGAACATTATCCGGGCATGGCGCAGGCGGAGATTTCCCGCATCGCGGCCGAGGCAACCGCGCGCTGGCCGCTGACCGGCCTCACCGCCATCCACCGTTTCGGAAAGATCCGGCCGGGCGAAAACATCGTGCTGGTCGTCACGGCTTCCAGCCACCGCCAGGCGGCGTTCGAGGCCGCGAATTTCCTGATGGACTATCTCAAATCCCGCGTCCCCTTCTGGAAGAAGGAGCACCGCTCCGACGGGTCCGAGGGCGGCTGGGTCGAAGCCAAGGACGCGGACGACGCCGCGGCCCGGCGGTGGTCAAAAGACTAGCGCCAAGTATCGCCCTGTATTCCCAAACGGAAACCTGCTGTTAACGACGATTTGCTGCCGGCAGGCTTATTAGAGGATTCGAAATTCTGTTCCGGTTATGCGTGCGCAAGGGGAACGCACGCATTCCGCTATGAAATCGCTCTACGGCGCCTTGCTCGAGATGGGGACCAGCACGGATTGGCTGGTCACCGCCAATGTCATCCTGTCGATCCTCCTCGGGCTGTGGATGCTGCGCTACCGTGCGCTCTACTTCGCCTCGCGCGACGAGCAGGAGAACAGCAAGGAGCTGATCGAGAACCTCTCGGAAGGCATCTACCGCTCGCTGCCCGACGGCCGCATGCTGTCCGCCAATCCAGCACTTGTGAAGCTCAACGGCTATTCGAGCGAGGCGGAGCTGCTCGAAGGCGTCAAGGACATCGCTCGCGAATGGTATGTCGAGCCGCAGCGGCGCGCCGAGTTCCGCGAAGCGTTGATGAAAGATGGCCGGGTCGAAGACTTCATCTCGGAGGTATTCCGGCACAAGTCCCGCGAGCGCATCTGGATCACCGAAGCTGCGCGCCTCGTCCGCGACAAGAAGACGGGGCGCCCGCTTTTCTATGAGGGTTCGGTCCGCGAGATCACCGAGACGATGAAGCGCCTCAATCTCGAGGAGCGCTTCCGCAAGCTCACCAACCAGCTCCCCGGCGCCCTCTTCCAACTGCGCCGCGATGCCGACGGCCGATTTACGGTTCTCTATCTCAGCCAGGGCTTCAACCGGCTGACCGGCCTGCCCGACACCGTCGACGCGACATCGGAAGGCCGGCTCGATCCGCTGATCCATCCGGACGACAGGCCAGGTTATTATCAGTCCATTCTCGCGTCCGCCGAGACGCTCGAGCCCTGGAACTACGAATTCCGCATCACGGCGCATACCGGCGAGGAGCGGTGGTTGAGGATCAACGCCCGCGCCGACGCCGCGGGTGACGGCAGCATCACCTGGCACGGCTATACGTCGGACATATCGGGCCGCAAGATGCACGAGATGGAGATCGAGGGCCTTGCCTATTTCGATCCCCTCACCGGCCTGCCGAACCGGCGCATGTTCCTGAACCGCATGGCCACCGCGATTGCCGGTTGCGACAGCCACAAGGGCCACGGCGCGCTCCTCTTCATCGACCTCGACAATTTCAAGACGCTCAACGACACGCAGGGTCACGATATCGGCGATGCGTTCCTGGTGAAGGTCGCCGAGCGGCTGAAAACCTGCCTGCAAGATGAGGACATGGTGGCGCGCATCGGCGGCGACGAGTTCGTCGTGGTCATCGACAAGGCAGGCGCCGACCGCGGCAAGGCCACGCGCCGCGCTATCACGCTCGCCAACCGCATCCTAGCCGAGCTCCGCACCGGCTTCGAGGTCGGCGTGGTTCGCCATGTCGCTTCGGCCAGCCTCGGCATCGTCGTCTTCGACGGCAAGGACAACAGCCCGGACGATATCCTCAAGCATGCCGACATCGCCATGTATCAGGCGAAGGCGGCCGGCCGGAACGGTGTGGCGCTGTTCGATCCCTCGACGCTCGACCGCGAGGCGGAACGCTACCGGCTCATCAACGATCTTCGCCACGCTTTCGATCATGGCGAGCTCGATCTGCACTATCAGTTGCAGGTAGACGATGCGCGCATCGTCATCGGCGCGGAGGCGCTCGTGCGCTGGAACCATCCCGCGCTTGGCATGGTGCCGCCGGATATCTTCGTGCCGCTCGCCGAGCAGTTCGGCATGAATGACGAGCTCACGCTGTTCGTCTGCAATCGCGGCCTGGACACGCTGGCTGCATGGCAGCGCGATCCGGCACGAGCACATCTGCGCCTGGCGCTGAATGTCAGCGTGCAGTCCTTCGCCAGCGACGCCTTCGCCGACAAGCTGAAGTCGATGATCGAAACAAAAGGCGTCGACGCGACCAAGCTCACCATCGAACTCACCGAACGCGTCATGGCGAAAGATCATGACCAGATCGCCGAGCGCATGGCCGTGCTGAAGACGTTCGGCATCCGGCTCTCGCTCGACGATTTCGGCACCGGTTATTCCTCGCTGGCCTATCTGAAGGCCCTGCCGTTCGACGAGGTGAAGATCGACGGCGGTTTCGTCACCGACCTCGAAACGACCGAGAGCGACCGCGCGCTGGTCAGAACCATCCTCGCCATGGCGCGCACGCTAGGCCTCACCGCCGTCGCCGAGCATGTCGAGAACATCCGCCAGGAAGCGTTCCTGCGCGCCTATGGCTGCGACTATCTGCAGGGCTATCTTTACGGCCGCCCGGTTCCACTTGCGCGCCTGTTCGATCAGTCTGTGGAAGCAAAGCCGGCAGCGGCGAGCGACGCCCGCAAAAGCGCCTGAGTCTTTCGCCGCTTGACGGCAACATTGGCGGTGAAGCTAATACCGCCAAACAGGGTGGCCAATGCGGGCGGGATTCTTCGGATCGGTGATGCTGGCCCTGCCGCTCTTCGCGGTGGCCGATGCCTATGCCGGCGAGCGCAATGCGCTCGTCATCGGTAATTCTTCCTACCGTCCAGGTTATGAGCTTCGCAATCCGGTGGCGGATGCCCGCGCCATTGCGCGCAGCCTGTCCGGTCTCGGCTTCGACGTGATCCTCGTCCAGGATACTGATCTCGCAACCGCGCAACGCGCTCTGGACGCCTTTGTGCCGAAGGCCCTGCAGGGTGAAACGTCGCTGATCTACTATGCCGGCCACGGCGCCATGATCAACGGCCGCACCTTCATGCTGCCGGTCGATTTCTCCATGGCGAACTTCGATCAGGTCGACAAGGAGGCGCTGGATGTCGAGCGTCTCGTCCAGACGCTCGCCAGCACGCATTCCGAGCTGAAGCTTCTTCTCTTCGACGCGTGCCGCAACAATCCGCTGGAAGATCGCGGCGCAGCACCCTTGCAGCAGGCGGACGAGGTGCCGAAGCGCGCCGGCAACACGCTGGTCGCCTACGCGACGGCGCAAGGCCGCACCGCGACCGATGGCGACGGCAATCACAGCCCGTTCGCCGAGGGCATGATGACCTACATCGTCGAGCGCGAAACCGATCTCGACGATCTCATCAAGCGTGTCACCGTTTTCGTCCGTGACAAGACCGACGGACGCCAGTCCGTCTGGACCGAAAGCACGCTCGATCGATCCTTCTTTCTCGGCGTGCCGTCCGGCGATCAGGGCTCGGTCACCGAGTTCGTGCCGCCAGAACCGGATGCCGGTCAGGGACTGGTGTTCCCGAACTCCGACACGGAACTGCTTTCCGCTGCCGATCTCGCCGGCAAGGATGCGGCGACGCTGCGCCTCGCGCGCAACGAGATTTTCGCGCGCCACGGCATGATCTTCACCGACAATGCGCTGACCGATCATTTTGCGAAGTTCGACTGGTACCGGCCGACCGTCGCCGAACCGGCACTCGGCGACATCGAGCTGCGGAATGTCGAGCTGATCCGCCAATACGAGTTGCTGGTCGCAGCACCGACAGATGGTTTCCTCTTTCCGGATTCCGATCGCCGGCTGCTGACGACCGAGGAAGTGTCGCCGCTGACGAAGGAACAACTGCGCTTCGCCCGCAACGAGGTCTACGCACGGCGCGGCCGTAAGTTCGTCCGACCGGAGGTACGCGAATATTTCGAGCAATTCGACTGGTACGATCCACGCTTCGGCGAGGTCGAACTCACCTACATCGAACAGACGAATGTCGATCTCATCCGCCGGTTCGAATAGCCGCGTGCGCATTCTTCTCGCACTGCCGTTGACGCTGCTTGCCGCTTCCGCATCGGCCAAGGATGTTGTCACTTACGGCCAGAACCCGGCCGATCTGATCGCGCATCTCGACCGCCTCGTCGCCGCTTATCCGGACGTGATCGTCGGCTACGACGACACGGCGCTCATCCTGAACAATGGCGTACGCCTTCCGCTCTCCGACGGTCGCACGGACAAGACTCCTGACGAACTGCTCGACGAGCCCGACATCGGCGACATGTTCGCTTTCCCATACCCGGCCGACGCACCGGCGGGGCAGCCGCCGCGCGACTTCGATCCAGGCCGCATTCGCGTCGAGCCGCTGTTTCGCGCGCTTTACGGCGATTGCCAGAAAGAGGAAATGTGGAGCCGCATGCGCTCGATCGCCTGGGTGCCGGCACATGGGGGCGGCACGGTTTCGATCACGACGATGAACGGCGCCGACAAGGCGCTGGAAGCGGTGTCGCAGGAATTGGATAAGCTGCCGAAGGCGTTCGGCAAATATCTCGTGCCGTTGGGCGGCACGTATAATTGCCGGCTGATCGCCGGCACATCGCGCATGTCGATGCATGCCTATGGCGCGGCGATCGATCTCAACACGAAATATTCGGCCTATTGGCGGTGGCAGAAACCCGGCGCGGACGGGCTCTATAAGTGGACGAACCAGATCCCGCCGGAAATCGTCGCCATCTTCGAGAAGCACGGTTTTGTCTGGGGTGGTCGCTGGTACCACTTCGACACCATGCACTTTGAATACCGGCCGGAGTTGGTCGTACCCACCAAATGAAAAAGCCGGGCGTTGGCCCGGCCTTTTCTGATTTATTACAGCGCCTTGCTGCGCGATCTTAAATCAGCCGACGATCTCGATGTCGGAGAACCAGAAGCGGATTTCCTGCGCGGCGGTTTCGGCGGCGTCGGAACCGTGCACCGAGTTCTCGCCGATCGACAGCGCATGCACCTTGCGGATCGTGCCTTCGGCGGCGTTGGCCGGGTTGGTGGCGCCCATCACTTCACGGTTCTTCAGGATGGCGTTCTCGCCTTCGAGCACCTGGACCACCGTCGGGCCTGACGACATGAATTCGACCAGTTCGCCGAAGAACGGACGCTCGCGGTGCACCGCATAGAAGCCCTCGGCTTCGCGGCGGCTCATCCACACGCGCTTCGAGGCAATGACGCGCAGGCCACCCTCTTCGAGCATCCTGGTGATCGCGCCGGTCAGGTTGCGCTTGGTGGCATCCGGCTTGATCATCGAAAAAGTGCGTTCGATCGCCATCGTCTATCCCTTGGTTTTCTGAAGTGGCGGACCCTATACAAGCCGCCCCGCACATTGCCAAGGGGTGCGAAATCAGGCGGCGGCCGGCGCTTTTGCGCCGAGCGCATCGTGCAGGTCGAGGCAGCGGCCGAACCATTCCTTCACCGGGTCGTCCTCGGCCAGATAGGCGAAGGGCGAGCCTATGCGCACCCATTGCAGCGCGCTGAAGACGATGTAGTCCGCAAACAGCGGCGACTGGCCGCCGATCCACGGCTGGAAGGTCAGCATGCTTCTGAGCGGCTCCAGCGACGCGCGGAAGGCGGCCAGACCCGGCTCGCGCGTGGCTGCCGCCTCTTCCAGCGGCTTCTTGTAGCGCACCGCCTCGCGGTTTTCGCGGAAGTAGGCGCGGTTTGGCGTATCCTGCATGTCGTGCAGGTCCATCACTGATGCCATGCCGAGATAGGGATGCAGCGTCAGTTGCGACCAGCGCTCGATCAGCCGCGCCATCGCCTTGCCGCCCTCCCCGCCAAACAGCGTCGGCCGGTCGGGATAAGCTTCCTCGAGATAGAGCGCGATCTCAAAACTGTCGGCCACGACACGCTCGCCGTCGCGGATCACCGGCACCGTTTTCGAGACGCCACCCTCGACGCCGGGCACGTCGAGAAAGCGCGTCGGCACGGCGCGGAACGGCAGCCCTTTGTGCGCCAGCGCCATCTTCGCCTTCCAGCAATGCGGGCTGAACGGGCGCGCGGGATCGGCGCCGACCAGGTCGTAGAGAAGAATGGTCATGGCGGTTGTCTCTTTCTGCGGGCTGCGTATCTTCGCCATCGCTACCCGAAAGGAAAGACCCGTGAAGCAGCATTTCATGATGTTCGCCGCCTATAACCGTTGGGCCAACACCCGGCTCTACGAAGCGGCGGGCGAGCTCGACGAGAAGGAATGGCAGAAGGACACCGGCGCCTTCTTCGGCTCGATGATGGGCACGCTGAACCATCTGCTCGTTGCCGACCGCATCTGGATGAAACGCTTCACCGGCCTTGGCGAAGCGCCGAATGCGCTCAACGCCATCGTAGACCGCACCTATGAAGGCTTGCGTGCGGCCCGCATCACAGAGGACGTACGCATCATCGAATGGGTCGACGCGCTGATGCCGATGGAGTTCGAGGGCCGCTTCACCTACATGACCGTCACCGATGTGCGAAACGTCTCGCAGCGCATTGCGCCCGCGCTCGCCCATCTCTTCAATCACCAGACCCATCACCGCGGCCAGGCGCACGGGATTCTCACGGCGCTCGGCAAGCCATCCATCCAGCTCGACCTGATCTACTTCCAGCGCACCGATGACGGCCGGGAATTCGGCTAATCCGTCCCGTTCCGGGACCCGTTCACCATTCGCTAACCATGACCGGACGCGCGCTGAAACGGATCGGCGCGCCCCGACTTGCTTCTTCAGAGCCGGCATCGGGCCGGCCAAACAGACAGGAGCCTGTCATGGCAACACTCACCAGAACTTTTGCGAAAGCACTCGCCGGCGGCGTGTTTCTGGCCGCAGCCTGCCTTCCCCTTTCGGCGCAGACCGTCGATCTCGGCATCGCCAACGTTGACGTGAACGACAATGGCGGTCGCGGCCTCGGCGTCGACGCCACGGTCGGCAACGCCGTCGACGCCAGCGTCGGTCTCGGCTCTGGCGGCCGCAGCGGCACCAATGTCGATGCGACGGCATCGATTGGCGGACGGAATGGCATCAATGCAGATGCCGACGTCGATATCGGCGGCTCGAATGGCGCGCTGGACGCCAATGCTACCGCATCGATCGGCGGCCGAAGCGGCGTGAACGCGGATGTCGATCTCGGTGTCGATGACGGCATCGATGCGGGTGTCGAGATTGGCATCGGCGATCTGGATGTGCCCGGCCTCGATCTGCCGGGCTTCGATGAGCGGCCGGTCACCGGTCTGCCGCCGCTCCCCGGCGACGAGGATGACACTCCGCCGGTTGCTGGCGGCCGTGTTCCCGCGCCCAGCCAGCCCGGCATCGCTGGCCTCAACGTCAACCGAACGGACATGGCGCGCTATGGCCGCCGGTGTCAGGAAATCGTGCGCAACGCCGCGAGCTACGATGCGGAGCTCGTTGCTTTGTGTCAGATCGCCTCCCGCTGAATGGTTCACCATTCCGACCAAACGGCCCGCCTCGCGCGGGCCGTTTTTTGTGGCGCAACCGCAAACCCTTGCGATCTGCCGCTCGGCGGGGCAAAAGCCCGCCATCATGCTGATCATCAATGACCTTTCGCTCCGCATCGCCGGACGCCTTCTGATCGACCATGCGTCGCTCACCCTGCCGGCCGGCACGAAGGCCGGGCTCGTCGGCCGCAACGGCACGGGCAAGACGACGCTGTTTCGCGCCATCACCGGCGATTTTCCGTCCGAGACCGGCTCGATCTCGATGCCGAAGAACACGCGCATCGGCCAGGTCGCGCAGGAAGCGCCCGGCACCGAGGAGTCGCTGATCGAGATCGTGCTCGCGGCCGACAAGGAGCGCGCCGCACTTCTCGAAGAGGAAAAGACCGCGACCGATCCGCACCGCATCGCCGATATTCACATGCGGCTCGCCGACATCGACGCGCATTCGGCCGAGGCGCGCGCCGCGACCATTCTGGCCGGCCTCGGCTTCGACACGGATGCGCAGAAGCGGCCCGCCTCGTCCTTCTCGGGCGGTTGGCGTATGCGCGTTGCGCTCGCCGCCGTGCTCTTCGCCGAACCCGATCTGCTGCTGCTCGATGAGCCGACCAACTATCTCGACCTCGAAGGCGCGCTGTGGCTGGAGAACTATGTCGCGAAGTATCCGCACACGGTTTTGCTCATCAGCCACGACCGCGACCTGTTGAACCGCGCCGTCTCCTCGATCGTCCATCTCGACCAGAAGAAGTTCACCTTCTGGCGCGGCGGTTACGACCAGTTCGAACGGCAGCGCGCCGAGCAGCTCGCCGTGCAGGAAAAGCAGCGCGTCAAGCAGGAAGCGGCGCGCAAACACATGCAGGATTTCGTCGACCGCTTCCGCGCCAAGGCGTCGAAGGCCAGGCAGGCGCAGTCGCGCATCAAGGCGCTGGAGAAGATGACGCCGATCGCGGCAATCGTGCGCGACGATGCCAAGCCGTTCCAGTTTCCCGAGCCGGTGAAGACGGTCGCTTCGCCCATCGTCGCGCTGCATGGCGGCGCAGTGGGTTACTCGCCGGGCAAGCCGGTGCTGAAGCAGATGACATTGCGCATCGACGCCGACGACCGCATCGCGCTGCTCGGCGCCAACGGCAACGGCAAGTCGACCTTCGCCAAGCTATTGTCGAAGCGGCTGACGCTCGAAACCGGCACGATGACGGTCGCGCCCGGCCTGAAAGTGTCGATGTTCGCGCAGCATCAGCTCGACGATCTGCGGCCCGAGGAAAGCGCCATCGAGCATGTGCGCCGCCTGATGCTGGACGCGCCGGAAGCGAAAGTGCGCTCGCGCGTCGCGCAGATGGGTCTCGGCACCGAAAAGATGACGACGCCGGCGAAAGACCTGTCGGGCGGCGAGAAGGCGCGGCTGTTGATGGGCCTGTCGGCCTTCGAAGGGCCGAACCTCTTCATCCTCGACGAGCCGACCAACCACCTCGACATCGATTCCCGCGAGGAGCTGATCGAGGCGCTGAACGAGTTCTCCGGCGCGGTGATCCTGATTTCGCACGACCGCCACCTGATCGACGCGACCGTCGACCGGCTCTGGCTGGTGAAGGACAGCCACGTCCAGCCGTTCGAGGGCGACATGTCGGACTATCGCCAGGAGATCCTTGGCGACGCCGGCGACCGGCGCCAGCGCAAGGAGGCCGACAAGGCGTCGAAGGCCGACCGCCGGCGCGAGGCCGCGCAGCGCCGCGCGGCCCTCGAACCGCTTGCCAAGGAGATCAAGGCAACCGAAGCGCTGATGGAGCGTTTGCGCAAACGCATCGACGGCATCGAGGACCAGCTCGCCGACCCAAAGCTCTACGAGCGCGATCCGAAGGCCGCGACGCAGCTTTCGAAGGAGCGCGCCGAGCTCAACGGCTCGCTGGCTGGCCATGAAGAGAAATGGCTGACACTCTCCGCCGAATATGAGGAAGGGATGGCCGAATGATCCGCGTTACGACCGACAACGACATCACCATCGTCACCATCAACCGGCCTGAGGCCCGCAATGCCGTGAATTCGGAAATGGCGGACCAGCTCTTCCAGGCCTTTGTCGCCTTCGACCGCGACGAGAACCAGAAGGTCGCGATCCTTGCCGGCGTTCCGGGCGCCTTCTGCGCCGGCTTCGATCTGAAGCAGGCGGCGACCGGCATGGATGAGACGTGGTTCGAGGAGCACCGGCTCGACACCAGCTTCGACGGCAAGAACGACCAGCCGCGCAAGGGACCGATGGGGCCGACGCGGCTGCAGCTCACCAAGCCCGTCATCGCCGCCGTCACGGGACCTGCCGTCGCCGGCGGAATGGAACTGGCGCTCTGGTGCGACATGCGCGTCATGGAGCGCTCAGTCTATATGGGCGTCTATTGCCGGCGCTGGGGCGTGCCGCTGATCGACGGCGGCACGGTCCGGTTGCCCCGCATTGTCGGCCATGGCCGCGCCATGGATCTCATCCTCACCGGCCGCAAGGTCGAGGCGGAGGAATGCATGGCGATCGGCCTCGCCAACCGGCTGAGCGATGACAGCAAAGCGATCGACGACGCGCTGGCGCTCGCCCGCGAACTCGCGCGCTTCCCGCAGGCCACGATGCGCGCCGACCGCACCTCGGCGCTGGAACAATGGTCGCTCGGTAACGCAGCCGCCCTCACGAATGAATGGCGAAGCGCCAGCACGATCCGCTCCGACGGAGCAGCGGGCGCGGCGCGTTTCGCGTCGGGCAAAGGCCGCTCCGGCGATTTCGGAGACATCTGATCGCGATGGCGAGAACCCTCACCACGATCGGTTTCGATGCGGACGATACGCTCTGGCAGAACGAGCAGTTCTTCCGCCTCACCGAAAAGCGTTTCGCCGCACTGCTCGCGGATTATGCGGAAAGCGATCATCTGCTCGAGCGCCTGCTGGAAGCCGAGAAGAAGAACCTCGCGACCTACGGTTTCGGCATCAAGGGTTTTACCCTGTCGATGGTCGAGACCGCACTCGAAGTCACGGAAGGGCGCGTCCCCTCGTCCGTCATCGGCGAGATCGTCGCCGCCGGCCGCGAGATGCTGGCGCATCCGGTCGAGACCTTGCCGGACGTTCGCGAGACACTGGAGCAACTCGCGCCGGACTATCGCCTCGTGATGATCACCAAGGGCGATCTGTTCGATCAGGAGCGCAAGCTTGCCGCGTCCGGTCTCGGCGAATTGTTCAATGCCATCGAAATCGTGTCCGACAAGTCGGCCGCGACTTACACGCGCATCTTCACGCGCCACGGCGACGGCGCGGACAAAGCGATGATGGTCGGCAACTCGCTGAAGTCGGATGTGGTGCCGTCGATCGAGGCCGGCGCCTGGGGAATTTTCGTCCCGCACGAACTCACCTGGGTCGTCGAAAAGGTCGATCCACCGACGACAAACCCGCGCTTTCGCGAGATCGGGACACTCGCCGAGTTACCCGGGCTGCTGCGCGACATCGGGTAACGTGGGGAGCTCCGCGCTCAATCACGATTTGTGCCTGCAGCACATCCAATTTCAGAACTGGCCGCTAAAAAACCTTAACCGTCTGCGGCCGCGATACTTGACGCTGCGCGAGCAAGCTGCGTGTCTCCGGACTGAAGCTTGCTTGAGGGAGCAACAATGGCACTGCCGCGCCTCGGCATAAACGCCGACCTGAATGGCAACATCCCGTTCTCGACGCACAGCGAATGGAACATCCGGATCGACAAGGCGCCGCTCGCGCCTAACTCCGCGAAGATCATCGCCGCGATCTCGCCGGGCACAGGGCTGCACGCCGATTTCGGATCGGGGCTGTGGAACGGCAAGCCGATCGGCATTCCTTACGTCGTCGTCAGTGAATCCCAGCCCATGGTGCGCTTCACCAACACGCTCTGGCCGTCGGAGGGCGATCGAGGCCCGTACCCCATTCCGGCGAATGCGCCGTTCGAAGGCGGTGGCGACCGCCATGTCATCGTCGTGCAGCGCGATCCAGATGCGCCGAACGGCCTTGGCAATCTCTACGAGATCTACCAGGCCAATCGGCAAGGAAGCGGCTGGGTGGGGCAAGGCTCGGTCTTCGACATGCAGGACGGCGATCATCAGCGCCCGATGGGCTGGACGTCGGCCGACGCGGCCGGCCTGCCGATTTTTCCGGGACTCGCGCGCTACGACGAAATGCAGAACGCCATCGAGAAGGATGGCGCCAATGCCACGCTCGGCCACGCACTGCGCTTCACGCTCAGCCAAGCCAACACGGCGATGTCGTTTGTCGGCATGGCCAGCCACCACGCCGATTCGATCGATGGCGCAGCGCCCTTCGGCATGCATGTCCGGCTGAAGGCGAGCTACAAGATCCCTGCCAACGCGCCGATCGAAGTGAAGGTCATCCTCAACACGCTGAAGAAGTACGGGATGATCCTCGCCGACAATGGCAGCGATTGGTACATTTCCGGCTCGCCGCACAGCGGGTGGGACAATGACGCATTGCGGGTGCTCGGCAGCGTGCGCGGCATCGATTTCCAGGTGATCGATAGCGAGCGGATTCTGCCCGGCAAGACGGCCAACGGCACCGCGCAGGCCGACGTCATGCGCGGCACGCAGGGTGACGACAGGCTGAACGGCCTCGCCGGCGACGACAAGATCACCGGCAGCGACGCGTATGATGTGCTGATCGGCGGCATCGGCAACGACATCCTCAATGGCGGCCGCGGCCGTGACACGCTTTTCGGCAGTGCCGGCAAGGATGCGTTCGTGTTCGACACCAGGCTCGGCGTCATGAGCAAGCTCGGCGGCGCCAATGTCGACGTGATCCGGGATTTTGCCACCGAGGATTCGGTGCATCTCGACAACGCCATCTTCAAGGGGATCGGCTCCGGTACCGCCGCAAATCCGGTGAGGATGTTGGCCGATGCGTTCCATGTCGGGAGGGCGGCGGCCGACGCTCAGGACCGGATCATCTACGACCGTTCAAAAGGCGCGCTCTATTATGACGCCGATGGCACCGGTTCGACCGCGATGGTGCAGTTCGCCGTTGTCTCCAATAAGCCGCTTATGGGTGTTGCCGATTTTCTCGTGATTTGAGGGCGGCTCGCCCTGCCCTTGGCTTTCCCGCCCGCTCCGCATATATGCTCCATATACGAATCGTATATGGAGCCGGAAATGGGCATTGTGAACATTGACGACGATCTGCACGAGCAGCTGCGCAAGGCGAGCAAAGTGTCGTTTCGCTCGATCAACGCGCAGGCCGCCTACTGGATCAAGGTCGGCATGCTTTGCGAGACCAATCCGACGCTGAGCTACGGCGAGATCATCGAGCGCGAGCTGAGCTCCGCGGGCGTTTCGGCTCAACAGCCTGCCGTGAACTGACCATGACGAAGCAGCCGCAGGAGCTCGCATTGCTGGCTGAGTCCGGGCGGCTGCTGGCGTCCGTCTTCGACCTGCTGGACCGGACCCCGCTCGCCGGCAAATCGACACTGCAGATCAACGAAATCGTCGAGCGTTTCATCGTTCACGACCTCCAGGCCCGGCCTGCGAGCAAAGGCCAGTATGGCTATGGTTTTGTGCTGAATTCCTCCATCAACGATGTGGTCTGCCACGGCATCCCGTCACACGCGGATGTGCTTCGCGACGGCGACATCGTCAATTTCGACATCACGCTCGAGAAGAACGGCTACATCGCGGATTCCAGCAAGACCTATCTTGTCGGCGAGGTGAATCCTGCCGCGAAGAAGCTCGTGCAGACCACCCACGAAGCGATGTGGAAAGGCATCCAGGCGGTACGCCCCGGCGCGCGGCTCGGAGACATTGGCTGGGCGATCGAACGGCATGCCAAGCGCAACGGCTATTCCGTCGTGCGCGAGTTTTGCGGCCACGGCATCGGCCGGGAGATGCACGAGGAACCGCAGGTCCTGCACTTCGGCAAACCGGGAACCGGTCTCACGCTGCGCGAGGGCATGGTGTTCACGATCGAGCCGATGCTCAATCGCGGCCGGCGGAGCGTGAGGACCGAGGCGGACGGCTGGACCGTCGTCACGCGGGACGGATCGCTCTCGGCACAGTTCGAGCACACCGTCGCCGTCACGGCTTCCGGCGTGTCCGTGCTGACACTGCGCCCTGACGAAATGATCAGTTCACATTGAGCTTTGCATGATCGCCGGTCTTCGGCTTGGCGCCCGTCACCGCGGCTGTCAGCATGAGGATGCCGGAAATGATCTTGCCCGGACTGTCCCAGAGCTCGGCTTCGTCCGGCACGAAGGTGACGAGACGGATCGCCGGATCGTCTTCCGACTCCCACCATGCCTTCGACGTCGCCGTCCAGATCTCCTTGATCTTTGCTCGGTCGTTGCTGACGTCGGCAGTGCCGCGGAAGGTGACGAACTTGAACGAGCTGGTGTCCGAGAACGCGAGTGTCGCCTCGGGATAGTGCTCGACCTGATCGACCTTGGCGGCGCTGACATCCGTGAGGAAATAGATCGCGCCCTCATCGTGGTCGACAGTGGCGTCGATCGGACGCGCCGACTGCCTCTCGCCGTCCCAGGTGATGAACATGCAGATGCGGATGTCTTCGGCGAGTTCCCATGCCCGCGCTTCGAGTTCCTTCTTCGATTTGCCGGTGTTCTCTTCGCGGGCCATTGGATGCTCCTGTGGGTTGCTTGTTCCCACAATCCTCCGCGCCGCCATTCGTTCCCGATCCGCAGGCCTGTCAGGAACTGTCAGCAGTCTTTTTTCTGAATCTGTCCACGGGGGTGCCGCCCGGGGCGATAATTGCGGCCAGTTCCTCCCATGGGAACACCGGTCATGACGGTGATTGCGTGGGGAGGAACCGGCGCTTCCGCCTCGCGGCCAACGTAGCCGCGGGACCGGAGAGGTTTCGCCAAGGGTCCCCTTGGGGGCACTACGACCCCTGCGTGCCGAACGGCACACACACCCGCCGGGAGACTGGCGGGAACAGCGGGCCAAGGCGGAAACAGGAAACGCCGGGCGGGCGGCCGCGAGGTTGCACGTTACCAAAACTAGATGAGCGACCAGGCGGCCGCCCGTCTTCCCCCCTCAGAGTACCGAGGTGTGTTCTTTGACAATGGCCAGGCCGGCAAAACCGGAGCGTGGCAACGGAGAGATGTGCCTAGCGCCCGCCCCTGCCCCATTTCGGCGCCGGTGGCTGCGAGTTCGGATTGGCGGCAGAGCGTCGGAATGACACGACGAGCAGGACGAAGCCGAGCGCCAGCACGACAAGGCCGATCGGCTGAACATTCGGCTCGACCGGCATGCCGCCCTCGACGATCACAAGCGCGGCGCGCATGAGCCGGTCCGTCTCGGCGTCGCCCGGACCGGCGGTAAAGGTGTATGTGCCAGACTTGGGATTGCTGACCTCGCCGAGATCGACCGTTGCGTCGAGCTGGCCCGATTGCGGATCGACGAGCCGTGTCTGGATCTGGTCGACATTCACGGCCGCGGCGAGCACGGTCTGCCCTTCGATCGCGCCGGTCACCGTGATCAGCGCGCCGCCGCTCGCTACCACGAGCGGCGCGCTCAGCCTGATTTCAAGCAACGCACGGATCGGCTGGTTGAGCGCCGGTAGCTCGGTGGTGACCGGCGCAAATCCGGTCGATTGTTCATAGACGATCCAGCGGCCGAGTTCGCGCGTCGTATTGTCTGCCAGTCGCGGATAGACGAAGCCCGCGCCGAGCCCGCCAAGCATCATCAGCACCGCGAAAAGTCGGAGGATCCACCGCATCGATATGTTGCCCTAAGCCTTGCGTTCCCAGCGGCCCGCCGTCTGCTGCCAGTAGGTGACCTCGTGGCCACCTGATTTCATTACCGTCCAGTGGCCGCGCGCCGCCTCGACCTGCGACTGGTCGTGCCCATCAAACAGGAACACCGCCCGCTTGTAGGGCGAAAGATCCGGCGGCACGGCACCATCGACCAGAAAGCGGATGTCGGCGCCGTTCGCATTATCCATGCCGGTCGTCAGAAGCACGGGCTGATCCGCTGCGAACGGCTCACCCTCGCGGCCATGCGCGAGAAACGAATCCTCGCGGAAGGTCCACAGATGTGCATCGAGCGCATCGCGGCGCTCCTCGGTGCCGGACTGCACGACGGCCTTCCAGCCACGCTCGACGCTGCGTTCGAGCAGGCCGGGAAGCGCATCTTCCAGCGTCGACTCGGTCAGGTGATAGAACAGGACTTCGGCCATGCTGCCGGTTTACGCCTCGTAGTGGTCTCGCACCAGCCGGTCGAGCAGCCTGACCCCGAAGCCGGAGCCCCACGATTGGTTGATCTCGTTGGCCGGCGAGCCCATCGCGGTTCCGGCGACGTCGAGATGCGCCCAGGGCGCGTCCTTGACGAAACGCTGCAGGAATTGCGCTGCGGTGATCGAGCCGCCGTAACGGCCGCCAATGTTCTTCATGTCGGCATTCTTGGAATCGATCAGCTTGTCGTATTCGGCGCCGAGCGGCATGCGCCACAGTTTCTCCTGCGTCGTCAGTCCGGCTGTGGTGAGCCGCTCGGCAAGCTCGTCATTGTTGGAGAAAAGCCCGGCATGATACTGGCCGAGCGCCACCATGATCGCGCCGGTCAGCGTCGCCAGATTGACCATGAACTGCGGCTGGAAGCGCTGGTTGCAGTACCAGAGCGCGTCGGCGAGAACGAGGCGGCCCTCGGCGTCGGTGTTCAGCACCTCGATCGTCTGCCCCGACATCGACGTCACGATGTCACCGGGCCGCTGCGCCAAACCGTCAACGCTGTTCTCGACGCAACCGATGATGCCGACGACATTGGCCTTCGCCTTGCGTGCGGCGAGCACGTGCATGAGGCCAACGACGGCGGCCGCGCCACCCATGTCGCCTTTCATGTCCTCCATGCCCGACGCCGGCTTCATCGAATTGCCGCCGGTATCGAAGGTCACGCCCTTGCCGACGAAGGCGATTGGCTTGTCCTTCGCCTTGCCCCCGTTCCACTGCATGACGACCAGCCGCGGCGGCCGCGGCGAGCCTTGCGCCACACCAAGCAGCGCGCCCATGCCGAGCTTGCGCATGTCCTTTTCGTTCAGGATCTCGACCTTGACCCCGAGGCTCTGCAGGTTCTTCGCCTGCGCGGCGAATTCGACCGGGCCAAGCGCATTCGCCGGCTCGTTGACGAGATCGCGCGCCAGCGCCACGCCACCGGCAACCGCCTGCGCATCGGCGAGCGCCTTGGTCGCGGCAGCGGCCGCTTCCGTGACGATCGTCACCTTGGTCTTGGCCGGCTCCTCGGTGTCGCTGTCGTCCTTCTTCGTCTTGTACTTGGTGAACCTGTACGCTCTCAGCATCATGCCGAGTGCCACCGACGCGGCGTCCGCCGCGGTGAATTTCACGTCCGGTGCATCGAGATATAGCGTCACCTTCGATGATTTGCGGAACTGCGCCTGCACGGCGCCGCCAAGCCGCAGGAGGTCATATCCCGAAATACCATCACCGATCCCCACGACGAGAATGCGGTCGGCGGGTGAGCCGGCCGGCGCCAGCAGATCGACGCTCGACAGAGATTTGCCCGTAAAGCCCGCGACCTTGAATGCTTTCGCGAGCGTCTTGCCGCGATCGACCGTTTTGGCTGCATCGCTCAGCTTTCCGCCCGCCCCCGCCAGCAGGACAGTGAGCCCATCCCCCGGCTTCAGGGTGCGCGAAAAACTGATGTCGAGGCTGGACATGAAGGCTCCGGAAATTCTGCTGATTCCTAGGGGTTAACCGCCGATCATTTTGATTTTCCCTGGTCCACGCAAGGGGCGCAGTGGTTTTTCGGACACACCACCCATTCATTGGCGCGATGAATGAATAAGCCCAACCGCATTGCGAGAAACAGTTAAAATTGAAACTTGTTCCGGCAAGTCCTTGGACTCTCGGCATAATCCGGTGGCAAATCGCCGCGCTAACGTTGCGTTTACCCTGTCTATTTCGCAAAATTTAGCCATTCCGGCGTTCCATGCGCGTATTGGGGCGGATATGATCGGCCCGCGTCGCCGCGGCGGCCTGAAAGCAAGGTTTCCGGTGACGAATCGAATGAAAGCACGATGCGCCTGATCGAGCGCTACATCTTCAAGCGAACGTTCTCGCTGTCGATGCTCGCGTTGGTGTCGACGACGGTGATGGTGCTCATCACCCAGGTGCTGATCTATGTGAACGTGCTGACGACATCCGGCCAGGCGATCGGCACCTTCTTCACGCTCGCCGCCACGCTCGTTCCCTCAATGATCAACATCGTGCTGCCCTTCGCGCTTTTCATCGGCGCGTCGCAGACGCTGAACACGATGAACACGGATTCGGAACTCGCCGTCATCGAAGCGTCCGGCGGCTCGCCGACGCTGACGGCGCGGCCGGTCATGATCCTCGCCATAATGCTTGCGGTCGCTGCGCTGCTGATTAGCCTTTTTGTCGAGCCCTGGGCGGACCGTCACAAGCGCGACATCATCGCCAAGGCGAGCGCGGACCTGATCAGCGTCGCGGTGCAGTCGGGAAATTTCCAGCGCATCTCGCGCGGCCTCTATCTGCAGGTGTCCGAGCAGCTTCCCTCGGGCGACTTCGCCGGCGTCTTCATCGCCGATTCCCGCGACAGGCGAACAGACCTCATCTACTACGCAAAGCGCGGCTCCATCCGCCAGCTCGACGGCACCGACATCCTTGCGCTCGAAGACGGCGAGGTTCATCGCAAGACGATCAAGACGGGCGATCTGTCGATCATCCGTTTCCAGTCCTACGTGGTCGATCTTTCGCAGTTCACCTCGGCCGCGAGCGGACCGTCCTATGACCCGACCGAGCAGGACACCTACGATCTGCTCTATGGCGATCAGAACGATGATCACTTCAAGAAATTCAAGCCGGAAGAAGTTCGCGCCGAGTTGAACCGGCGTTTCTCGGATTGGCTCTACCCGATCGCCTTTGGAATGATCGCGGTTCTATTTGGCGCACGTGCGAGCTCGAACCGCGAGGAGCGCATCTGGGGCCTGACCGCGGGCGCGGCACTGGCGATCGCACTGCGTGGCCTTGGCTTCTATTTCATGAACAATTCCGGGACATCGGCTTTTCACGCGGGCTTGTCTTTCGCCGTGCCGGTCGGAACAATCCTGGTTGTCGCAGCGCTGATGCTGACAAAGAAATCGTTCCGCATCTCGGGTCGGCTCACCGATACGATCAGCGGTCTGCTCGTGCGCCTCATGGAGAGAATCTCACCGACCACGCCCTCCAGCGCGGGGCAGCAACGATGATCGGAAGAACGCTCTCCGTCTACTTCTTCAGGCGCTACCTTGCGACCTTCCTGCAGTTCTTCATCGGCATCTGCCTGATCGCTTATCTCGTCGACTTCACCGAGTTTTCACGCGGGCGGTCGTCACTGCCGGAGTTCACCGTATCGGCAGCACTGCTCATTTCGGCGCTCCGCGTGCCGATCATCATGCAGACCGCGGTTCCGTTCATCATCCTTTTCGCCGCGATCGCCTCGCTGATGTCCCTGAACAGGCGTTACGAACTGGTGATCGCGCGCTCCGCAGGCGTTTCCGCCTGGCAGTTCCTGTTTCCGATCTGCCTCGCCAGCCTGGTCATCGGGCTGTTCATCACCTTTGCCTTCAATCCGCTTGCCGCGCGTGCGCTGTCGCACGCGCAGGAACTGGAAACGGCATTTGGCGGCAAGGGGCCGACGCGTTTTGGCCGCGAGCAGACACCGTGGCTGCGCCAGCGGCTGGACGACGGGGCGATGATCATCGGAGCCGGCCAGAGCGCCAGGAACGGCCTCCTGCTCAGTGGCGCGACATTTCTGACGATCGACGACAATGGCAGCATCGTCGACCGAATCGACGCTGAACGCGCCGAACTGAAGCCAGGCAAATGGGTGCTTGACGGGGTAACTCGTTACCGCCAGGGCACCGGAAGCGAAAAACTCGCCGAATTCGAGATCGAATCGACGCTCAGGCCGGAATTCGTCGAAGAGCGCATGGCTTTTCCCGAAACCGTGCCTTTTTACGATCTT
>DATJTE010000228.1:0-32898 GCA_035503715.1 Rhizobiaceae bacterium | reverse complement strand
AGTTCTACATCGACGGAAAATGGGTTGATCCGGTCAAGCCGGCGCTGCTCGATGTCATCGATCCTTCGACAGAAGAGGCCTACACGCAGATTTCCGTCGGCTCCGCGGCCGATGTCGACAAGGCTGTGGCTGCCGCGAAGGCGGCGTTTCCAGCGTTTTCGCAAACCAGCAAGGAAGAGCGGCTGAAGCTGCTGCGCCGCATTCTCGACGTCTACAACGAGCGCTACGAAGACATCGCGCAGGCGGTCAGCCAGGAAATGGGCGCGCCGATCACCTGGGCCCGCGAGGCACAGGCTTGGGCCGGCCGCGCGCACATGGAAGCGACCATCAAGGGGCTCGAGGACTACGAATTCTCCGAGAAGCGCGGCGCCACCACGATCGTCAAGGAGGCGATCGGTGTCTGTGCGCTGATCACGCCGTGGAACTGGCCACTCAATCAGATCGTCTGCAAGGTCGCACCGGCAATTGCCGCCGGCTGCACGGTCGTGCTGAAGCCATCCGAAATCGCGCCAATCTCCGGCATCGTCTTCTCCGAAGTCATGGAGGCGGCCGGCACGCCGAAGGGCGTGTACAACATGGTCAACGGCACCGGACCGGATGTCGGCCAGGTCATGGCCTCGCATCCGGATGTCGACATGGTGTCGTTCACTGGCTCGACGCGCGCCGGCATCATCGTCGCCAAGGCGGCGGCCGACACGGTGAAGCGCGTTGCGCAGGAACTCGGCGGCAAGTCACCCAACATCATCCTGGCCGACGCGGATTTCGAGATGGCGGTGGTCAAAGGCGTGCAGGGTTGCTTCGGCAATACCGGCCAGTCCTGCGACGCGCCGACCCGCATGCTGGTCCCGGCAGCGAGACACGACGAGGCGCTCGGCATCGCGAAGAAGGCGGCCGAGGAGTTCAAAGTCGGCGACCCGCGCTCGATCGAAACGCAACTCGGCCCGGTCGTCAGCCAACTCCAGTACGACAAGGTGCAACGGTTGATCGAGGCCGGCATGAAGGAAGGCGCGACGCTGGTCACCGGCGGCCCCGGCCGGCCGGAGCATTTGAACCGCGGCTATTACGTGCGACCGACCGTGTTCGGCCATGTGAAGCCCGGCATGACGATCGAGCGCGAAGAGATTTTTGGGCCGGTGCTGTCGGTCATCTCCTATGAGGACGACGACGAGGCAGTGAAGATCGCCAACGACACCGTCTACGGTCTTGCGGCGTATGTTCAATCGAAGGATGTCAAACACGCACGCAAGGTGGCGGGCCGGTTGCGCGCCGGGCAGGTGTCGATCAACTATCCCGACTGGGACACGTTCGCGCCGTTCGGCGGCTACAAGCAGTCGGGCAACGGTCGCGAATATGCCGACTGGGCCATCCACGACTTCCTCGAAGTGAAGGGCATCATCGGCTACGGCGAGTAGGCGCTCCTACTCCGCCTTCTGCACCGTCTGCTCGATCGCACCGAAGATGGAGTGGCCCTTGCGGTCCTTCATCTCGATGCGCACCGTATCGCCGAACTTCAGAAACGGCGTGGCCGGCTTGCCGCCAGCGAGCGTTTCGACCGTGCGCAGCTCGGCAAGGCAGGCATAGCCGGCGCCACCATCAGCGACCGACTTGCCGGGTCCGCCGTCGAGCTTGTTGGACACGGTGCCGGAACCGACAATCGTACCGGCCGAGAGCGGCCGCGTCTTCGCCGCGTGCGCGATCAAGGTCGGGAAGTCGAAGGTCATGTCGATGCCGGTATTGACGCGTCCGAACGCCTTGCCATTGAGATCGACCATCAGCGGCAGATGGAGCTTGCCGCCGTCCCAGGCGCCGTCCAACTCATCCGGCGTGACGGCGACCGGGGAAAAGGCCGACGAGGGTTTCGACTGGAAGAAGCCGAACCCCTTCGCAAGCTCGGCAGGGATCAGGTTGCGGAGCGACACGTCATTGACCAGCATGACCAGGCGGATCGCATCGCAGGCCGCCTGAACGCCCGCGCCAGGCGCGACGTCGCCGGTGATGACGGCTACCTCACCCTCCATATCGATGCCCCAGGCCTCGTCCGGCATGACGATCGGATCGCGCGGCGCGATGAAGGAGTCCGAGCCGCCCTGATACATCAACGGGTCGGTCCAGAAGCTTTCCGGCATGTCCGCGCCACGCGCTTTGCGCACCAGCTCGACATGGTTCACATAGGCCGAGCCGTCCGCCCATTGGTAGGCGCGCGGCAACGGCGAGAGCGCGTCATGTTCGTGGAAGCGCTCGGACGGTACGGAACCGTGCTCAAGGCTTTCGGCCAGCGCCTGAAGGTGCGAGGAAATGCGCTGCCAGTCATCCAGCGCCGCCTGCAGCGTCGGCGCCAGAAAGGACGCGTCGGTGAAACGCGTCAGGTCGCGCGATACGATGGCAAGGCGGCCGTCGCGAGACCCGTCCCTCAGACTGGCAAGCTTCATTCATTCCCTCCAAATTCTCAGTTCCAGCCAATGAAGCCCGAAAGTCCGTGAAAAGCCAGCCGCGAAATGCCTAACTCCAGTCACCTTCCGGCGTTCCGTTGAAGCGCTTCTTCAGCCCGGTCCAGCAATCGATGTAGTTGTCCTGCCGTGCATCGGTCTCGGCGGCGAAACGGGTCAGCATCTGCGGAAAGCGCGTCTCGAACATGAACGCCATCGTGTCGGCGAGCTTGACCGGCTTGAGGTCGACCTTCGAAGCCTTCTCAAACCCGTCGGCATCCGGGCCATGCGCCAGCATCATATTGTGTAGGCTGACACCGCCTGGCACGAAGCCTTCTTCCTTGGCGTCGTACTTGCCGTGGACCAATCCCATGAACTCGCTCATGATGTTGCGGTGATACCAGGGCGGACGGAACGTGTTCTCCGCCACCAGCCAGCGCGGCGGGAAAATGACGAAATCGACATTCGCCGTGCCTTCCTCGCCGGACGGCGCAGTGAGCACGGTGAAGATCGACGGATCGGGGTGGTCGAACAGGATCGCGCCCACCGGCGAGAAGGTCGCGAGGTCGTATTTGTACGGCGCGTAATTGCCATGCCAGGCGACGACATCGAGCGGCGAGTGGCCGATCTCGGTGACATGGAACTGACCGCACCATTTGACGATCATCCGGCAACGCGTTTCCTTGTCCTCGAACCAGGCGACCGGGGTCTTGAAGTCGCGCGGATTGGCGAGGCAGTTGGCGCCGATCGGGCCGCGATCCGGCAGCGTGAACTTCGCGCCGTAATTTTCGCAGACATAACCGCGCGCTTGCCCGTCGATCAGTTCGACTTTGAACACCAGACCGCGCGGCAGGATGCAGATCTCGCCCGGCGCGACGTCGATGATGCCCATCTCGGTGACGAAGCGGACGGCGCCGACCTGCGGCACGACCATAAACTCGCCGTCGGCATTGAAGAAATGGTCGTCCACCATATCCGTATTGGCCATGTAGATATGCGCGGCCATGCCCGACTGGCCGACCGCATCACCCGCCGTTGTCATCGTCCGCATGCCGGAGATGAAGTCGGTCGGTTCCTTTGGCATCGGCAGCGGGTTCCAGCGCAACTGCCCGAGCGGCAGTTCGTGATCGCCCATATTCGGCGCCGTTTTCCAGAGCGGATAGGCGATCTGCCTGAAACGGCCAGTGTGCTTGACGCTCGGGCGGATGCGATAGAGCCAGGAGCGCTCATTGGTGCCGCGCGGCGCGGTGAAGGGGGAGCCAGAGAGCTGCTCGGCGTAAAGCCCGTAGGCCGGGCGCTGCGGCGAGTTCATGCCCTTCGGCAGCGCTCCCGGCAAGCTTTCCGTCTCGAAGTCGTTGCCGAAGCCCGGCATGTAGCCGGCGGGCGTCGCGCTGGTCCATTGCGGTGAAGTTCTGGCGATGGCGCTCATCTCGTTCATGGCGGCCTCCGATCTGAAACAAGTTTCGTGTGCAACTATATTCCAATATTGTTGCGTATGCAACCATATCTGCTACTTTGTCGGCATGCCGACACTGGACCTCCCCAGCTTCCTGCCTTTCCGCCTCAACCGGCTGGCCGCGGAGATTTCCGACCGGCTGTCGGCGATCTATGCGGAGCGCTTCGACCTCGACATTCCCGCATGGCGCGTGCTGGCGACGCTTGACGACGGCGAGGAGTGGACGGCGCAGGAGATCGTTGCCTCCACCCGCACCCACAAATCGACGATCAGCCGCGCCGTCGCCGATCTGGAAAAGCGGAAACTCGTTTCCAGGGTGCAACATGAGGCTGACGGCCGGGCGATGACACTGCAACTCACCAGCCGTGGCCGGCAGCTGATGGATCGCCTGATCCCGCTGGCGAAGAGTTTCGAGGCGGAGCTTTTGTCGACACTCACATCGGTGGACCGCAGGAACCTGACGGACGGTATTGCCTCGCTGGAGCGCTCGCTCGGCCTATCCGGAGACAAGACATGAAACTCTACACCTACTTTCGATCCTCGGCAGCTTACAGGGTCCGCATCGCGCTCAATCTGAAGGGTATCGCGTATGAGCAGGCGCCGGTTCATCTCGTGAAGGACGGCGGCCAGCAGAAAACGGCGGCCTACCAGGCGGTCAATCCGCAGATGCTGGTGCCGACGCTTGAACTCGATGACGGTACGCGCCTCACGCAGTCGCTGGCGATCATCGAATATCTCGACGCCGTGCATGCTGACCCGAAGCTGATCCCCGCAGACCCGCTTCTCGCCGCGAAGGTACGCGCTGTGGCGCTGGCGATCGCCTGCGATACTCACCCGCTCAACAATACGAGGGTGCTTGCCTATCTGCGCACGACGTTCGGGCGCAGCGACGAGGAAGTCTCGCGCTGGTACGAGAACTGGACACTGAAAGGCGGGCTGGAGCCGGTCGAGGCGCTGATCACAGACGGCCCGTTCTGCTTCGGCGATCAGCCGACCCTGGCCGACATCTGCCTCATTCCGCAGGTGTTCAATGCGCGGCGATTCAAGGTCCCGATCGATCACCTACCAAAAATCCTGCGCGTCGAGGCAACATGCCAGGCATTGCCGGCCTTCGCAGCCGCCCGGCCCGAAGCGCAACCGGACGCGGAATAGCTGTGCCAATGCCCGCTGCTTGCGGGGAGTGCTAAGGCAGGGCAAAGAGGACGCCAGCCATTGGAGCCGGCGAAGCTCCGCGGCGCTGGGAGGTCGCATGGCCGACTTCGATGAGATCGACAACAAGCTCCTGGAAATGCTGCAGGAAAACGGCCGCACTCCTATGCCGAATTGGGTAAGGCGGTCGGTCTTTCTCCTCCGTCAACGAGCGCGTCAAGAAGCTGCACGATCGCGGCGTGATCGAGGGCGTGCATTCCGCGATCTCGCCTGCGGCATTACGGCTCAACCTCCTGGCCTTCATCTTTGTCGGCTGGACCGATCCGGCGACCGAGCAGCCTTTCCTGGCGCGCGTGATGAAAGAGTCGGCGATCCTCGAATGCCATCACGTGACGGCGCGTGGAATTATCTGATGAAGGTCAGGACGCACACGACACGCGATCTCGAGGCTTTCCTCAACGCGATCGTCAAAGCGGTGCCGGGCGTGCAGCGCACCGAGACCATCATCGTGATGTCGTCGGCGAAGGAGACCTTCCATCTGCCGCTGAAGCCCTCGCCCTGGAACGTCAGCGCGCGCTAGCCGCAGTTTCTCGTTGCCACGCCCGGGCTTTCGCCCGTCTGGCCATTGTCAAAGAACACTCCCTTTGCAGGGAGGTAGTTCGGGAAGCGGGGCGCGGGGCCGAGCCTACCGAAACTAATATATGGCGCGGTCACCCGCGCCCCGCCGACGCTCTTTCCCAGGGTCGGTGGGCTGGCCTTAGCATTTGCGCCGCCAGCGCTGACCGTGCACCTGGGAACCGGGTCTTGGGGATCGACTCCCTAAGCGGCACGACCATAGTGCCGCCGGCCCGGACGCCGTCTCCCTCCCCTGAAACCTGGTCTAGCTCCAGGGTCCCGATGAGGGCGACGAGCGAATTATCCCATGGGGCCAATACCCCGTGGACAGATTGCGGTTGGCACTCGTTCAGATTTTTTCTGCAGACACGGCAAGTGATTGAATTCGCAGAGAACTATTTTCGGATGTCAGGAGAGGTGCGAAAAATCTGTCCACGTACAAAAGTTCAGGTCGGCTGACGCCATTGGCCCCTCGCCCTTACCCTCTCCCCGCAGGCGGGGAGAGGGGGACGTCAGCGTCGGTGCGAGATCGTCGGCGTTGGTCAGCTTGCGGCAGCGGTGAAGCTCTTCCCTTCTCCCCTTGTGGGAGAAGGTGTCGCCCTCGTGCTTGCTGATAGCAAGCACGAGGTAAGGCGACTCCGGCGGCGAATGCCGCCGTTGATGAGGGGTGTTGGAAGAAATGAGAGGTTGCGCTCCGTCCAGCACCCTTCATCCGACTTCGCCTGCGCTTCGCTTCGGCTCAGCCACCTTCTCCCACAAGGGGAGAAGGGAGGGCGCTGCGCCCTACCCCACCCATGTCTCATAATCCGACACGAGCAGATGCACAGGTTGCTCGTCTTCCTCGATGTTGGAGAAGCGGCCGATCGGCATTTCGAAAATATTGTCGGTCAAGTCGTCATTGACGGTCGAAACTTCGCCGATCAGCACGTCATCGCCCTCGCCCCAGAACGCGTGCCATACACCCGGCAGCAGCGTGACGCTTTCACCGGGATCGAGTTTCAACAGCCCGCCGGCGGGCAGCTTGCGGATGACGCCGTCGGTCGGCACCTGCACGTCCTTCTGCCGGTCGATCGAACCGTCGGGCGCCGGCATGAACAATTCCAGCACCAGCTTGCCGCCGCCGCGGTTGATGATGTCCTCAGCCTTCACATTGTGCCGGTGCATCGGCGAGAGCTGATCCTTGCGGCTGATCATGATCTTTTCGGCATAGAGCATACCGGTGCCCTTCGAGAGATCCTCGGCGCGCCCGTTGCGGACGGTGAAGAGGAAGAGGCCAAGCTCGTCGAATTTTTCCTGGCCGTAATCGGTGATGTCCCAGCCGAGCCGCGACTGGATGATGCCGTCAGGACGCCTCGTCTGCAGCTCGTCCGGCGACCAATAGGCGAAGGGCGGCATGATGTAACCGAAGGAGCGGATGAAGGCATCGCCCTCACGGATGATCTCGTTGATGCGCGACCGCTTCATCTGGTCCTCCCGGTATTCGCGACCGGCTTAACGCAAATCTCGTGGGCTGAGAACCGCTGTCGGCGATTGACTCTTACGTCAATGTTTTCGGTTTGAAGCGCGATTCGGCGGCGGGTAGATTGGAGGCGAATCAGCGGCGGCATCGGCGCTCGCGGTTCGGGTAGAGGCCGACAGGCCGTAAGCGTGTCTTCGTAAAAGAAAAAGAACAGTTGCGTTTCGGGAGAAGTCCCGAAGCGGAACGACGGATTCCGGGCATTTTCGGGGATGGCAGCGGCGACCCTCCAGCTTCAAGAGTTCAGCGGCACAAGCCGCCTGAACACGCGCGGCGAACTCACCGCCTGGCTGATGGGCCTGGCGGAGGAGCTCGGCGCCGACGGCTATATGCTGCTCGCAGTTGCGTACCGGAACGGCCGCGGCGAGGCGAAGGTCATCGCCTCCGACTGGAGCTTCGACGCAATCGAGCTCGCCGGCGCGGCACTGCTTGCCAGGATCGCCACCGGACCGCTTTCCGCTTCACCCGGCGCGCGGGCCGGCGGCCTCGACTGCGCCAACGCGCCGGCGTCGGACACGATCGACGGCGAGCAGGCGCGCTTCCTCCACATTGCCGGACATGGCGAAATCTTCAGTCTGCAGCTCTACGCCGGGCTGAAACGGCTCTTCCTGCTTCTTTCATCAGCCGAGCCCGGCGCGATCGATACGGACAGGCTCGCGCATGCCCAAATGGAGGGCTGCTACGTGCTGTCCGACTCCGCCCACCTGCTGACGGTTGCCGCTCCGGCGGACATCCTCAGCGATCGCGAGCGCGAGTGCCTCGCCTGGGTATGCGAGGGCAAGACGACGGACGACGTGGCGCTGATCCTGGACGTGTCGGCGAACACGGTGAACAGCTATCTGACCGGCGCGATCCGCAAGCTGTCCGCCGACAACCGCGCCATGGCGATCGCCACCGCGATCCGGAGCGGCATCGTTTGAGCGCGAGCCGCAAACGCCTGTTCGCAGCGCAGGGCACCGGCCTGCCGAACCTGTTCGGCGCGGCAGTTCCGGCGCGCGACCACGCCGTAACCTTCGCCGACGCGGCGCGGCGCGCGCGCTGGATCGCCATCGACATCAATGCCGAAAAATTCTCGCTCTTCCTGCTGTCGCATTCGCGCAAGCGGCGCGGGCTGACGGCCTGCTTCGATTCCGACTATCCGGCAACCTCTGCCGAAACCCGGCTCGTCAATGTCCGGTTCGGGGAGGAACTTGCGCGACGCATCACAGTTTCAACGGTGCCGCTCTGGTGGCCAGGCGCGGACGGTCCGCTCTCGGATATCAACTGGGCGAAGCGGCTGACAGGTACGCCCGCCGCGATGGCGGCGATCGCCTTTCCGGTCACGGCCGAGCGCGGCCCGTCCGGCGTGGTCGTCTTTTCCGGTGCCTCGATCGCCATCGAGGCGGATGCGCTTTACGAAACGCATGCGCGCTGCTTCGCGCTGTTCGACGCGGTGGTGCGCATGGGGGCGGTGGACCAGAGCGGCCTACCCTCCTTCTCCAAGCGCGAGCTCGAATGTCTGCGGCTGACGGCCGAAGGCCACACCAGCGAGTCGATTGCGGCGCTGCTTAGCCTCTCCGTTCACACCGCCAACCAGTATCTCGGCAATGCGGTGCAAAAACTCAACGCGGTGAACCGCATGCATGCGGTGGCCAAGGCGCTGCGGCTAGGGCTGATCGACTAGGGTGTATTGAGATTCAGGTGATGCCGGCCTGCAAATGACGGCTTCCTCCGCTTCCGGTGCTCACGTACCTGAACGTACGCTCCGCTCCGGTTCTCGTAAGCCACCATTTTCGGCTCGGCCTAACCTGAATCTCAACACACCCTAGGCCGCCTGGCCGGTCAGCGCGTCCGGCATCGACTTGCGGATGCGCGCCCGCTCGATCGCGGTTTCCAGGAAGGCGGTGTTTTCGTCGGGATCGTCCTTCGGCTGGTCGAAGGAGACGTAGTTCACCTCGACACCCGCCGCATCGGCCGTCAGCGCCAGCTTGAAATAGACGGTCGCACCCACGGGCCTAAGCTCGAGGTCGAGCACGATGCGCGGCTCGCTCTTCCACTCGATATGGGCCTCGCCGCCATGGCCGAGCCGCAGCGTGCCCGGCATGAAATACATCTCGGCCGCCGAGTCGACGATGTCCGACACGTTGGCGAAACACTCCATGCGCATGAACGCGACATAGTCGCCGAGCTCGATCATGCGAAGCTCGCTGACGACGTCCTTGATCGCGTCCGCGACGATGATCTCCCGGGAGGCTGTATGCGGCTGGCGGTTCATCAGGCCCCTTTACGCTGCGGCTTGCTGTTCGCGTAGACGACTTTCACGAGCTCCGCGACCGCATGGTAGAACTGCGGCGGTATCAAATTATCCACCGAGACTTGCTTGTACATGGAGCGGGCGAGCGTCACGTCCTCGAAAACCGGGATGCCGTTCGCTTCGGCGATTTCGCGAATCTTCAGCGCGACGAGGTCGGTGCCCTTGGCGAGCACGACGGGCGCCGCGTCCTGGTCGCGGACATATTTCAGCGCGATCGCGTAGTGGGTCGGGTTGGCGATGACGAGCGTCGCCTTCGGCACGGCCGTCATCATGCGGTTGCGCGCGCGGTCGCGCGCGATGGAGCGCAGCCGCGCCTTGACCAAAGGATCGCCGTCGCTCTGCTTGTGCTCGTCCTTAACTTCCTGCTTGGTCATGCGCAGATCCATGCGCCAGTGGAAGCGCGACCACACGAAGTCGACCGCGGCGATGACCAGCATCACGAAGGTGACGGCCGAAAGGATGTCGATCGCCATGTCGCGGATGACCATGCCGAACGCGGCCGGCGGCGTGATCATGCCCGACAGCAGGCTGATATGCGCTTCGCCGAGGGCGAAGATCAGCACGATGAGCGTGAAGATCAGCTTGGCGAGCGATTTCGCGAATTCGACGAAGCCCTGCAGGCCGAAAAGGCGCGTCCAGCCCTGGCTGAGGGAGATGCGCGAGGCTTTCGGCGTGATGCGGTCGAGCACGAAGGCCGGCATGTGCTGGACGACGGAGGCGCCGATGCCGGCAATGAACAGCAGGAGCATGATGGCGACGAGCGCCTTGCCTATGTGAACGAAGATGACCTGATAGAGCAGCACCACGTCAGCTTCGGTGTCGAGCGGCCAGGCTTCCGGCTTTTCAAGGAAGGTAGCGAGAAAGACGCTGAGATCGACCGCGCTGTCCTTGGCGAAGAACACCGTGAAGGCGAGGATCGCGACGAAAGAGGCGAAGGTCGCGGCCTCTTTCGAGTGGGGCAACTGCCCCTTCTCGATCGTGTCGCGGATCTTTTTCTCTGTTGCTTCTTCTGTTTTTGAGTCTTTGTCCGGTGCGTCGGCCATGGCCTGCCCTCAGCTTCGCTCAGGCAGCCTGCTGGCCATTGGCCTGCGGCAGTTCGAACGCACCCTCGCCGGCAAGGCGGATCGCGGTGGAGGCGATCATCTTGCGCGCCCGCATGATGTCCTCGACCGGAACGCCTTCCGAGCCTTGGCCAAGCTCGGACTCGATCATGCGACGCGTCCGCTGGCCGATCGAGGACAGGATGCATTCGAGCAGCGCCGGCGGCGCATCGCGCAGGGCAAGCGTCACATTTTCCGTCGAAATCCCGTCGAACAGCGTGAGGCGCGCCTTCTGCGTCAAGAGCTCGATGTCCTCGAAGGCGAACAGGCGCTTGCGGATTGCATCGAGGTCGGGGGAGCCGGATTCGGCGAGATCCGTCATGACCTCCTCGAGCTTCGATTTGTCGAGCTCGTTGAGCACATTGGCGACGCGGCTGTGACCGGCCGAGACGTCCTTGGTCGCCGTTTCGACGAGCAGACGCGCGCGAATCTGGTTCTCGATGATCTTGATTGCGGCGTCTGGGATGGCGGTCAGCGACACCATGCGCTTGATGATCTCGCTGCGCTGCGACTTGTCGAGGGTCAGAAGCACATTGGCGGCGGTCTGCGGCGCAAGCTTGGACAGGAGCATCGAGGCGGTCTGCGCATGCTCGCCGGCAAGGAAAGCGCCGACCCGCTCGGGCTCGATCTTTTCGAGCTGCGGCCACACCGGCTGCGGCGCGTCGACGACCTTCTCCTCCTTCTTGACGCCCATGATGGCGTCCATCTCGTCCTTGGACAGCGTTTCCGTGAGGATCGTGTCCATCTTGTCGCCTGAATCCAGCAAGCCAGCGCCTTCGGTGAACTCCGCTTCGAACTCGGCGACGATGCTTTCAAGCTCCGCCTGCGGGATGGTCTTCAGCAGCCGCGCGGCGTCGATCAGACCTTTCAGCTCATCCTGCTTGAAGAATTTGAGCAGCTTGCTCGCCGACGGCTTCCCCATGGCGACGAGGATCGCCGCGGCCTTTTGCGGGCGCGAGAACTTCGTCAGCACATTCATGGGGAGACGCCCGAGGGCTGCCGGCTGATCATCAGGTCGGCTTCGTCGCTGTGACGATTTCGGTCAGCTTGATGCCGAACCGCGACGGATCGTGCTCGAGCACGGTGATCTCGCCCTTGGCGAGCTTGCGGCCGTTGACGACCACGTCCACCGGCTCGCCGATGCGGCGGTTCAGCGCCACGGTCGAGCCTTTCTGCAGCGCCATCAGCTCCGAAACCGGCATCTCGGTGGAACCGAGCACGATCTGCACGTCGACCGGGATGTTCATGATCAGGCCGAGGTTTTTCGGACCGGACTGCGCGCCGGCCGGCGTCTCGTCGTGGAGCACGCCGCGCAGCTCCTCGATCGCCTTGTTGAGCTGTTCTTCCTGGATGTCGTCACCAGCCGGTTGCGCTTGGGTCATCTTCTCTCTCCAGTCCTGCTCAGGCAGGCATCAGCGTGTCGATCAAATCCTGTCCGGCGTCGAACGGATGCCGGATGCGGACCGTATAATTCTGCCCGAGTTTGCCGAACTCGCAGACATACAGCGTCTTGCCGCGCGACGACAGCGTCGCGCTCGCCTGCGCGCCTTCCTCGAGTTCGAGCAGCATGCCTTCCTGAAAACCGGCGACCTCGCCGAGCGTCAGCTTCGACAGCGGCATGCGGGCTTCCAGCGCAACGACCGAGCGCATCACTTCCTCGTTGAAGCGATCGCGCCATTCGCTGCTCTGGTCGCCGCTCGTCGCGGTCGCGTCGCCGCGATGCTTGAGCAACACGCGCTGCGGCAGAAAAACGCTGAACACGCCGCGTCCGCCGGCGGTGAAGATGGCGAAATCGACCCGAACGGCCGGACCGTCGCGAACGATCTGCTTCTTGATGTCGACGCCACTCATCGCCGGCGCCAGCGGGAAACGCAGGTTGAAGGCGCGCGGACCGGAGCCGTTCAGCACGTCCGCCGCGTTCTGGAAGACGGTGGACGCAATCTCGAGCTCGGTCGGGGACAGCGCGCGCGACAGAGGCGCGATCGCCATATCCGGATCGCCGCCGAAAACCGACGACACGATGACGGCGAGCGCCGCGCCGTCGAGCAGGAAGAGCATCGCATCGGGCGAGGAGGTCGAGGACGCGATGGTCATCGCGTGGCTCGTCGGATCGTCGGGTTTGGCGTCCGCGAAACGCGCCAGTTCCACCGATTTCAGCTCGACGCCGAACGTCGAGGGAAAGACCTGGCCGAAAGCGTCGAGCATCGCCGGAACCGCGCGCTCGCCGAGCGACTTCCCGGCCTCGACGATATGGTCCGGCTCACCCGTGTCGCCGACGAGACGCTCCAGGATGTAGGCCCTTGTTTCGGCCGGGTTGGCGGGACTGGCCATGGTCACTTAACGGACACTCGCGAATACATCTCAGGCGGCCTTCTTCTCGGCGCCCGAATTCATCGTGCTCTGCTCGACGGCATCGATCGACGGCCGGTCATAGGCGGAAATGGTCTTGCGGCCGAACTCGATCGCGACCTGCGGCAGCGAGCCGTTCATGTAGGCGAGCAGCGTCTGCTTCACGATGATGTAGAGCCGGTTCTTCTTCTCGCGCACCATCTTGATCTTGGCGGCGATCGGCCCGACCACCGCATAGGACAGGAAGATGCCGAGGAAGGTGCCGACAAGTGCTGCGCCGATCAGCGCGCCGAGGATTTCCGGCGACTGGTCAAGGGCGCCCATCGCCTTCACGACGCCGAGCACCGCGGCGACGATGCCCAGAGCCGGCAAGCCGTCACCCACCTGGACCATCGCATGATAGGATTTCAGCTTGTCGTGCTTGATGGTGTGGATTTCCTCATCCATTAGCGCTTCGATCTCGTGCGGCCGCGCGTTGCCGATAATGATGATGCGGCAATAGTCGCAGATGAAATGCGTCAGATCGTGGTTCTTGAGCACGGTCGGGAAAGCCTGGAAGATCGCCGACTCGTTCGGGTTGTCGATGTGGGCTTCCACCTCGCTGCGCGACTTGGTGCGCAGCTCGCGCATCAGGCTGTGCAACACACCGAGCGTCTCCAGATAGTCCTTTTCCTTCGGAACCGCTCCCTTGAGGGCCTCCATGACGCCCCTGCCGGCATCCTTGACCGTCGACATCGGGTTAGCGACCAGGAAGCAGCCGACCGCCGCGCCGCCGATGATGACGAGTTCCCACGGCTGCATCAGCACATCGAGGTGCCCGCCCATGGCCATGAAGCCGCCGAGCACACAGCCGAACGTCACGACAAGACCGATGATAATTCCCACGGGGTACAGCCTTCCTTATTCTTGTTCGGAAAGTCGTACCCCCCGTGCCTTGTGTGAGGCTTGAAATGGTTAACGGGCGGTAGGAGTCCGGGCACCATTCAGTTTCGCGCAAGGATTTCGGCCTATTTTCAGCAAATACGGTCGACGGGGTCCGCGCGTGCTTTCCACCTATGCCAGTTATCAGTTGATCGCCCGCGACCTGCCAGCGGCGCTCGAGCGTGTCGAGAAGAACCCGATCGTCGATCGGGACACGGACTATTACCTCGAGAACATCACGAAGGTGAAATCGATCGAGGAGTTCGTCAACAACGACCGGCTCTTCCGCTATGCCATGAAGGCGCACGGCCTGGAGGACATGACCTACGCCAAGGCCTTCATGATCAAGGCTTTGAAGGAAGGCATCACCAGTCAAGACAGCTTCGCCAACAAGCTGACCGACAAGCGCTACGCCGAGTTCGTCGCGACCTACAATTTCGCCCGCTATGGCGAGAACGCCACGAGCTACAACCGGGCGCAGATGGATGTTCCATCGAATTTCCGGACGCAGGTGTCATTAAGCGCGGTTGAACCAGGCTTCGCCTTTCTCGGCAATGAGGTCGGCTACTACCTCTCAAATATCGAGAACGTCACATCCATCGACGATTTGATGGGCGATACGCGGCTACTTACCTTCGCCATGGCCGCTTTCGGCCTTGATGCGACCACCGAACCGCCGGCCACCGTGCGGCAGATGCTGGAAGGCGGCGTAACCGACCCGAACAGTCCGGCCAATAGCCTGGCCGACAAGCGCTACGCCAATTTCGTCACCGCCTTCAACTTCGTCGAGCATGGCGCGGCCACCACGTCACGCGACGAAGTGCTGGTCGACCTGCCGAAAAAGGCGGTTTCGGACACCGGTCTCCAGCTCGTGCGGCCGCGCGCCGACTACATCGAGAGCGAAGCCGAGTACTTCAAGGAGAACATTTCGAAGATAAAAACGGTCGCGGCCTTCATGGCAAACGACCGGCTGTTGACCTTCGCCATGGCCGCGCACGGCCTGGATATCTCGGTAGAAAACCGCGAAGAAATCCGGCATTTCATCGAAAGCGGCGTTCGCGATCCGATGAGCCTCGCCAACCAGCACCCGGACAAGCGCTACGCCAGCTTTGTCGCGGCGTTCGACTTCGAGCAGTATGGCAACCTTGCGACGTCGCAAGATTCGGCGCTGGTCGACGCGCCGGAGCTGTGGACGGCGAAAACCAAGCTTGGTCTCATCATGCCGAGCGACGCCTATGTGAAGGCCGAGACGGACTACTATCTTGCCAACGTGGTCAAGCTGGACTCCATCGACGACTTGATGGCCGACAAGCGGCTGCTCGAATACGCGCTGTGGTCCTACGGGCTGGATCCGGAGAAGGAAAGCCCGGCGACCATCCGGAAAATGCTGGAGGGCGGCGTTACCGATCCGAACAGCCCGGCCAACAAGCTGACCGACAAGCGCTATGCCGGCTTCGTCGCCGCCTTCAACTTTGCCCAATATGGCGAAGACGCGACGAGACACGCCTCCGCGCTGCAGCCGGCGGCCGACAAATTCATCCGCCAGACGCTGGAGCAGAACGCCGGCGAAGACAATGAAGGCGTTCGGCTGGCGCTCTATTTCGAGCGCAAGGCCTCCACGATCACAGATTTTTATCAGGTTCTCGCCGATCCGGCTCTCGCCGCGGTCGTACGCACAGCGCTGTCGCTGCCGGATTCCTTCTCGAGCGCCGACATCGACCGGCAGGTGAAATTCTTCGAGGAGAAGCTGAACATCGAGGACTTCTCCGACCCGGAGAAGCTCGGAAAGTTCCTGCAGCGCTTCACCAGCATGTACGAGCTGAAAAACCCGACGCAGTCTCCGCAGGCCATGGTGAGTGTGCTTTTCAGCCAGCCGGCGGAATACGGCGTCTCCACCGACCTTCTTCTTACCATGCAGCGCCTGCGGCTCGGAGGCTAATATGGACGGACTTTACGTCGCTCTCTCCGCCCAGGTCGCGCTCGAGCGCCGGTTGACGACGCTGGCCGACAACGTCGCCAATATGAGCACGGTCGGCTTCCGCTCGACCGAGATCAAATTCAACGAGCTCCTCTCCGGTCTCGGCGAGGATTCGGTCGCCTTCGTCACGCCGGGCGAGACCTATATGTCCAGAAAGATCGGGCCGATGCGCGAGACCGGCAACCCGTTCGACTTCGCCATCCAGGGCGATGCATGGTTCGGCATCGAAACGCCCGCCGGCATGGTGATGACCCGCGACGGCCGCTTCACGATGCTCGATACGGGACAGCTTGTGACCCATCAGGGCTATCCGGTCGTCGATGCGGGCGGCGCGCCAATCCAGCTCGATCCGAACAATGGTCCGCCGGAAGCCGGCCGCGACGGCGTACTGCGCCAGAACGGCAACCTCGCAGGTGCGATCGGCCTCTTCAACTTCAATCCGGGGCCGGATTTCCAGCGTTTCGAGAATTCCGGCATCATCCCACAGGGTGCGCCGGAGCCTGTCATAGACCGCATCGACGCCGGCGTCACCCAAGGCTTCCTGGAGGAATCCAACGTCAATCCCGTGCTCGAAATGACGCGGCTGATCATGGTACAGCGCGCCTTCGAGAACGCGGCCGCGGCGATCCGGCAGAGCGAAACCTCGGTCGACCAGTCGATCAAGGCGCTCGGCGGAAGCTCGTAACGCGCTGAATGTCCGGTCAGCCGTCCCCCACTCCCGCGAACGCCCCCGAAACCGTCATCGACGCGCTCGAACGGGCCTACCGTCGTTTCGCCGACGAGCGCACGATCATCCGGCGTGGCGGTACGGTCAAGGAAGTCTCGCCAACGCACTACAAGGTGGCGGGCCTGTCCCGCGATGCACGGCTGGGCGACATAGTCAGCCATCGTTCGCGCCTTGGCGAACGCTCGGGCGAGGTCGTGCAGATCAGCCCGCATGACGTTCTGATCGCGCCGTTCGAAAGCTCCGCCGACGCCGGCGTCGGCGACAGCGTCTTCAATGCCGGACCGTTTGTCATGCTTGCGGCCGATAGCTGGCGCGGCCGGGTCATCGATGCACTCGGCCGGCCCATCGACAAGCACGGACCGCTCGACCATGGCGACGTGACTGCGCCGGCGATCACGCCGCCAGCGCTGTCGCGCGACCGCGTCGGCACGCCGCTGAAAACCGGCGTGCGCGTCATCGACATTTTTACGCCGCTCTGCTTCGGCCAGCGCATGGGCATTTTCGCCGGCTCGGGCGTCGGCAAATCGACGCTGCTCGCCATGCTGGCGGCAGCCAACGCCTTCGACACCGTCGTCGTCGCACTGGTCGGCGAACGCGGCCGCGAAGTGCGCGAATTCCTTGAAGACACGATCGGCAAAAGCCTTGCCAAGACGGTCGCGGTCGTCGCCACTAGCGATGAGAGCGCGATGATGCGCAAGCGCGCGCCGGGCACGGCGATGCGCGTCGCAGAGCATTTCCGCGACAAGGGTCACCGCGTCCTGCTGGTGCTGGACTCCATCACCCGTTATGCGCACGCGCTACGCGAAGTGGCGATCGGCACCGGCGAGCCGCCGGTAGCGCGCGGCTACCCGGCGTCGGTCTTCACCGATTTGCCGAAACTGCTCGAGCGCGCTGGCCCCGGCCCGATCGGCGGCGGCTCGATCACCGCGATCTTCTCCGTGCTGGTGGACGGCGACGACCACAACGATCCGGTCGCCGATTCCGTGCGCGGCATTCTCGACGGCCACGTCGTGCTCGACCGCTCGATCGCCGAGCAGGGCCGCTACCCGCCGGTCAACCCGCTCTCATCGATCTCGCGGCTTGCGCCCAAAGCCTGGGCAGACGACGAGAAGAAGCTGGTGACGCGGCTGCGCGCCATGATCTCCCGCTTCGAGGACACCCGCGACATTCGCCTGCTTGGCGCCTATCAGGCCGGCGCCGACGCCGATCTCGATCTGGCGGTGAAGCAGGTGCCGCTGATCTACGAGGCGATGACGCAGACGCCCGCCGACAAGCCTTCGGCCGACCCGTTCGCCGACCTCGCGCGGCATCTGCGAGGCAAGGAATAGCCGATGTCGAAAGAACGCGCGGAGATGTCGGCCACGCTGCAGCGCATGCTGGAGAAGGAAATCGGCGTGCGCAAGGAAAAGCGTGGCCTCGTCGCGCGCCTCATCGGCCGCCAGGAGGGCACATCGCCGGCGGCGACCGAAAGCCGGCGTTCGGGCAATCTGACGATCGCGGCACTCGGCATCACGCTCGGCCTGATCTGCGCGCTGTTTCCCTGGTACATTTTCTTCAACCAGGACAAATTCGGCATTCGCCCGCTGAAATTCGGCGGCCAGAGCGAGATTTCCGGCCCGATCACGCTTGGCGACCAGCCGCAGCGCGTCGGCGCGCCGATGCAGGTCGACGAGATCCCCATCATGAAGCTCGACCTGTTCGCCACCGGCACGCTGCCGGATCTGGGCGACGACCGCGATGCCGAACTCCCCGGTGTCGAGCAGCAGCCCTTCCCGGTGGAAGAGCCCGAGTTCAAGCTCATCCACGTCGCCAATGGCCGTGCCATGATCGAGGACGATACCGGCCTGTTCGTCGTCCAGCGCGGCTCGACCCTGCCGGACAACTCGTCCGTCGCGGCCATCGAGGTCCGCGACGGCAAGTGGGTGATCGTCACCTCCAAGGACCGCGTCATCACCATCGAGTAGCCCAAAAAGCTGCCACGTCTGCTGGAATTGCGCTCGCGCAAGGCTGACGCAAGACTGCTCCCGTAGCGTCGAGACTCGGAAGCAAGTCTGCCGGGTCTTTGCCTATGGAAGTGAACCTCAACCTGTTCGACCTCGCCTCGCAGCAAGCGCGCTGGCTGTCGGTGCGCCAGGCCGCGATCGCGGGCAACATCGCGAACGCCAACACCACGGGCTACCTCGCGGTCGATGTCGAGCCGTTCTCCAAGGTTCTCGACGCGACCTCGGTCGGCATCAAGGCGACGCAGGCCGGCCACATACGCGGCGCCGGCGAGGCCGAAGGCATCGCCATCCGCGCTGAGGACGATCCGGCCGTCATGCCATCGGGCAACACGGTCCAGCTCGAGGAACAACTGCTGAAGGCTGGCGAAGTGCGCCGCTCGTTCGAGCTCAACACGGCGATCGTCAAAGCCTTCCACCGCATGATGATGATGACCTCAAGGGCCTGACGATGGACGCACTCACCACAGCCCTGAAAGTCGCGGCGTCCGGCCTCAACGCTCAGTCTGAGCGCATCCGCGTCGTTTCTGAAAACCTCGCCAACGCCCAGTCGACGGCCTCGGTCGCCGGCGGCGACCCCTATCAGCGCAAGACCATCGCCTTTGCGGCCGAGCTCGACCGCGCGACCGGCGGGACGATGGCTGAAATCGGCGCCATCGACACCGACAAGACGGCCTTCCCGGTCGAATACATGCCCGGCCACGAAGCCGCGGACGAGTTCGGCTACGTGAAGATGCCGAACGTCAACCCGCTGATCGAAATGGCCGACATGCGCGAGGCGAACCGCTCCTACGAGGCGAACCTCCAGGTGATCCGCCAGGCGCGCGACCTGATCTCCATGACCATCGACCTAATGAGGAGCCAGTAATGATCGCAGGCATCGGCGCCCTCAACGGCCAGATCACCGGCGGCGGGCTAACGGAAAACGTCGCGGGCGCGGCGGGCGCCGCCTCAGGCGTTGGCGCATCCTTCGCCTCGATGCTTGAGCAAGCCGCGACCAACACGGTCGGCGCGCTGCAGAATGCCGAGCAGATGTCGGTCAAGGCGCTCTCAGGCGATGTGCAGACGCGCGAGGTCGTGGATGCAGTGATGAGCGCCGAGCAGTCGCTGCAGGCGGCGATCGCCATCCGCGACAAGATCGTGACCGCCTATCTCGAAGTCAGCCGCATGGCGATCTGAAGGAGTACGTTCCAGTGAAAGCACTTGCCATCGCCGCCACGGGCATGAACGCCCAGCAGACCAATCTCGAAGTCATCGCGAACAACATCGCCAACATCAACACGACCGGTTTCAAGCGAGCGCGCGCCGAATTCACCGACCTGCTCTACCAAGTGGAGCGGCTGCAAGGCGTGCCGAGCCGGGCCAACCAGGCGATCGTGCCGGAAGGTGCATCCGTCGGCCTCGGCGTCAAGACGGCGGCCATCCGCAACCTGCACATCCAGGGTGCGCTCACCAGCACCGGCAACAAGCTCGACCTCGCCCTGATGGGCAATGGCTGGTTCCAGGTCGAAGGTGCGGACGGGCAGACGCTTTACACGCGCGCCGGTGCGTTCAACACCAACGCCAATGGCGACATCGTCACCATCGACGGCTTCACCGTCATGCCGGCAATCACGGTGCCTGAAAACACCGTCGAGGTGATCGTCAACAAGTCCGGCCAGGTCTTTGCCCGCATCGACGGCCAGATCGAGCTGCAGGAGCTCGGCCAGTTCACAATTGCCGCCTTCGCCAACGAGGCCGGCCTCGCGCCGCTCGGCGACAATCTCTTCCAGGAGACCGCGGCCTCCGGCGCGGCGAATGTCGGTGTGCCGGGCGATGTCGGTTTCGCCACCATCCAGCAAGGTTATCTGGAGAACTCCAATGTCGATCCGGTCGCGGAAATCTCCGAACTGATCTCGGCGCAGCGCGCCTATGAGATGAACTCGAAGGTGATCAAGGCCGCGGACGAGATGGCTTCGGTCGTATCGCAGAGCATCCGCTAGCCTGATGAAACTCGGTCTCGCCTCGCTTGCACTCGGCCTCGCGCTTTTCGGCGCCGCGCCCGCGCTTGCGCAGGAGTTCGGCGTCATCCCGACGCGCGTGATCTATCCGGGCGAGACCATCAGCGCGGACGCGCTGAAGCTGGGCAAGATCCGCAAGGATCGCAGCAGCAAGGTCGTGATCGCGCTGAAGGCGGAAGAACTCGTCGGCAAGGTCGCGCAGCGCACGCTTCTGGCCAACCGTTTCGTGCCGGTGAGTTATGTCCGCGAGGCCTATGTCGTCGAGGCCGGCAAGCCGGTCTTCGCCGAACTCGTCCAGGACTTCCTCACCATCACGATTGCCGCCGTGACGCTGGAGCCCGGATCGACCGGCGATATTATTCGCGTGCGCAACACGGACAGCGGCAAAGTGTTCTCCGCCACCGTCATGGACAACGGCATGGTGAGGGTTACCGCGCAATGAAGCGGGCGCTGATCCTCGCACTTTCGGCGGCGGTGGCGTTCGCAGACGCGGGCGTCCGCGCGGCCGATCTCGCGGAGGGCAAAATCATCATCGCCAATGGCGATCCGGAAGTCATCAATGCCGAGCCGGGCGGGCCAGGCGATGCGCCTTACAATGGCGGTTCGCCGATCCCATCGCATGGCGGCGCGCTGTCGCGCATCAAGGACATCGCGGTGCTGCAAAGCGCGCGCGACAACCAGCTCGTCGGCTACGGCCTGGTGATCGGCCTGCAAGGTTCCGGCGACGGTCTGCGCAACTCGCCCTTCACCGAGCAGTCGATCCGCGCCATGCTGGAGAATCTCGGCATCGCAATGGAAGGCGGCCGCGCGCGTGCGAAAAACGTCGCCGCCGTCATCGTCACCGCCAACCTGCCGGCCTTCGTTCAGTCGGGCGCCCGCATCGACGTGAATGTTTCGTCGCTGGGCGACGCCACCTCGCTGGCCGGCGGCACGCTGGTGATGACGCCGCTGCGCGCCGCCGACGGACAGATCTACGCTGTCGCGCAAGGCTCGGTCTTCGTCACCGGCTTCACTGCGCAAGGCGAGGCGGAGACGCTGACCCAGGGTGTGCCCACTGCCGGCCGCGTGCCGAACGGCGCGATCGTCGAGCGCGAAGTGCCGGCCGAGTTCGCGAACCTGTCCGCGCTGACGTTGCAACTGCGTAATCCGGATTTTTCGACCGCGGTCATGATCACCGACGTGATCAACGACTATGCACGGCAGCGCTTCGGCAAACTGGTGGCGCGCGAGAAGGATGCGCGTACTGTCCAGATCACCAAGCCGGAGGGTATTTCCGCGGCCCGCTTCTTCGCCGAACTCGAAAACCTGATCGTCGAATCCGATACGCCGGCGCGTGTCGTGGTCGACGAGCGCACTGGCACGATCGTGATCGGCCAGGATGTGCGCATCTCCAAGGTCGCGATCAGCCACGGCACGCTGACGGTGCGCATCACCGAGGCGCCGAAAATTATCCAGCCCGAGCCGTTCTCGAAGGGCGAGACCGCGGTCGAACCTTACACGGCGATCGAAGCCGGCCAACCTGACGCCAAAGTGGCCGTGCTTGACGGGCCTGACCTCGAAACGCTTGTCACCGGGCTCAACCGGCTCGGCGTAAAGCCGGATGGCATCATCGCGATCCTGCAAGGCATCAAGTCGGCCGGCGCGCTGCAGGCCGACCTGGTTCTCCAATAGGCGGAACATGATGGCTCGCTCCCCTCTTCCCAGCCACCCCCGCTTCAAGGCGCTGACGCTTGCCGGCGCACTCGGTGCATTGCTCGCCGTCGCCGGCCCGGCCGCGACCGAAACGGCAGCACCCGCCGAGCCGATCGTCGTCGATCCGGCAAAGCAGTCGGAGATCCAGCGCTTCTGCTCCAACATCGCCGACGCCGCGCGCGACCGCCGCTATGCGCTCCAGGCCGCTGAGCTCAAGGAACTGCAGGCCGAGATCGACAAACGCATGGCGCTGCTCGAGGAAAAGCGCGCCGAATATGAAGGCTGGCTGAAGCGCCGCGAGGAATTCCTCGACAAGGCCGAGGACAACATCGTCCAGATCTATTCGCGGATGAAACCGGATGCGGCAGCCGAGCGACTGGAAGTGCTTCGCGCCGAACTCGCGGCCGGGATCCTGATGAAGCTCGACTCGCGCAAGGCGGGCACGATCCTCAACGAGATGGACAGCAAGGCCGCGGCGACGCTGACCACCATCATGGTGAGCGCGACACGCAAGGAAGACCCGTCATGATCCGCCCCGCCCTCGCGCTCGTCGCGCTTGCCGCACTTGCAGGCTGCGCCTCCAAGCAGGAACTGGCCGAGATCGGGCGCGCACCCGCGCTTTCGCCGGTCGGCTCTGGTCTTGGCGCGGACGCTGCCTATGCCTATCCCGAACAACCGGCGCCGCCGAAGCGCTTCTCGCTCTGGGACGACCGCCAGAGCCGTCTGTTCACCGATGCGCGCGCGCTGTCGGTTGGCGACATCCTGACGGTGAAGATCGAGATCAACGACCGGGCGCGGTTCAAGAACGAGTCCGAACGCAGCCGGCAATCGAAGCGCGACCTGAAGCTCGGTCTCGGCGCCTCGTGGGAGGGCGCGGGAACCGAGGGCGAAGGCAAGTTCGACATAGCCTCCGGCACGGACACGCAGGGTGCGGGCGCCACGACCCGCTCCGAAAACATCGAGCTTTCCGTGGCGGCTGTCGTGACCGAGGTGCTGCCAAACGGCAATCTGCTGATCTCCGGTTCGCAGGAGGTGCGCGTCAATCACGAGCTTCGCATCCTGACGATCCAAGGCATCGTCAGGCCGATGGACATCGGCTCGATGAACACGATCGCCTATGACCGCATCGCCGAAGCGCGCATCTCCTACGGCGGCCGCGGCCGCCTGACCGAGGTGCAGCAGCCGGCCTACGGCCAGCAGATCCTCGATACAGTGCTGCCGTTCTAGCGCCCGATGGCCAACGTCACAGAAGAAGCCCCGAAGAAGTCCGGACCCGGCCTGGTCGTCCAGATCGGCGTGCTGCTGGTGATGACACTGGTGGCGGCCGGCATCGGTTGGGTTTCCGGCGGCATGATCGAGCAACCGGCTCCGGCTGCAGCCGAAGCGTCGACGGAAGCCGCCGGTCACAGCGCCCCGGCGGGCGGGCATGGTGAAGCAAGCGGCGGGCATGGCGAGGCAAGCGCCGAAGGCGAACACGGCGAGGCGGCCGCGAATGTTAACCCGCTGATCCTGTCGCTGCCGCCGATCACCACGAACCTCGCCGCCCCCAGCGAAATCTGGGTCCGCATGGAAGTGGACGTCGTGCTCGATAAACCGACGACCGATCTCCACCTCGCCGAGACCGTTCACCAGGACCTGCTCGCCTTCATGCGCACAGTGAAAATGCACCAGATCGAGGGCGCCAGCGGCTTTCGGCACCTGAAGGCCGACCTCGACGAGCGCGCCGCCACCCGGACCGAGGGGCTCGCCAAGATGGTGCTCATCAAGACGCTGCTCTTCGAATGACGCGACTTCTCACCGCCTTCGCAGCGCTTTTCGCCACCGCCGGCGCGGCGGCGGCGCAAACGATCGATCTCGGCCAGATCGGCCAGGCCGACGGCACGACCGTCGGCTACATCATCCAGATGTTCGGGCTGCTGACGATCCTGTCGATCGCGCCGGGCCTTTTGATTATGGTGACGAGCTTCACGCGGTTCGTCATCGCCTTCTCGATCCTGAGAGCCGGCATCGGCCTGCAGACCACACCGGCGAACCTGATCCTGATCAGCCTGGCGCTGTTCATGACCTTCTACGTCATGACGCCGACCTTCGATCAGGCCTGGAACAACGGCGTCCGGCCGTTGATGGACAACCAGATCGACGAGACGGTCGCCGCCGAGCGCATCGCGGCGCCGTTCCGCGACTTCATGCTCCGCAATGTCAGGGACAAGGATTTCGAGCTGTTCGCCGACCTCGCGGCCGAACGCGGCCAGACCCAGGTGGAGCGCGAGAACGTCGATCTCAGGATCCTCATTCCCGCCTTCATGATCTCCGAGATCAGGCGCGGCTTCGAGATCGGCTTCCTAATCGTGCTGCCCTTCCTCGTCATCGACCTCATCGTTGCAACCATAACCATGGCTATGGGCATGATGATGTTGCCACCGACAGTTGTTTCACTGCCGTTCAAAATACTTTTCTTCGTTCTTATTGACGGTTGGAATCTTTTAGTTGGGAGCTTAGTCCGTTCATTTACTTGACGTTCTAGCCCCAGCGCTCCCCAATTTACCTTCGTTAACCCTCGACCTTAGCCGTTTGGTAGGGAGTTTCCGGCATTGTGACCGGAAGATGGCGGGGTGATCCAGTTTTAATCCGATCATTTGGCATGATGCCGTACCGTCATACCGGCCGACCCGGTATGTGTAAAAAGAACGCGCGTATCAAAGGTACGAGTTGCTATGTCCAGTATCATGACCAACGCTTCGGCGTTGCAGGCTCTGCAGAGCCTTTCCGCTACCAACAAGAACCTCGCCGTCACCCAGTCCCGTATTTCGACGGGCTATCGCGTCGCAACTGCGGCCGACAACTCCGCTTACTGGTCCATCGCCACGACCATGCGTTCCGACAACAAGGCCAACTCGGTCCTTCAGGACGCTCTCGGCCTCGGCGCTGGCAAGATCGACACCGCCTACACCGCAATGGAAACCTCCATCTCGGTCGTCGACAAGATCAAGGAAAAGGTCCTGCTCGCCAAAACGTCGAGCTCCGCGGACCGCGCCAAGATCCAGGCTGAAATCGCCACCTACCAGGCTCAGCTGACCGACAACATCAACGGCGCCAACTACGCCGGTTCGAACCTGCTGCAGACCGACTCGACGTCGACCACCGACACGCAGCTGACGGTTCTGACCTCGTACAACCGCACCAACGCGGGCGTCGTTACGACCGGTTCGATCAGCGTCACCTACGCCAACATCCGCCTCGTCGACAGCGGCGGCGACACCGGCATGCTCGACACCGAGTTCACGACGACCGGCGCCGGCGCAGCCACTGCCTCCGTCCTGACGCTCGACATCACGGGCGCCACGCTCGATGCAACCGACTTCGACGACATGCTGACGGGCGTTGAAGCCGCTCTGTCGGACATGGCGACGGGCGCTGCCGAGCTCGGTGCTGCCAAGGCTCGCGTCGACCTCCAGAAGGAGTTCGTGTCGAAGCTGATGGACTCGATCGATCGCGGCGTTGGCCAGCTCGTTGACGCCGACATGAACAAGGAGTCGACCCGCCTGCAGGCCCTCCAGGTCCAGCAGCAGCTCGGCATCCAGTCGCTGTCGATCGCGAACCAGAACTCGCAGTCGATCCTGTCGCTCTTCCGTTAACGGTTTCGGGCCGCCAAGCCCAACCGTCTCAGGCAAACAGATCGGGCCGCGCTCTCCGGAGCGCGGCTCGATCGCTTTTATCCCATTGAAACCTCTGCCAATTCACCGTTCTTAAACGGCTTGTCCCGCGTTTAAGATGACATTAACCATGACACGCTAGCGTATGGTTAACCGACCGCTAAGGCAGGGGGCTTGCCCACGCCACTTCGGTCAGACGGGCATGTGAACCTGCATGCCGGCGAGCAGAAAGGTGAGTTCCGTGGGAAGCATCATGACCAACGCCGCCGCATTGACGGCGCTTCAGAGCCTCAGTGCGACGAACAAGCAGCTCCAGGTCACCCAGGGCCGGATATCCACGGGCTATCGCGTGGCGACCGCCAGCGACAACTCCGCCTACTGGTCGATCGCAACGACCATGCGTTCTGACAACAAGGCGAACTCGGTCGTGCAGGACGCGCTCGGCCTCGGCGCGGGCAAGGTCGACACCGCCTATACGGCAATGGAATCGGCCATCGACGTGGTCGACAAGATCAAGCAGAAAGTGCTGCTGGCCAAGACTTCGAGCGCTGAGAACCGCGCCAAGATCCAGGCTGAAATCGCGACATACCAGGCACAGCTCACCGACAACATCAACGGCGCCAACTATGCAGGCACCAACCTGCTCCAGACGGACTCGACCTCGACCGTCACGACGATGACCGTCATCTCCTCCTACAATCGCGACGCAACCGGGGCGGTGACCACCGGCACGATCGACATCGCCTTCGCCAACATCCGCCTGATCGACGTCGATGCCGCCGCGACCGGCATCCTCGACACCGCCGGCGCCGCGTCGACCGCGACCATCCTGGCGATCGACGTCACCGACCTCAGCGCCATCACCGGCGCCACCGAGATCGAGCAGTTCGACAACATCCTGACTGACGTCGAGGCCGCCCTCGCCGCCATGGCGAACGGCGCGGCCGAACTCGGCGCCGCCAAGGCCCGCATCGACCTGCAGAAGGATTTTCAGTCAAAGCTGATGGATTCGATCGAGCGCGGCGTCGGCCAGCTCGTCGATGCCGACATGAACAAGGAATCGACCCGCCTCCAGGCACTGCAGGTCCAGCAGCAGCTCGGCATCCAGGCGTTGTCGATCGCCAACCAGAACGCGCAGTCGATCCTGTCGCTCTTCCAGTCTTAAGCCAGGCTAAGGGACGGGCCTAAATCGGGCCGCTCCAGACCTCTGGAGCGGCCCGATTTCATTTTCGCACAAGCTTCGACTCCTAGTCTCCACAGGCTATTTCCGGGAGTCTCGACCTCGTGCCAGAGCAGCTTCAGAAACTCGTTGCGAATCTTCAGAGTTTTGGCGCCCGCCGCCTCGCCATAATGGGCGCGGTCGGCGCGATCGTGCTCGCCACCATCGGCCTGGGCTCCGCGTACCTGAACCGTCCCGCCTTCGAGACGCTGTATGTCGGGCTGGAACGCTCGGATGTGAACCAGATCGGCATGGTGCTCGCCGACAACGGCATCGATTTCGACGTGGCGTCCGACGGCACCACGGTGCTCGTGGCGGCGGGCCAGACCGCCCAGGCGCGCATGATGCTCGCCGAAAAAGGCCTGCCGACCAGCGCCAATGCCGGTTACGAACTGTTCGACAATGTCGGCTCGCTCGGCCTGACCTCGTTCATGCAGCAGATCACCCGCGTCCGCGCGCTGGAAGGCGAGATAGCCCGCACCATCCAGTCGATCCAGGGCATCAAGGCCGCCCGCGTTCACATCGTCATGGCCGAGCGTGGCAATTTCCGCCGCGAGGAGCAGGAGCCGACGGCTTCGGTGGTGATCCGCGCCTCCGGCATCGACGGCCAGAGGAACGCCATGTCGATCCGCTACCTGGTGGCGGCGGCGGTGCCCGGCCTCGACGCCGACAAGGTCACCGTGCTCGACGCCAATGGCAATCTGCTCGCGGCCGGCGACGATCCGAACAACACCAGCGCCAGCCGCGCGCTCGGCGTCGAACGCACCGTCGAGACACAGATCGAGGAGAACATCCGCCGCGCGCTGACACCTTATCTCGGGCCGGATAATTTCCGCGCCTCGGTGAAGGCGGATGTCAACACCGACACCCGCCAGACCGAGGAAACCATCTTCGATCCGGAATCGCGCGTCGAGCGCTCGACGCAGATCGTCCGCGCCAACGAGACCGCCAGCCAGCGTACGTCGGCGGCACCGACGACCGTCGAGCAGAACCTGCCGGAAACCGAGGCCGGCGCCGCGGCCGGTCCGGAATCGTCCGAAAACAACGAGCGCAAGGAAGAGATCACCAATTACGAGATGAACTCCAAGCGGATCGCAACGGTCTCGAACGGCTATTCGGTGACGAAAATGTCGATCGCCGTGGTCGTGAACCAGCAGCGCCTTGCCGCAATCCTTGGCGATGGCGCAACACCCGAACAGTTCAAGGAGCGCATCGACGAAATCCAGAAGGTGGTTACCTCGGCGACTGGCTTCAACGCGGAACGCGGTGATCTGATTTCGGTCTCGTCGGTCGAGTTCATCGACGGGCTGGACGGCGTGGAAGTGGCGGAGCCGGGCTTCATGGACGGGCTCGGCCAGCAGGCCGGCACGCTGATCAACGCCGCGGCGTTCATCGTTGTCGTGTTCCTCGTCACCTGGTTCGGGTTGAAGCCAATGGTGGCGGCTGTCACCAAGCCGGCACCCGCTTTGCCCGGCCCGAGTTTCGATGAGGTGCAGCGTTCGCTGCCAATGCCCGAGGCAATGCCGCAGCTTGCCGCGTCCGTCACCGCGACCGGCATGCCACAGATGCCGATGGACGATATCAGGCAGAAAATCCGGCCCGCTCCGCAGGATCGGCTCGCCCGCATGGTCGACCTGAATGAGGAGCGCACCGCGCAGATCCTGCGCAAATGGACCGCACCGGAGGCCGCCTGATGCGATCAACGGCGCTCGCCGACGCGCTCAGCGACTTCGGTCCACGAACCCCCGAGCCATCTCGTCGCGCACCGGCGCCGATCGAGGTGATGCCGCCCGCGCCGCCGACCATCGATATCGATTCGATCGTCGCAGCGGAGGTGGAGAAGACCGAAGCCTCTGTCACGCAGAGGCTTTCGGCCGTTTACGAACATACGCTGCAGGCGGAGCGCGACAATCACACGGCGGCGGTTGACAACCTGCGCGCCGAACTCGGCGGCCGGGCGGGCGACATGATCGCGGCGAAGCTCGGTGAGATCGAAGCTCGCTTGACGGCGCTCACCACCAGCGCCGTGGCCAGGGTTCTGGCGGGCGTGATCAGCGACGACCTGCAAAAAAGGTCGATCGCCGCGCTTGCGAAGACGATCAAGGACGCACTCGACGATCGCGATGCCGTACGGGTGCGGGTGAGCGGAGCGCAATCGCTGCTGGAAGCGCTCCGCTCTTCGCTCGGCGAGCGCGCCAATGGCTTCGATTTCCGCGAAAGCGCGAATTTCGACCTCACCGTCGACATCGACGGCAATCTGTTCGAGACCCGTCTCGCCGAATGGACGGGCGTGGTTGGCGAGGTGGTGGCGTGAGCTCGGTCCAGGACGCTGAAGGCCACCCCCACGAAATCATCATCGTCCGCCATGGCGGCGGCGATCACGAAGACGGCCATCATGGCGGCGTCTGGAAGATCGCTTTCGCCGATTTCATGACGGCGATGATGTGTTTCTTCCTCGTCATGTGGCTGATCAACGCCGCCAACGAGCAGACCAAGGCCGCCGTCGCGAGCTACTTCAACCCCGTCAAGCTGATCGACCGCAATTCAAGCCGCAAGGGTCTGGAGGACATCGGCGACGGCCCGAACGCGGTCGGCAGCGACGCCGAGAACCCGCAGGCGCCGGATTCCAAGGCCGGCACCTTCGGCCGCGCCAATGCGGGTCCGGAAAAACAGCGCAGCTCCGAGGATGCGGTCAAGGAGATCAACTACTCCGACGAACATCTCTTTGCCGATCCCTACGCCGTATTGGCCGAGATCGTCGCCGATACCGGCGAAAAGGCAAACATCAGCGCGAAGGGTGACGGCGGCGCGAGCGATGCCGGCCCGGCGACCGGCGCCTCCGGCGGCGCGTCCTACCGCGATCCTTTCGCCCCGGATTTCTACACCAGCGTCGAGGATCAGCCGCCGACGGACCCCGTGTTCGGCGCACCGCCGCCGAAGCCGGTGCAAACCGTGGAAGCGGCCGAGACCGTCGAGGCGGAAGATCCCGTCGAGGTGATGATCCAGGCTGCCGAAGACCCGTCCAGGAAGGTCGAGGAAGTGATCGCGGTCGTCCGCGACGGAGCGAAGCCCGAGGAACAGGTAGAGGCGAAGCTATCCGACAAGGGCAAGCCGAGCGACGTCAAGCCCGGCGACGTTGGGGTCAAGCCTGAGCAAGTGACGGCGGAAGCTCCAAAGCCTGCCGAAGCCGCGACACCTGCCGGCGCCGAGACAAAAGCCGAACCTGCCGCCGATAAGCCGCAGGACCAGGGACCGGATGCGGAGGCGATCACCGAAGCCAAGGAGATCCAGCACGAATTGGCCGAGGCGTTCGGCAAGGCCGGCGATCAACTCGACGACGGCATCAGCGTCGTGCCGGCCGAAGGCGGCGTGACCATCTCCGTCACCGAGGATTTCGATTTCGGCATGTTCGAGGTCGGCTCGGCCGTGCCGCAGCGCGAGCTGATCCTGGCCATGGAGAAAATCGCCAAGGTGATCTCGGCGCGCGACGGAACCGTCACCATCAACGGTCACACGGACGCGCGGCCTTTCAAGGGCGGCAACTATGACAACTGGCGGCTTTCGACGGCCCGCGCCCACTCGGCATACTACATGCTCGCCCGCGCCGGTCTCGATGAACAGCGCATGCTGGAAGTCGCCGGCTTCGCCGACCGCAAGCTGAAGAACAAGGACGATCCCTTCGCGGCCGCCAACCGCCGCATCGAAATATTCCTCAAGGTCGGCGCCGACTGATGCGCCGCCTCGTCCTTCTCTCCGCGACAGTGGTTGCTGCTAGCCTTGGCAGCCCGGTCGTTTTGCGCGCGGAAGTGGGCGACGAACTGCAGCCTTATCAGATGGTGCGCTCCCTCCAGATCGTGCAGGACAAGATCGCCGCCGGCGACCATGCCGCGATCCCGATGCAGCGTAAGCTGCTGGACATGATCGACGCGCGTTTCAAGGACACCGAGTCGGAAGACTACAACGATCTGCGCAATTATCGCGCGATGCTGATCTACGCCATGAGCGGTGGCAATCCGCGCACCATCGAAGTGGCTCTCGCCCGCATCCACCTCGACGAGACCAATCGTTCGCTGGGCATCGGCATCCTGAACTATCTGCGCGGCAACCACAAAGCCGCAAAGGCCGTGCTCGACGGCGTCGACCCGCTGAAACTGACGCCGGAGCTAGGCGCGTTCTTCGCGCTCGTGAAGGGCTCGGTAAATTCGGTCGAGCAGCCGGAGAACGCCTTCAAAATGTTCGACCAGGCGAGGCTGCTGGCGCCAGGCACACTCGTCGAGGAGGCAGCGCTTCGCCGCATCATCATGGTCGCCACGAGCGCCGCCGCGCCTGATCGATTTCTTTACGCATCCGACCAGTATGTGCGCCGCTTCCTGGCCTCTCCCTATGCCAGCCAGTTCGCGGATTCCTTCGTCACCGGCGTAATGGATCTCTACAAGACGCTCGACCGCGCAATGCTCGCCGACGTGATCGCCAAGATGTCGCCGGTGCAGCAGAAGACAATCTATCTGCGGCTCGCACGCCGCAGCGCAATCGATGGCGATGCCGAGCTTGCCGCCTTTGCTTCGGAAAAAGCCGAGTCCATCGAGGCCAGGGGATTTGACGCCAACGGCGATCCACGCGCCGAGCTTTACGCTGCGCTCGCATCGGTCACATCCGACACGGTTACTCAGTCGCTGGAGCGGCTGAAGAAGATTGACCGGACGCTGCTTTCGGAAGGTGACCGCAAGCTGCTGGAGGCCGCCGAAGCCATGGCTGCCGAGGTGACGAATGTGCCACGGCCGGAAACGCCGGAGCCAGTCGTGCGCGCGGATGCAAAGCCCGCGGCAGAAGGCGAGATCGACGAGGCCGACCTGATGCCGGAAGGCGAAGTCGCCGCGACCGAGCCGACCGATCTCGGAACCGAGCGTGTCGAAGCCGAGGCGGCGGCACACGAGGCGGAGACCGAACAGACTGCGCCGGCGGCGAAAGCCGAGGCGACGCCTGAAGAGACGGATCCGACGACGTTGCTTGTCACCGACACGCGGAAAAAGCTCGAAGAAATCGACAAACTTCTCGAGGAGACAGTGCAATGACCGACGCCCTGAAACAGGCCGGCCTGCCCGGTTTCCCAGCGGCAAAGAACGCGACCAAGAATGGCAAACGCGCGGACCCTGCCGCCTTTGGCGACGCGCTTCGCTCGGCGGGCAATAAAGATAAGGCTGCCGACAAGGCCGCAGCTGATAGCCTGCAGCGCGCTATGGCGAAGATCGCGATCACCCCCAACGCCAAGGCCGCGGCGTCTGACAAGATTGTGCGCAACGATGACGAGCACGCCGAAAAGCACGACAAGTTGAAGCTCGAGCGCGAAGAACAGAAAGCCGAAGAGACGGACAACGCCGGCGAGTCGGCGGCGCCAATGGTGGTGGCCGCGGATGTTGTCGTGCAGTTCACCGCTGCTCTTGAATTGTTGCGGCAGGGCACCGGCGAGGACGAGCAAAAAGACGAACCGGAAGCCGCCAGCAAGGCAGAGGCCGTGCCGGAGCCGGACGCCGAAAGGGTCGAAAAGAAAGACAATTCCGCGGTGAAGGCCGCAGACGCTGAGCCCACCGTCCCGGCGGAAACGGCCGAGCCTGCAACTGCGAAAACACCTGTTGCTTCGGTCGCTGCTGATGCCGCGGTTGAGATCGACGGCGTGAAGACGATTGCGGTTCAGACGCAAACGACCGCACCGGTCGCGGCGACTACGCAGTTGCTTGTCTCGACCCAGCTTTCGAAGGACACGGGCAAAGCCGAGGGGGGTGCGACCAGGCCCGCCGACTCGGCGA
>DATJTE010000227.1:0-3668 GCA_035503715.1 Rhizobiaceae bacterium | reverse complement strand
TGATCGCAACGGGGCTACGCGGCAACGCCGCGCCGCCGATCCGCGTGCCTGACCGTCGACGACAATGCGACGATGACGAGTCCGCATAGCGCGATCGGCGTGAAGGCAACGATCGGCAGTCGCGTGAAGTCCCACAGCCAGCCGACAAAAACCGACATCACCATGGCGCAGCTGTAACTGATGGTGAACATGCCCGCGGTGCTGCGATGGACGTCGTCCGGAGCGCTGAGGATGGAGGGCAGCGCCAGCGCCATGACCAGCGTCGGGGTTCCGGCAAAGCCGAGCATGCCGGCCCAGAACACGACCCAAAGGCCCTGGCTCAGCATGATGCCGGCGACGCTGGCGAAGGATAGCGTGCCGGTGACGACGTAAGCCCAGGGCCGCGTGACGAGGCGTTCAGCCAGTGGCAGCATCAGAAGCGAAGACGGCAATTGCCCGATATTCAGCGCGGTGAGCGCGGCGCTGACGAGATCGGGCCGGCCGGCGGCGGTCACGTAATCGGGCAGGAACGCGTTGGTCACGAAGTATGTGGCATTGACACTGCCGAGAATGAGGCCGAGCCGCCAGATCAGCGGATCGTGCCAATCGGGCCACCATCGCCGGTTCGGCGCGGTAGCGGATTTCGCACTCGCGCTTTGCGGCGCGAAGAGCGCGAACAGCAGTGCCGTGGCCAGCACCGGCGTGGACCAAACCGCGAAATCCAGACGCCAACTGCCGTGCAGGAGCGGCAGGAGCAGCGGGATGGTGAGGGCGACCGGAATAACCTCGCCGACAAGCAAGCCGTTGGTATAAATCGACGTGGCCAGTCCGATGCGTTCGGGGAACCAGGAACGCACGAGCGTCGGCATCACCGTCTGCACGATCGAGATGCCGCCCCCCATCGCGATTGTCGCGGCATACAGCGAAGCCGTATCCGCAATCGCCCCGCGCGCGGCCCCGCCGAAAGCGCTCAGCAGCAGTCCCACCAGCAGGGCCGGCACCATTCCGAAGCGGGCGATGAGGAGCGAGCCGGGAACGGCCGCGATCGCGAACAGCATCGGCGGCAGGCTCGACAGCCAGCCGACATCGGTTTCCGAAAGATGCAAATCGGCATGCAGCAGCGGCACGACGGGCGGGATCGCCAGCACGGTGAGCCGCAAACATGCGCCCACCAGCCAGAACAGCGCGAACAGGGTCAGACGCTGACGAATGTGCTCTCTCGATTCTCGGCGCAGGATCGCGGCGCTGCTTTATTGAGCCTGGCCTTCTACACTATTCGGCCAGGGTCGGCATGGCGAAAAAGCGCATGCGCTCCCGATTGCTCCCGCGGCGGCCGCTGTCGGCGGCGCCGGCCGCCTGTCAGGCGCGGGCCAGCGAGGAGTTTCGCCACGCAAACGCGCGGCTTTCCAGCCGGGCGAACACGCCGTGTTCCAGCACGAGCATCAGCACGACGAACATCATGATCCAGGCCAGGGTTTGCTTGATGTCGAATTGCTCGAACCAGAAGAAAAACATGTAGCCGATGCCGTATTTGAGGCCGAACGTTTCGGCAAGGGCCACGATTTTCCAGGTCTGGCCGAACCCGTATCGCAGCGCCGCAAAAATGTAGGGCATGAGCTGCGGCAGATAGACCTTGCGCAGCAGCAGGGATGGCGTCGCCTTGAACGTCACCCCCATTTCGGCGAGCGATTTGTCCATCGCCTTCGTGCCTTCGAACATGTTGACCGCGACATACGGCGTCACCACCGCCATGACGGCGACCAAGCCGCCGACCTCGCTGAAGCCGAACCACATGATGGCGAGAAACACCATCAGGATGGTCGGCATGGTCAGCATCAGCGGAATGAGGGCAAGCAGCGACCGTTCGCACTGGCGGTTCAATCCCATCGCCAGGCCGATGCCGGTGCCGGCGATCATCGAGGCGGAAAAGGTCACAAAGATCCGGGCCAGGGTGATGCCGATATCGAAAAACGGCGATTCGCCCTCCGGGCCCGGAGTATGCAGGTCCTTCACGATGGTAGCCGCGATCGCCCATGGGTCGGGCAGGATTTGCGGATCGCGGATCGCCGCCGATGCGGCCCACCAGAGCAACACCAGCGCGACGATCGAGCTGATGCGCAGACCGATGGTCTTGAGCCGCGAGGCCATTACGACTTCGCCTCCACGACGCTGAAAAAATCGCGCACCAGCGTCTTCTCCAATTCGAGGATGGTCGAATCTTCCGGCCGGCGCGGCCGCGGGATTTCGATGCTCACGCGCTTGAAGATGCGCGCCGGCTTCGTGCTCATCATGTAGATGTTGTCCGACAGGAAGACCGCCTCCGCCAGATCGTGGGTCACGAACAAGATCGTCGGCTTGGCGCGCTGCAAAATCTCCATCAGATCGAAGCGCAGTTTGCGCGCCGTGATCGCATCGAGATGGCTGAACGGTTCGTCCATCAGCAGGATGTCGGGTTCGATGGCCAGCGCCCGCGCGATGGCGACCCGCTGCTGCATGCCGCCGGACAGATTGAGCGGATAATTGCGTTCCTGCCCGGCAAGGCCGACCATTTCCAGGTTCTTCGCGACCAGCTCCCGCCACCTTTGGCGCGGCACCTTCTGCGCCTCGAGAACGAAGTGGAGATTGCCTTCGACCGTCAGCCAATTCAGCAGGCGCGGGGTCTGAAAGACGTAGGCGACGCGAGGCTCCGCGCCGACCCTGCCTGATTTCGGATGGATGGTTACCGTTCCCCCATCATAGGACTCGATGCCGGCGATGACGTTCAGCAGAGTGGATTTCCCGCAGCCCGACGGGCCGACGATGCTGACGAAATTGCCTTCGTCCACGCCGAGGCTGATGTCGTGGAGCACCGTGAACTTGTCTTCCGATCCGGGCGCTGGAAACTTCTTGGTCAGGCCGTCGATCGAAATGGCCGAAGACGCCGTTCCGCCCTGCCTCATCGGCTCCCCCGGAATGACAGGCGTCGACGCGACGCTCTGAGCGTTATTGATGCGGTATGCGGACATTGTCCAGACCTGTTGATGGGCGGTTCAGCCCGGGCGTCGAGGACGCGCAAAAAGTCCCGGGTTCGATCGCCGATTGCGATCTATTTCGCAACTTCGGGCCTCCAGGCAAACGTCCATCGCGACCAAGTGCGAAAAACCAGAAGGTCGATCAGCACCATCAGGATCATGAAGCTCACGCCCCAGGCGAGCATCATGTCGACCCGCGTGTTCTGAAACCAATTGATCATTTGCTGGCCCACGCCGCTGCCCGCGCCGAATGCTTCGGCCACAAGCGCGATCTTCCACGACAAGGACAGCGATATTCGCAGCGAGGAAAAGACGTAGGGCATGAGCTGGGGAATGATCACCTTGCGCAGCGTAAGCCAGCGATTGGCCTTGTAGACCGTCGCCATCAAGCTCAGGTCCTTGTCGATGGCCTTGGTGCCCGACCATATATTCAAAGCCGCGTAAGGGAAGACGACCAGGACGATCGTAAAGATCGGAGCCGTCTGCGACAGCCCGAACCACAGCACCGAGAGAAACGCCCAGCAGATGGCCGGGAACGTCAGCAGGACCATGATCCAGCTGTCGAAGAAGATTTCGATGGTGCGCCGCAGTCCCATGAGGAGCCCGATGCCGGTCCCGAGCAGCATGGAGACGACGAAGCCCTCGAATATGCGTGCCAGCGTCTGCCCGACGACCGCG
>DATJTE010000226.1:0-33088 GCA_035503715.1 Rhizobiaceae bacterium | reverse complement strand
GATTGATGATGTTGCCGGGGATGAAGAACGGGCTGATGCGGCGCGGGCCGCGTTCCTTCAGGATCAGCGCGTTGTCGTGGATGCCTTCGATGCCACCGATGCCCGAGCCGATCATGACCCCGGTACGATTGCGATCCTCGTCGCTCTCGGGCTTCCAGCCGGAATCGGCCAGCGCCTCGTCAGCCGCGGCGATGCCATAGAGAATGAAGTCCGCGATCTTGCGGAGCTCCTTTGGCTCAAGCACCGCCTCCGGATTGAACGTGCCGTTCGATCCATCGCCGCGCGGAATGATGTGGGCGATCTTGCAGGCGAGGTCTTCGACCTCGAACTCAGTTACCTTCCGGGCCGCGCTGCGGCCGGAAAGCAGTTCCTTCCAACTGTGCGAGACCCCGGTACCGAACGGGGAAACCATGCCCATGCCCGTGACGACGACGCGTCTCATGGAGAACCCCGATCGGCGCTGCCCGGCCTGAAGATCAGGCCGAGGCCTTGTCGATGTACTTGACCGCGTCGCCGACCGTCAGAATGGTCTCGGCTGCATCGTCGGGGATCTCGACGCCGAACTCTTCTTCGAACGCCATCACGAGTTCGACCGTATCAAGGCTGTCCGCGCCCAGATCGTCGATGAAGCTCGCCTGCTCGGTGACCTTCTCGGCATCGACGCCAAGATGCTCGACAACGATCTTCTTCACGCGTTCTGCGGTATCGCTCATATGGGCATCCTCGTGTTCTAAGGTTTGTCTTCGTTAGCGGCACGAATGCCGCCAATCAAGCTCTAAAGATACGTTTTGAAAACGCACGGGGGAAGCGCTCGTTCTAGGCCAGAACCTAGTCCCGAACGCCAGTTGGGAGGCGCATTACACGAAAATTAACGCGCGTCCAAGGCGAAAAACCGCCATTTTTCCCCTGTGGACGGCTGTTTCGGCGCTGCGCGAGGCAAAAAGCCTCAGATCATCGCCATGCCGCCGTTCACATGGACCGTCTGGCCGGTGACATAGGCAGCCTCGTTCGAGGCAAGGTAAGCGACCGCCGACGCCACTTCCGCCCCGGTTCCCATCCGCTTCATGGGGATAGCGCCCATGATCGCCTCTTTCTGCTTGTCGTTCAGCTTGTCGGTCATGGCGGATTCGATGAATCCGGGGGCGACGCAGTTCACCGTGATGTTACGGCTCGCGATCTCCTGCGCGAGCGATTTGGAAAAGCCGATCATGCCCGCCTTGGAAGCGCAGTAATTTGCCTGCCCCGGATTGCCGGTGACGCCGACGACCGAGGTGATGTTGATGATGCGGCCGAAGCGGCGGCGCATCATCGGATGCGTCAGCTCACGGGTCAGCCGGAAGACGGCAGTGAGGTTCACCTCCAGCACCACGTCCCAATCGTCGTCGGACATACGGACGAACAGGCCATCCTTGGTGATGCCCGCATTGTTGACAAGGATGTCGACGCCTTCGAGCTCGGCTTCCGCCTTCTGGCCGAGCGCCTTGACCTCGTCGCGGCTGGAGAGGTTGGCGGGAAAAAGTTTTACCCTGTCGCCAAGTTCGCCGGCCAGCGCTTCCAGCTTCTCGACCCGCGTGCCGTGCAGGCCGACGATTGCACCTTGCGCGTGAAGCACCCGCGCAATGGATTCGCCGATCCCTCCCGATGCACCCGTAACAAGCGCCTTGCGGCCGGTCAGATCAAACATTCTTCACTCCAATCAGAGTAGCTAGAGCACTCCCTTGGTAAGGGAGAGATCGACAATCAGGCCAATGCCGCAACCGCTGCTTCGACATCAGCCGGGTTGCCGATATTCGCCGTCGATACATCCTTGCTGATACGCCGCGCGAGGCCTGACAGCACCTTACCAGATCCGACTTCATAGAGCGTCTTCACGCCGTTCGCGGCGAACCACTCGACCGTCTCGCGCCAGCGCACGCGGCCAGTCACCTGCTCAACCAGGCGATCGGCGATCTGCGCCGGATCGTTCAATGGCTTCACCACGACATTCGACACAACCGGCACCACTGGCGAGTTCTTCGTGACCCGCGACAGAGCCTCGCGCATCGCGTCCGCGGCGGGCGCCATCAGCGAAGAATGGAACGGTGCGGACACCGGCAGCATGATCGCGCGCTTCGCGCCTTTTTCGGTGCAGAGCTTCGCGGCCAGTTCGACCCCCGACTTGGCGCCGGAAATAACCAACTGTCCGCCGCCATTGTCATTGGCGATCTGGCAAGCTGCGGTCTTTGCCGCTTCGGCGCAGGCTGCCTCCACATCGGCCTGTTCGAGGCCGAGGATCGCCGCCATCGCGCCCTGCCCGACCGGAACCGCCGCCTGCATGGCATTGCCGCGAATGCGCAGCAGCCGCGCTGTGTCGGCAATGGAAAACATGCCGGCCGCCGCGAGCGCCGAATACTCGCCGAGCGAGTGGCCGGCGACGAACAGAGCCTTGCCTTTCAGGACAAAACCACGCGATTCCAGCGCCCGCATCGCGGCCAGCGACACCGCCATCAGCGCCGGCTGGGCATTGGCCGTCAGCGTCAGCGTCTCCTCAGGCCCTTCCCAGATCACCTTGGAGAGTTTCTCTCCGAGCGCCTCGTCGACCTCGTCGAACACCCGGCGCGCCTCGGGAAACGCGTCCGCAAGGTCCTTGCCCATGCCAACAGCCTGGCTGCCCTGGCCTGGAAAGGTAAATGCAATCGTCATTTAAGCGCCCTCCCTGGAGCTTTTCTTGCCGCCGTGTGGAGCCGAGGATTTACCAAGTCAAGACGCGGAAGGTGTTGGAGTCATTGACAACACACGTCCGTTCTGTGAAAGTTCAGGCATGCGCGCCAAGTTGCGGTTCCGCGAGCGAATTGCCCTGTCAGATACGGAATTTGCGGAACTGGTGGTCTGGTTGGTCGATCCTCCGGTGCGCGGCAGTTCGCACCCGTACAAGTATCGGCTTGCTTTTGTGAGCGATAATCGGTGCGTGCTGCGCTTCGACAATGAGGCCGGAAAGGGCGATCATATGCATATCGACGACGAAGAGAGGTCGTACACCTTCGTCGATGAAGTGAGTTTGCGTGCAGATTTCTGGAAAGAGGTGCGGCGATGGAAAATGAAGCATTGAACGTCGTCAAAATCAGCGTTTCGTCCATCGACGACGCAAACCGCCGCTTCGAAGCCGCTTTTCGCGGTGAGGAGCAGGGAAGCCATATCTCCTTTGCGTCTTTTGAGCTTCTGTGGCGTGTGCTCGCACCCAAACGAATGGAAATCGTACAGGCGATGACCGGAGCCGGTCCGATCGCGATCAGAGAAGTGGCGCGGCGCGTGAAACGCGACGTCAAGGCCGTGCACGGCGATGTTCAGGCCCTGCTCAAAGCAGGCGTCGTTGACAAAACCGACGAGGGTCTCGTCGTGTTCCCTTACGACAGCGTCCATTTCGACTTCGTCGTCGAAAAGGCGGCCTCTTAGCCGCGTCAAGGGCGCGCATGCGCTACGCTTGCCTTAATGGCTAAACCCCTATATGAGCCGCCGCAATCTCGTGGGTCCTAGCTGGGGGCTGAACGGAGGGCCGGGCCAAAAGCCCGTCTGAGGCGCTAAAAAGCGCTTTGCCTCCCGTGTCTCCGCTCTCGACCGTCGAATGCGCCTTTCTTCCCGGTTTAGCCGGTCAAGACAAGTTGCAGAGGCTTAGCCGCTTGGCCCCGTGAGAGAAACGAAGAAAGGCAAGACATGTCGCTTTACGAACACGTGTTCCTTGCCCGTCAGGATCTGTCACAGCAACAGGTCGACGAGATGGTCGCCAGCTACAAGGGCGTCATCGAGTCGAACGGCGGATCGGTCGGCAGGATCGAGAACTGGGGACTGAAGTCCCTCACCTACCGGGTCAAGAAGAACCGGAAGGCTTATTACACGCTGATGGACATCACGGCTCCGGCTCCTGCAGTCAAGGAAATGGAACGTCAGATGGGCCTGTCGGAAGACGTTCTGCGCTTCATCACCATCAAGGTCGAGAAGCACGAGGAAGGTCCGTCGGCCATGATGCAGAAGCGCGACCGCGACGACCGCGAGCGCTCCGAGCGTGGCTTTGGTGACGACCGCGGCCCGCGCGGCGGTGGCCGTTTCGGCGACCGTGACCGCGGCGATCGCGGCCCGCGCAGCTTCGGCGGCGACCGTGACGATCGTCCGCCGCGCCGTCCGCGTGAAGCAGCCGTTGAAGGGGGTGCAGAATAATGGTCGACATCAACCAGATCCCGACCCGCCGGCCCTTCCACCGCCGCCGCAAGACCTGCCCGTTCTCCGGCGCCAACGCGCCGCGCATCGACTACAAGGATGTGCGTCTGCTGCAGCGCTACATTTCCGAGCGCGGCAAGATCGTGCCGTCGCGCATCACCGCCGTCAGCCAGAAGAAGCAGCGTGAACTCGCCCAGGCGATCAAGCGCGCCCGCTTCCTCGGTCTGCTGCCCTACGTGGTGAAGTAAGAGCTTCGTGGCGGGCATCGCTGCCCGCCACCTCCTCCCGCGACGGGCGCGGCCGGAGACATTTCAAATCCCGGGTTGGGCTTCAGCCCTAACTGCCACACGGCAGGACAGCGAAACAGAGCGGCACAGCTCACCTTTTGCTTCCTGCCCTTCCGAATCGGAGCCGAAAAAACGGCTCACCGCGAAAGGACAGACCAATGGAAGTCATTCTTCTCGAACGCATTTCCCGCCTCGGCCAGATGGGCGAGACCGTCAAGGTCAAGGACGGCTTCGCGCGCAATTTCCTCTTGCCGCAGGGCAAGGCGCTGCGCGCTAACGAAGCCAACAAGAAGAAGTTCGAAGGCCAGCGCGCACAGCTCGAAGCGCGCAACCTCGAGCGCAAGTCGGAAGCCCAGAAGATCGCCGACAAGCTCGACGGCAAGAGCTTCATCATCGTCCGCTCGGCCGGCGAAACGGGCCAGCTCTACGGCTCGGTGTCGACCCGCGACATTTCCGAGATTGTCACCGCCGAAGGCTTCTCCGTCAGCCGCAACCAGGTCGAGCTCAACCAGCCGATCAAGACGATCGGCCTGACGAATGTCGCCATCGCGCTGCATCCGGAAGTCGAAGTAACGATCACCTTGAACATCGCCCGCACCGCTGACGAGGCGGAGCGCCAGGCGAAGGGTGAGACGCTGACAACCGCCGAAGCCATCTACGGCGACGACATCAACGAGAACGCCCGCCCGGACGCCTTCTTCGATCCCGAAGCGGAGTTCGAGGCTCCTGCGGCGGAAGAGGCACCGGCCGACAACGCCTGATCGCCTTCATAACAATCGCATACAAAAGCCCCGGATTTTCCGGGGCTTTTTTGTTGCACAAATTAACTGAGCCAAATGTCCGCGCGCTTTTTGGGCCACCCGGAACTTTTCAAACCCGCATAAATTGGAGCAAAATACCAAGGGTTGGCCTGGGGATTGGAGCGTGTTGTGCCATGAACAGGTTTCTTGAACGTATTGCTGAACGGCTCATTCGAACCGGCACTTTGAAAATCACGGACCCGAAGGGCACGACACGTACCTTCGGTGACGGAACCGGCAAACCGGTTCATCTCAACATCAAAACCAAGCATGCCGAGCGGGCCATTGCGTTCCATCCGACGCTTGCGCTGCCGGAAGCATACATGGACGGCGAGATCGACTTTCTCGAAGGCGACGTGCTGTCGCTTTTGCAGACGGTCTACCAGAATATGAGCCCAAGCGGTTTCGACGCGGCGTTGAGCCGTGCGGTCGAAGGACTGCGGCTCGCATTCCGCCGGCTTCAGCAGATCAATACGGCCGCGCGGTCGCGCGAGAACGTGCGCCGTCACTACGACTTGTCCGGCGAGCTCTACCGGCTCTTCCTCGACCAGGACATGCAGTACTCCTGCGCCTATTTCGAGCGGCCCGATATGACGCTCGACGAGGCGCAGCTCGCAAAGAAGCGCCACATCGCCGCCAAGATGAAGATGCGGCCCGGCCTGTCGGTGCTGGACATCGGTTCAGGCTGGGGCGGGCTCGGGCTCTATCTCGCGCGCGCTTTCGAGGCCGAAGTGCTTGGCGTCACGCTATCGACCGAGCAGCACGCTGTTTCGACCGAGCGCGCGCATGAAGCCCGGCTCGACCACCGCGCCCACTTCGAGATCAAGGATTACCGCTCGCTCTCCGAGCGCTTCGACCGCATCGTGTCGGTCGGCATGTTCGAGCATGTCGGCGTCAATCATTATCGCACCTTCTTCAACAAGGCGGCGACGCTGCTGAAGCCGGACGGCGTGATGGTGCTCCACTCGATCGGGCGCAGCGGCCCGCCGACCGCCACGGCGGCCTTCATTCGCAAGCACATTTTCCCGGGCGGCTACATCCCGGCTTTGTCGGAAGTTCTGCCGCACATCGAAAAAGCCGGCCTGATGGTCGCGGATGTGGAAATCCTCCGGCTCCACTATGCGGAGACGCTGAAGAATTGGCGCGAGCGCTTCATGGCGAACCGCGACAAGGCGAAGGCGATCTATGACGAACGTTTCTGCCGCATGTGGGAGTTTTATCTCGCGGGTTCGGAGGCTGCGTTCCGCTGGCAGGACCTGATGGTCTTCCAGATCCAGCTCACCCATCGCAACGACACGCTGCCAATCACGCGCGACTACATCGCCAAGTGTGAAAAGACGCTTGCCATGCACGAGCATGCGCATGGTCCGGTGATGGCCGAGCCGGCCCCGCCGAAGACACGGCGCAGGCGAAACGTCAGCGAGAAGAAGTAGGACGTTCGGACGTTTCACCCAAAGAACGTACGTACAAATCAAGTTTGTTAACGAGAATCTGCTCAATGGAGCCACGGAGCTGGTCCATTGAGCATTGAAACAAGCCGCGATTATTTAGGCTGGCCGCTTTGGTGGGCTTGTCTGGTCTTGATCAACCTGTCCGTCGTCCCGCTCGGATTCGCCGCTATGGCACTTACATTCGAATCCTGGGTGGCGCTTTTTCCATTTCTCGGCATCCTATTCCTCGCCAATCTCGGTCTCTTCCAGACTTGGTATTCGCTCCATTGGAATGATCGACGGATGTTTCGTCTCGGCATGGTCCCTGTCGCGTTATTTATTGTAGGGCTTGCTTTGATGGTTACGGGCTTGCTGAGAAAGAGCGGCGTCTCAGGTGGAGCCTCCGGTACCCTGTTCTTTATCGTGCCAATCGTCTGTTCAGCAGGCTTGCTGATCTACCAGTTCATATACCGGCTTCGCGAGACCCGCGGCGAAACCTGGTAGCCGCGGCTTTCGTAAGTCCCGGGAAGCCGCTAACGCTTCACCTATGACCTTTGTCATCTTCATCGCCGCGGCGCTGGCCGAGATCGCCGGATGTTTCGCCTTCTGGGCGTGGTGGCGGCTGGACAAGTCCGCGCTCTGGCTGGCGCCCGGTATCGCGTCGCTGATCCTTTTTGCGTGGCTGCTGACGCTCGTGGACGTGCCCGCCGCAGGTCGCGCCTACGCCGCGTATGGCGGCATCTACATTATTGCATCCCTTGGCTGGCTGTGGGTCGCCGAGAGTGTTCGGCCCGATCGCTGGGACATGATCGGGGCCGTCATCTGCATTGTCGGCGCGTCCGTGATCCTGCTCGCACCGCGCGGCGCCTGACACATGGAGCTGCCGGCACGCCTGCGGCAAGGTGTCGACGCCATTCTCGACGGTGTGCCGGTCGCGGACTTGCGCGGAGCGGCTCGCATCCTGTCCGACCGCTATCGCGGCGAGGTGCGCGATGGCCGCCTGCACATGAACAACGATCTTTCCGTCCGCGCCTATCTCGCCGCGCGATTGCCGGCGACTTACGCCGCTGTCCGCGCGAGCTTCGATGCGATCGCCGAGGCCGAGCCGGAATTCGCGCCGGCAAGCCTGCTCGATATCGGCGCCGGCCCCGGCACGGTCGCGTGGGCGGCGAAAGAGCAATGGCCTGATCTCGGCCAGACCGTCATGGTCGAGGCAAGCGACGCCGCGCGGCGCATCGGCGAGAGACTGTGGGCGGACAATACGGCGTCCGCCAGATGGCAAAACGGCGACGCATCGTCCAGCCTGTCTGATGCCGAGCCGGCTGATCTCGTCACGATCGCCTATGTGCTGGATGAGTTGTCGCCGACCACTGTGCCCGGTCTGATTGATCGCCTGTGGTCGCTCGCTCAAGTAATGCTGATCATTGTCGAGCCCGGGACACCCGCGGGCTGGCGGCGCATCCTGGCCGTAAGGGAGCGGCTCATCGCGGCAGGCGCCCATGTGATTGCCCCCTGCCCGCATAATCTCCCCTGCCCGCTCGCACCGCCAGATTGGTGTCATTTCTCGCGTCGCGTCGCGCGCTCGCGGGTGCACCGCCTCGTCAAGGACGCCGACGTGCCGTGGGAGGATGAGAAGTTCATCTACCTCGCCGCATCCCGTCACCCGCCTGTCCGCGGCTGGTCGCGCGTTCTTGCGCCGCCGCGCGCCAGCTCCGGCAAGATCCAGTTGAAGCTCTGCGCGCCGAATGGCGCAAAGGACGAGCCGACTGTCACGAAGCGCGACGGCGCGGCATACAAGATCGCGCGCCGCGCCGGCTGGGGGGATGCCGTCGAAATTGCCTAGCGCGCGATCGGCACCCAGATTTCCCAGCCGCCGTTCCCGCTGATGCCGTCGAATTCCGGTCCGTAGCGCTCTAGCAGCGGTGCATCTGCCATCTTGTGAGGCGAATTGGGCAGCCAGTCGCTCATGATCGCGTGCATGACGTTGCGCAGGTTCGAAATGTGGTCCTTGCGCGCGAAAACGGCATAACGTTGCGCTGGTATCCGCAACCTGGTGAGCTCGCCGGTCGCACCGGAAAAGTCCGATACCTCCTCGCCGCAGATATAGTCGAAGCCGGCCCCGTCACTGTTGGTCACGATGCCGTAGTCGGCGCCGTCGCCCGTCGCCTGCGGGATGTTGCCCATATGCGGCTGGAACCGCTGCCACTGAGCAGGAATGCCATCCATCATCGGCCCGTATTCGTAGCGCTGTCCGATGCCGACGATCAGCATCTCTTTTTTGTCGACGATCCGCGGTGCCTCAAGCGTTGGCTTTTCTTTCTGCTGCATCAATTTTGCCTCCACGAGTTTGACCTCTTCAATGTCCTGCCCACCACGCGACTCGTCCGGCGTGATGCCGAACTGATCGCGAAAGGCGCGCGTGAACGCTTCGTGGGAGCCGTAGCCGGCATCGAGCGCGACTGACAGAATGTCAGGCGCGCCGTTCGCCAGCGAGCGCGCGGCTTCGCTCAGCCGGCGCGCGCGCAGGTAGCGCATCACCGGCATCGCCATCGCTTCGCCGAAGGCGCGCGTCAGGTGAAAGCGCGAGACACCGGCCGCGCTGGCCACGTCATCAAGCGTGATGTCGCGCGCAAAATTGCCTTCGATGAACCAGAGCGCCTTGACCACCGGGTCCATTCATTTCTCCCAACGAGCAATCATCATGCCCATCATGGCGTGTTCTCCGCTTGATCGAAATTGCTCTTGGGCCCGCCGAATCTCCTGCCAATATGTTCTTGCTTTGTTCAAAAGTGTCGGCTAAGCTGATTGTCTAGCTCGTCAACTGGATTCGGGAGCCGCGGGAAATGTCCTGTGGACCATTCCGCGACTCTGTGGATCGCGGGATTGGGCATCCGAATTTTGAGGATTCGGTAACGCGTTCTGATACGGGAAAGCTCGGGACTGGAACGGGCAGGACATGGCTGAAGCAGCACGGAAGTTCGGAGTGGCGGAAACGCCGCTCTATCGCGAGGCGCCGAACAATATCGAAGCGGAGCAGGCGCTGCTCGGCGCGATTCTCGTCAACAATGACGCGTTTTATCGTGTCTCGGATTTCCTGAAGTCGTCTCACTTCTACGAGCCGCTTCACCGCAAGATCTATGAGGTATCGGCCGAGCTGATCCGGATGGGCAAGATGGCCAATCCGGTGACGATGAAGACGTTTCTGCCGGCCGACGAGAAGGTCGGCGACATGACGGTCGCGCATTATCTCGCGCGTCTCGCCGCGGAAGCCGTCACCGTCATCAATGCCGCCGACTATGGCCGCGCCATCTACGATCTCGCCACGCGCCGCGCGCTGATCACGGTCGGCGAGGACATGGTCAACATCGCCTATGACGCGCCGGTCGACATGTCGCCCCAGGAGCAGATCGAAGACGCCGAACGGCGGCTGTTCGAGCTCGCGGAGACCGGTCGTTACGATGGCGGTTTCGAGAGCTTCACCGATGCGGTGAAGGTTGCGATCGACATGGCCAACGCCGCGTTCATGCGTGACGGCCACCTGTCGGGCATCGCGACCGGCATGCGCGATCTCGATCGCCGCATGGGCGGGCTGCAGCCGTCCGACCTGATCATCATCGCGGGCCGTCCCGGCATGGGCAAAACCTCGCTGGCGACCAACATCGCCTTCAACATTGCAGCCTCTTATGAGCCGGCGCAGCAGGCGGACGGTTCGTTCAAGGCGGCGAATGGCGGCGTGATCGGTTTCTTCTCGCTCGAAATGTCGTCGGAACAGCTCGCCACCCGCATCATCTCGGAGCAGACGGAAATCCCCTCATCCAAGATTCGCCGCGGCGAGATCACCGAGCCGGATTTCGAAAAGCTCGTCGCCTGTTCGCAGATGATGCAGAAGATTCCGCTATTCATCGACCAGACCGGCGGCATCTCGATCGCGCAGCTTGCCGCGCGTGCCCGGCGGCTGAAGCGCCAGCGCGGCCTCGACGTCATCGTGATCGACTATATCCAGCTCATGCAGGGCACGTCGCAGCGCGCGGCGCAGAACCGTGTGCAGGAAATCACCGAGATCACGACGGGTCTGAAGGCTCTCGGCAAGGAGCTGGGCGTTCCCATCGTCGCTCTGTCGCAGCTCTCACGTCAGGTCGAAAGCCGCGACGACAAGCGCCCGCAGCTTGCCGACCTGCGCGAATCGGGATCGATCGAGCAGGACGCGGACGTTGTTCTCTTCGTGTACCGAGAGGAATATTATCTTAAAAACAAGGAACCGAAGCTCGGCACGCTGGAATATACGCAATGGGAAGCGGAGATGAATGAGGCGCGCGGCAAGGCGGAAGTCATCATTGCCAAACAACGTCATGGACCTACCGGCACGGTCCCGCTAGGATTCCAGGGCGAGTTCACCCGTTTCTTCGATCTGGCCGAAGACAGCCACCTGCCGGACAGGTTTGAATAGGTGGCCGTTAGACTAACACACGGAATTCGCTGTGCATTTCGCACAGCGAGAAGCCAGCGGGCGGCGGTTTGCGACGCCGTCCGTGAGCAGGGGTGGGAAGGAGGCCTCTCGTCCTCCGAGAACCTGATAGTCCTTCCCGCCCCTGCGTTGGCACGCCTTCCCATGCGGAAGGCCATCTGATGGCCAAAACCCGCGTCCAGTTCATCTGTCAGAACTGCGGCACGGCGCATTCCCGCTGGGCGGGCAAATGCGACGGCTGCGGCGAATGGAACACGCTGGTCGAGGAAGGCACGCAGAGCGGCATAGGCGGCGGCCCGTCGGCGCTGAGAAGCCCGCGCAAAGGCCGACCGGTGGCACTCACCAACCTTTCCGGCGAGATCGAGGACGCGCCCCGCATTGCCAGCGGCATCGCCGAGCTCGACCGGGCGACCGGCGGCGGTTTTGTGCGCGGCTCGGCGCTGCTGGTCGGCGGCGATCCGGGCATCGGCAAGTCGACGCTACTGATGCAGGCCGCGGCGGCGCTCGCCCGGAAAGGCCACCGTGTCGTCTATGTCTCCGGCGAGGAGGCCGTCGCCCAGGTACGGTTGCGCGCCCAGCGGCTTGGCGTCGCGGACGCCCCGGTCGAGCTGGCTGCGGAAACCAATGTCGAGGACATCCTTGCCACGATTGCCGATGGCAAGCGGCCGGATCTGGTGATCCTCGATTCCATCCAGACGCTCTGGACCGACATTGCCGAATCGGCGCCGGGCACAGTGACGCAGGTGCGCGCGTCGGCGCAGCAGATCATCCGCTACGCAAAATCCACAGGTGCGGCGATCGTGCTCGTCGGTCACGTCACCAAGGAAGGCCAGATTGCCGGCCCCCGCGTCGTCGAGCACATGGTCGACGGCGTGCTCTATTTCGAGGGCGAAGGCGGCCACCACTACCGCATCCTGCGCACGGTGAAGAACCGTTTCGGCCCGACCGACGAGATCGGCGTGTTCGAGATGTCGGACAAGGGCCTGCGCGAAGTTGCCAATCCCTCCGAGCTTTTCCTCGGCGAGCGCAGCGCCCAGGCGCCGGGCGCCGCGGTCTTTGCCGGCATCGAAGGCACCCGGCCGGTTCTCGTGGAGATTCAAGCGCTTGTCGCGCCCTCTTCGCTCGGCACGCCACGCCGCGCGGTCGTCGGTTGGGATGCGGCGCGGCTGTCGATGGTTCTCGCGGTGCTCCAAGCGCATTGCGGCGTCCGGCTCGGTCAGCACGACGTTTATCTCAACGTCGCGGGAGGTTACCGCATCTCCGAGCCCGCCGCCGATGTTGTCGTTGCCGCAGCCCTTGTGTCATCGCTGACTGGCCTTGCCCTGCCCGCGGATTGCGTCTATTTCGGCGAAATCAGCCTTTCGGGAGCCATCAGGCCGGTTGCGCACGCGCTCCAGCGCCTTAAGGAAGCCGAAAAGCTGGGGTTCGGACAGGCAGTCATGCCTTCGGGCGTGGAAGAACCGGTGGGAGGAATGGGCGCCGGGACTTTTCAGCCTGCAACACTGGCCGATCTCGTGATACGAATCGCCGGGTCGAAGCTGAGGCGCACCGAAGGCCAAGACTGACCGGCGCATGGTCCCGAAAAGTCGCAGACTTTTCGGACAAAGCCATGCGACAGAACGAACGACCGCGCGGCCATGGAGTGGGTCAGACCAGATGCCGATTACGCTGCTTGACGGAATCCTCGTCGGCTTCACCCTCGTTTCAGCAATGTTGGCAATGGTTCGCGGGTTCTCGCGCGAGGTCCTGTCGATCGCGTCCTGGGCCGCCGCGGCGGTCGCTGCATATTTCTTCTACGAGCCGGTGCTGCCTTATGTGCGGCCCTATATCGACAATGAGCAGCTTGCGATGGCGGCGGCGGCCGGCGCCGTGTTCGCCGTCGCGCTGATCATCGTCACGCTGATCACCATGAAGATCGCTGACTGGATCATCGATTCCCGCGTCGGCGCGCTCGACCGCACACTCGGTTTCCTTTACGGCGCCGCGCGCGGCATCCTGGTTGTCGCTGTCGCGCTCCTCTTCTTCCAGTGGCTCGTTGGCACCAATCCGCCGGCCTGGATCACGGAAGCGAAGTCGCGCCCATTGCTGGAAAACATCGGGGCGCAGATCCAGGCGCTGCTGCCGGACGATCCGGAAAACTCGATCCTGACGCGCTTCTCGCTCGGTGGCGACGAGGAAACGCCGCCGGAGGGCGGGGCGGAAACCCCGCCGGCCGAGGGCGCTGCTCCGCCCGCCGAAGGCGAGAGCGCGAATTGAACGTGAAAGGGGGTGGCGCGGAAGAAGCCTCACCCCCATATGCCGATTTCTCGAAAGGCGTGAGCGTTATGGCCAACGCACCTTCAGTCCTTTCGGCGGAAGCCGACGATCATTTCCACGACGAATGCGGCGTGTTCGGCATTTTTGGCCGGCAGGACGCGGCTGCAATCGTTACGCTCGGGCTGCATGCGCTCCAGCATCGCGGCCAGGAAGCGGCCGGCATCGTTTCTTATGACGGCAACCAGTTCCACGTCGAACGGCATGTCGGGCTGATCGGCGACACCTTCACCAAGCAGTCCGTCATCGACCGGCTGCAGGGCACGCGCGCGATCGGCCACACCCGCTATGCCACCACTGGTGGCGCAGGCCTGCGCAACGTGCAGCCCTTCTTCGCCGAACTGTCCGACGGCGGTCTGGCGATCGCGCACAATGGCAACATCACCAACGCGCTGACGATCCAGCGCACGCTGCAGAAGCAGGGCGCGATCTTCTCGTCGACCTCGGACACGGAAACGATCCTGCACCTGGTGGCGCTCTCCAAGGAGCGCGACACCAATTCGCGCTTCATCGACGCGGTTCGCCAACTCGAGGGCGCGTTCTCGCTGGTCGCGCTGACCAACAAGAAGATGGTCGGCATTCGCGATCCGCTCGGCATCCGCCCGCTGATCCTCGGCGATCTCGACGGCGCATGGATACTCGCGTCGGAAACCTGCGCGCTCGACATCATCGGCGCGCGCTACGTGCGCGACTTGAAACCCGGCGAGATGGTCACGGTGACGTCGAAGGGCATCGAGAGCTTCTTCCCCTTCGAAGCGGCAAAGCCGCGCTTCTGCATCTTCGAATATGTCTACTTCGCCCGGCCGGATTCGTCCGTCGAAGGGCGCAATGTCTACGACGTGAGAAAACGTATCGGTGCGGAACTCGCGATTGAAAGCCCGGTCGAGGCCGACATCGTTGTCCCGGTGCCCGATTCCGGCACGCCGGCCGCAATCGGCTTCAGCCAGTCGGCTGGCCTGCCATTCGAACTCGGCATCATCCGCAACCACTATGTCGGCCGCACCTTCATTTCGCCGGGCGATTCCATCCGCCATATGGGCGTGAGGCTGAAGCACAACGCCAACCGCCGCATGATCGAGGGCAAGCGTGTCGTGCTGGTCGACGATTCCATCGTGCGCGGCACGACCAGCCAGAAGATCGTGCAGATGGTGCGCGACGCCGGCGCCAGGGAAGTGCATATGCGCATCGCCTCGCCGCCGACAATGTCGTCGTGCTTCTACGGCGTCGATACGCCGGAGAAGTCGAAGCTCCTGGCGTCGCGCATGTCGGTCGCGGAGATGGCCGATTTCATCCGCGTCGATTCGCTCGGCTTCCTGTCGATCGACGGCCTCTACCGCGCCGTCGGCGAAGCCAGCCGCGACAATGCCGCGCCGCAATTCTGCGACGCCTGCTTCACCAGCCAGTATCCAACACGGCTGCTCGACCACGAAGGCACGGACAACGTGCGCACCCTCTCCCTGCTCGCGGCCGGCGGACAATAATGACCGAAAAGACTGACCTTTCCGGGCGCATCGCGCTCGTCACCGGCGCGTCGCGCGGCATCGGTTATTTCATCGCTAAGCACATGGCGGCAGCCGGCGCGCATGTGATTGCGGTGGCGCGCACGGTCGGCGGACTGGAAGAACTCGACGACGAGATCAAGGCCGGTGGCGGCACGGCGACGCTCGTGCCGCTCGACCTGGCCGACATGGCCGGCATCGACCGGCTCGGCGGCTCCATCCATGAACGCTGGGGCAAGCTCGACATTCTGGTCGCCAACGCCGCCGTATTGGGTGTCATCGCGCCAATCGGCCATGTCGAGGCAAAGGTGTTCGACAAGGTGATGGCAATCAACGTCACGTCGCAGTGGCGGCTGATCCGCTCCGTGGACCCGCTGCTCAGGTTTTCAGACGCCGGCCGGGCGATCCTGCTGTCGTCGGGTGCGGCACATTCCGCCAAAGCCTTCTGGGCGCCCTATGCCGCCTCGAAGGCCGCGGTCGAAGCGCTGGCGCGCTCCTGGGCCGACGAGACGAAAAACCTGCCGCTGCGCGTCAACTGCGTCGATCCGGGCGCGACGCGCACCGCCATGCGTGCGCAAGCCGTGCCCGGAGAAAATCCGGAGACCCTGCCGCATCCCTCCGAGATTGCAGCGCGAATCGTGCCGCTTGCCAGCCCTGCCCTCACCCGCACGGGCGAGATCTACCGGGCGAAGCACGACGTCTGGGTTCGCTATCGCGATCCGGAGTAGTTCGGCTCACACGGGCCGCACGAAGTCGTGATGGACATTCGAGGCAACCTCTAACGTTCTCCTACGGGGGTCATACCGCCAATCCGGAGGAGTTCCATGTACAGACCGATCATTCTGTCGGCCGCAGCACTTGCTGCCATGCTGGGCGTAGCGAGCGCACAGGATACGTCGATGAGTTTCTTCATCACCAGCGCCAATCCGGGCAAAGGCGCCGACTTCGGCGGCATCGCAGGTGCCGATGCGCATTGCACGGCGCTGGCCGAAGCAGCCGGCGCGACCGGCAAGACCTGGAAGGCTTATCTGTCGACAAGCACCGAGGACGCGAAAGATCGCATCGGCGCAGGCCCCTGGCACAACGCCAAAGGCGTGAAGATCGCCGATGATATCGCCTCGCTGCACGGCGACGCCAACGCGATCAACAAGGACAACGGCCTCACCGAGAAGGGCGAGGTCGTGAAGGGCCGCGGCGATGAGCCAAACCAGCACGACATCCTGACCGGCACGAATGCCGACGGCACCAAGGCCGCCGACCAGACCTGCGGCGACTGGACCCTTTCCGGCGCGGAAGGTGCCGCCATGGTCGGACATCACGACCGTATGGGACGCGATGATTCACCCGCCGCAAAATCGTGGAATGCGTCGCACGCGTCGCGCGGCGGCTGCAGCATCGAAGCGCTCCGCGGCACCGGCGGTGAAGGCCTGCTCTACTGCTTCGCCGCGAACTGACCGCTGACCTGACTGCATCGTAACGGCGCATCGGCTTCCGGTGCGCCGTTCGCTTGTCTTTCTCGCAGCCGTCCGGCAGGAATTGTCCGGAGGAGCTGCCTGCGCCAATGTCCGAGCCAAAGTTCCGCAACCCGTTCCGGGCAGAGAGACTTGGCGGGTATATGCCATTCTTCTGGTATGGCAGCCGCTGGCGCACCTGGTCGCGCATCCTGAAGTCCGGCAATTACGACATCACGCTGAACCGGCTGCCGAACATTATCGGCGTCACCGCGATGTCGCCGCTCGCTTTCATCGTCGACGGCCTGACGCAACGCGCCTTTAACGAGGCGGCGGCGGCGACCGAAATCCTGCCGCCGGTGTTTGTGCTTGGCCACTGGCGCAGCGGCACGACATTCCTGCACAATCTGCTCGCCTGCGACGCCACACATGCCTACCCGACGCTTTATCAATGCACGTTCGCGGGCGGTTTTCCGCTGATCGAGAAGCGAAGCGGCTGGATGATGACGCCGTTTTTGCCGGCCAAGCGCCCGATGGATTCAGTGCCGCTCGACCGCAATGTGCCGTTCGAGGACGAGTTCGCGATGATGAAGCGCGACGCCGGATCGCCCTATCTCGATCTCGCCTTCCCCCGCCATGGTCCCAAGCACACGCGGTTTCTCGATTTCGAGGGTGCCACGGAAGAGGAGCGGCAGAATTGGGAGGAGACGCTGATCTGGCTGATGCAGCGCTTCCAGCTCGTCAATCCGGGCAAGCGGCTGGTGCTGAAGTCGCCGCCGCACACGGCGCGCGTGGCGACGCTGCTCAAGCTTTTTCCGGACGCCCGCTTCATCCACATCTGCCGGAACCCCTATGAGATCTACCCGTCGACGCTGAAACTCTGGCGTGTGCTGAACTCGCGGCTCGGCCTGCACAATCCGGCACGCGACGAAGGCTGGCTGCCGGACTATGTGCTCTCCACCCTGCCCCGGATGTACCGCGCCTATGATCGCGACCGGCATCTGATCCCCGACGGCAGGCTGGCCGAGGTCACATATGAGGATCTTTCGAGGGATCCCGTTGGTACCGTTGCCTTTGCCTACGAAAAGGCCGGGCTCGGCGATTTCGCGGCGACCAGACCGGCGGTCGAAACCTACCTCGCAACGCTGGACGAGCACGAGCCCAAGCCGGTGCCGCTGTCGGTCGCGGAGCGCGCCGCGATCGCCGAGCGCTGGGGCGCGTATTTCGACCGCTTCGGCTACGCGCGATAGCCGCTGGCCTCATTGTCGGGACGCGCTGGCGAAACGGCCGCGCTTGCGGTGGAAGCCTCTTCGGGTGCTAGTGAGCGCAAACGGGCGCTGCCACCATCTCCATGACCGTCATTACCGCACCGGACACGACCGACCGCGTTCTGGCGGGCATTCTGCTGACCAGCATCGCCTATTTCCTGTTCTCCACGCAGGATGCGGCGATCAAGCTGCTGGTCGCCGGTATCTCGGTCTGGCAGATCATGCTGTTCCGCTCGCTGGTCATCCTTGGAAGCTGCCTGGCCATTGGCGGGCCTCAGCTTTTCGTCGACTCGGCCCGTTCTCCGATCGTCAAGCCGATGCTGCTGCGCTCCTTCATCATCCTTGCGGCCTGGCTCTGTTATTACACGGCCGCCAAAGACCTCCAGCTTGCCGAGCTGACGACGATCTACTTCGCCGCGCCGGTCATCGTCACCGTGCTCTCCATCCCACTGCTCGGCGAAAAGGTACCGCTGATCCGCTGGATCGCTGTTCTCACCGGCTTTCTCGGCGTCTACATCGCCTGCGACCCGACCAATCTCGGCTTCTCGACCCCGATCCTGCTCGTGCTGGCGGCCGCGACGCTCTGGGCGACGTCCGTGGTGTTGTTGCGCAAGACCGCGCTGCAGGAGCGCACGATCATCCAGCTCGTGCTCAACAACGGCTTCTTCCTGATCGTCTCGATCATTCCGCTCACCATGCTCTGGACGACGCCGTCACTCTTCGAACTGGCGCTGCTCGTCAGCGTCGGCGCGCTCGGCGGGCTGGCGCAATATGCGCTGTTCGAGGGCATGAAGCGTGCGCCGGTGTCGGTCATCGCGCCGTTCGAATACACATCGCTCATCTGGGCGTTTGGGCTCGGCTACGCCATCTGGGGCGATTTTCCGCGCGACGCCGTGTTTTATGGCGCGGCGTTCATCATCGGGGCCGGCCTGATCATTCTCGCCAGCGAGCGGTTCAAGCGGCGCACGGCCTAGTGGAGCGAATTTGACATTCGCCTCCCGCCCGACATCTCGCGTCATTGCGAATGTTGGAATCGGACCACTAGCCGTAACGGCAGGTCTTTTCGCGTTATTGGAGCAATTGACCTTCGCGCGGCTTCCGCTACCTTCCGTCCGCTGAAGCGGCCGGTAAGAGCCGCGGCAATGTGGGAAGATCGGGAGGTGCGGCATGATCCTGACCGTCACTGTTCTCGTCAGCCTCGCTGCGGCCTGGCTCTGCTACGCGTTTATCCAGAAACTCCGCCTCGGCATCTCGTTGCGCCAGGCGCTGCTCTATTCGCCTTTCAAGCTGATCTGGCGGATCGACGATTCGTCCATCCGCATCGCCAGCAAGTCGCCCGCGCCCATCGTCTACGCCATCGTGCACCAGTCGCGCATCGAGCCGGCGCTGATGCTGTCGCTGCTGCCGGAAGACACGCTGCACATCCTTGACGACTATTCCGCGAAGGCGGGTTGGCTCGAACCGTTCCGCGACCTTGCCCGCACCATCGCCTTCAACGCCGAGCACGTCTTCGTCAGCCGGCGCTTCGTGCGTGTGCTCAAGGGCCGCGGGCGGATCGCCGTCTATTTCCCCGACAACATCGAGCCTGATACCAAAACGTTTCGGCTCTTCCGCGCCGTGGCGCGGATCGCCGCGCAAGGCGAGGCGCGCATCGTGCCGATCTTCGTCGGCGGGGCGAAACACCTCCCCTTCTCGCTGACCGCGCCGGACAAGGCGCCGCGCCACCTCTTCCGGCGGCTGACGATCCAGGCGCTGCCGCCGATGACGGTCGCCGAACTCACCGAACAGGCCGGCCGCGAGCGCTCCAGCATGGCGAACGCGCTGTTCGACCGCGTGGCGGAAGCGCGGTTCCATGCCGCCAGCCGGCAGAAGAGTCTTTTCAAGGCGATACGCAAATCGGCTGAAGTCTTTGGTCCGCGGCGCATCATCGTCGAGGACGTCGTCACGGGTGCTCTTTCGTATCGCGAGCTGTTCATCGCCGCCCGTGTCGTCGGAAACCGGTTGGCATCGCTCAGCGCGCCGGGTGAAGCGGTCGGCCTGCTGCTGCCAAGCGCCAACGGCATCGCGATCTCACTACTCGGCCTGCTGTCGGCCAGCCGCGTTGCCGCCATGATCAACTATACCGCCGGGCCAGCCAATGTGACGGCGGCGATCCGCGGCTGCCCCATCCGAACAGTCGTTTCCTCGCGCGCCTTCGTCGAAAAGGCCGATCTCGGAGCGGTCATCGAAGCCTGCGAAAAAGGCGGTGCGCGGCTCGTCTGGCTGGAGGACATTCGCAAGGAGGTCACGCTCTTCGACAAGGTCGTGGCCGCCATGTTGTGGAAGCACCGCATCGCCCGCTTCAAGCCTGGCCAACCGGCGGTGATCCTGTTCACCTCCGGCTCGGAGGGATTGCCCAAGGCGGTAGTGCTGACCAACGAGGCGCTCGTGGCGAATGCTGCGCAGATCATGGCGCGGCTCGACCTCACGCCCGCAGACAGGCTGCTCAACGTGCTGCCGGTGTTCCATTCCTTCGGGCTGATGGGCGGGCTGATTCTACCCTTGCTCGCCGGCGTACGCTTCCTGCTTTACCCGTCGCCCCTGCATTACAAGCTGATCCCGGAAACGGCGGCCAAGGCGCGCCCGACGATCATGTTCGGCACCGACACCTTCCTCGCCGCCTATGCACGCACCGCCAAGGATGACGATTTTTCAAGTCTTCGCCTCGTCGTTGCCGGCGCCGAGCCGGTGCGCGCCGAAACCCGCCGCATCTGGAAGGAGCGTTTTGGCGCCGACATCGTCGAAGGTTTCGGCATGACCGAGGCCGCGCCGGTCGTCGCGGTCAATTCAGCTACTCACGGGCGCGAGGGTTCGGTCGGCCGCCTGCTGCCGGCGATGCGCGCGCGGCTCGAACCGGTCGAGGGCATTGCCGAAGGCGGACGGCTCTGGATTTCCGGGCCGAACCTGATGACTGGCTACATCACGCCGGACCGGCCAGGCGACATTCAGCACATTGGCGAGGACTGGCACGACACCGGCGATATCGTGTCGATCGACCGCGAGGGTTTTGTTACCATTCGCGGACGCGCCAAGCGCTTCGCAAAGATCGCCGGCGAGATGGTTTCGCTCGGCGCAATCGAAATGCTGGTGCATGCGCTCTGGCCCGAGGACCATCACGCGGCCGTTGCGGTGCCGGACAAGCGCCGGGGCGAGCGCATCGTGCTGGTTACCACCGCGGAGGAAGCAGACCCGGCGGCACTGCGCCAATACGGCAAGAAGGCCGGCGCGAACCAGTTGATGATCCCGGACGACATCGTGAAGGTGCCGGAGATGCCGCTGCTCGGTTCCGGCAAGACGGACTATACCGCCGCGCGGCAACTTGCGATCGGCAAGCTCGGCCTGGACCAGGCGGCCGCCTGAAGCGCGTCGCATCCTTTCAGATTCGTACCCGCCCCCGCACCGCCCCCTGTCAGCATATGTCAGGAATGTTTTCCCGAGTTCGTCCACCCCCCTCTCGACCTCATCCATAATCTCCGCGTCAACACGGAGACGGATATGGACTGGGAGGCAAATGACGACGGACAGACGCTGGCACGCATCGCGAGGATGCTGGTCGCGCTCGCCGTGCTGGCCGAACGCGCCTGCGGCCGGTCTCTCCCAATCCGGTGTCTGATCCTCTGGATTCTGCGTCAGGCCGAGGCCGTCGCCCGCGATTTCGTCATCGGCGAAGCGCTGGCGGTGGGCGTCGCCGCCCCGTATCAGCCCGCCCCGATGCCCAGTGGCGACAGCGTTGCCGACCTTGTGCGCCTTGCCGCCTGTTTTCGCGCGCTGGCGCTGGCGATGCGAAAACTGCCGAGACCGGCCCACCGCTTCGCCAGCCGGTCGGCTCGACGCTGCACCATGCTCCGGCAACTGGCGCTATTTGTCTTGGCTATGTCGAGCGTGCCGCCCCTTGCTGCGCCCCGACCGTTCGACACGTCCTGATCGCCGATGGCCACGAAACAGCGTCGCACCTTTCGAAACTCTATACCTCGGTCGCCTTCGCGCGAGAGCCGGGGCGAGGACGATTGTGGGCGACGTGCTTTAGACTTCCATCGGCGTATTCTCTGCTTCGAGCTTCGCGCGTTTCGTATAGGCGCGCGCGCTGAGCGGCAGGAAGATCAGATAGGCGAGCACGGAAACCGTCACCGTGTGCCACGGATAGATGGCGAGCAGGAGCACGTAGAGGACGACGCCAAGGATGAGTGGCAGCGCTTTGTCGCGCGGAATCCGCCGGCCGAAGGTCTTGGCCGAATAGACCGGCAGCCGGCTCACCAGCAGGAACGCGATGAGCACCGTGTAGCCGCAGGCGATGAAGGCAAACACGCGATCCGGCACGACGCCGAGGAACACCAGGTAGAGCGGCAGCATGACGAGTGCCGCACCCGCTGGTGCCGGCACGCCCACGAAATAGTCCGTCTGCCACGCCGGGCGATTCGATTCTTCATCGAGAACGTTGAATCGGGCGAGCCGCAGCGCACAGGCAATCGCGAAAAGCAACGCCGCGATCCAGCCGGGCGAGCCGGCGCGATCCAACAGAAAGGCGTAGAGCACAAGTGCCGGCGCGACGCCGAAATTGATGATGTCGGCAAGCGAATCCATCTGCGCACCGAACTTCGAGCTCGCCTTCAGCATGCGGGCGAGCCTCCCGTCGATGCCATCGAGAAACGCTGCCACCAGCACCATGACGACGGCGATCTCGAAGCGGTGCTCGAAGGCAAGCCGGATGCCCGACAGACCGGCGCAGATCGCCAGCACCGTGATGAGGTTCGGCACGAGCATGCGCCGCGGCACCTGGCCGATCGCCGGGCCGCCGCTACCGTGTGTGGGATATGGCCGCTTCATCGGCACTAGGACACCCGAACGAGCGGGAAGCTCGCCGCGCCGCCAAATTCCGCGAGGACCGTTTCGCCGCCGACCGACGTCTGGCCGACAGAAACGCGCGGCGTCGCGGCCAACGGCAGATAGACATCGACGCGCGACCCGAAGCGGATCAGCCCGAAGCGTTCGCCGACGCCGATGTTCGCGCCGGCCTCGGTCCAGCAGACGATGCGGCGCGCGACCAGGCCCGCGACCTGAACGACGCCGACCGGGCCATTCGGACTGTCAATGATCAGTCCGTTGCGCTCGTTTTCGGAACTCGCCTTGTCCAGCGCCGCATTGAGGAAGCTGCCGGCGCGATATTCGATCCGACTGACCTTGCCGCGCACCGGCGCACGGTTGATGTGGCAGGAGAAGACGTTCATGAACACCGAGATGCGCGTCATTTCGGCCGTTCCGAGCCCCAGCTCACGCGGCGGCACCGACGGCCCCACGGACGACACGACGCCGTCCGCCGGGCTGATCGCCAGCCGGTCGTCGACCGGCGTCACCCGTTCCGGATCGCGGTAGAAATAGATGCACCAGGCCGTCAGGATCAGCCCGATCCAGAACAGGAAACCCGAGAAAATCAGCAGGATCAGCGTCACCAGCGCGAAACCGGCGATGAAGGGGTATCCTTCGCGGTGAATCGGCACGAAGGTATTGCGGATCGTGTCGGCAATGCTCATCGCGTGCGGGCGGCTCCGTTAAACAGGCGGTTTGCTTAGCGGATATGGCCCAGAGCCGCAACGCGGCAAGGTTTCCACTACTCGGCCACGACTTCCGCGGTCCGCCGCCGCACCAGGACGCCGCGATCGTCGGTTTCCCGCGCCTTGCGCAGCTTTTCCTCGGCCTCGCTCGCCTCGCGCTGGCGGTCCCACATGTTGGCGTAAAGGCCCTGTTTCGCCAGCAGTGAGGCATGGGTGCCACGCTCGGCGATCTTGCCGTCGTCCAGCACGATGATCTCGTCCGCGCCAATCACCGTCGACAGCCGGTGAGCGATAACCAGGGTCGTGCGACCACGGCTCACCAGATCGAGCGCGGCCTGGATTTCCTGTTCGGTCTGGGTGTCGAGCGCCGACGTCGCCTCGTCCAACATCAGGATCGGTGGTGCTTTCAGGATCGTGCGGGCAATCGCCACGCGCTGCTTTTCGCCACCAGACAGTTTCAGCCCGCGCTCGCCGACCATCGTCTTAAAGCCGTCCGGCAGGCGGCGGATGAAATCGCCGATCTGCGCGAGCTCGGCGGCGCGCATCACTTCATCTTCCGACGCGCCGATGCGGCCGTAGCGAATATTGTAGGCGATGGTGTCGTTGAACAGAACGGTATCCTGCGGGACCATGCCGATCGACGCACGCAGGCTTTCCTGCGTGACATCGCGAACATCCTGGCCGTCAATCAGCACCGCCCCGCTCTGGATGTCGTAGAATCGGAAAAGCAGCCGCGACATGGTCGACTTGCCGGCGCCCGACGGGCCGACGATCGCCACCGTCTTGCCGGCCGGCACGGTGAAGCTCACGCCCTTCAGTATCTTGCGGTTCGGATCATAAGCGAAATGCACGTCGCGGAACTCGACAGTGCCCTCCGAAACGAGCAGTGGTTTTGCATCCGGCCGGTCGATCACCTCCTGCGGCACGTCGAGAAGATCGAACATGTTCTCGATGTCTGTCAGGCCCTGGCGGATTTCGCGGTAGAGCATGCCGATGAAGTTCAGCGGCACGGAGAGCTGCATCAGCATCGCATTGACGAACACGAAGTCGCCGATCGTGTGCGTGCCGTTCATCACCTCGAACGCCGACATCACCATGACGATCGCCATGCCGATTCCAAAAATCACGCCCTGCCCGAAGTTCAGCCAACCCAGCGACGTCCAGGTCTTCGTCGCGGCGATCTCATAGCGCTCCATCGAGCGGTCGTAGCGCTGTGCTTCCATTCGCTCATTGCTGAAATATTTGACCGTCTCGTAATTCAGCAGCGAGTCTATCGCCTTGGTGTTTGCGTCGGTGTCGCTGTCATTCATCTCGCGGCGGATCGAGATGCGCCAGTCGCTCGCCTTCACCGTGAACCAGGTGTAGAGCCACACCGTCACGGCGATCACCACGACGTAGAGCCAGCCATAGGCGTAGGCGAAAATCGCTGCCGTCAGCAGAAACTCCAAAATCGTCGGCAGCGTGTTGAGGATGGTGAAGCGCACGATCGTCTCGATGCCCTTCACGCCGCGCTCGATGATGCGCGACAGGCCGCCCGTGCGCCGCTCGAGATGGAACCGCAGCGACAGCTCGTGCATGTGGACGAAGGTGCGGTAGGCGAGCTGGCGCACCGCATACTGGCCGACGCGCGCGAACAGCGCGTCGCGAAGCTGATTCAGTCCGGTCTGGAAAATGCGCACCGCATTGTAGGCGACGACCAGCATGACCGGCCCTGCGAGCACGGCCGGCATCAGCGCGGGCGCACCGCCCTCGCCAGAGAGTGCGTCCGTCGCCCATTTGAAGAAATAGGGCACGGCAACGAGGATGACCTTGGCGAGGACGAGGAAGAACGTCGCCCACGCAACCCGCATCTTCAGGTCGGGCCGATCGGCCGGCCACATAAAGGGCCACAGATTGCTGATCGTCTTCAGCGTCGAGCCGGAATCGGCGGAAACTGTCTTGGCCATGCCGCTATGACCTCCGTCCGGCGGACGGTGCGCAGCAGGCATTCATGAAACCGACGAGCGAATTGGTCAGTTCGCCCACCGCCGCACGGTCGATCTCGTAGCGGGACCGCTGTCGGTCGGGCGTGTAACGCACGAGACCGGCATCGACGAGGATCTTCAGGTGCTGGGAGACGGTCGACTGGGCAAGGTCAAGCCGCTGGACAACATCCTTGCAGCAGCAGCAATCCGTCGTGGAGAGATGCTGCAGGATATCGAGCCGCGTCGGATGCGATAGCGCGGCGAGTTTCGCGGCGACGATATTTGCGGGTGGGCTGAGCTGATCCATCGTTCATCGCCGATAGACGATGAACGATGGATTTGCAATGCGAAATCAATTCGACTGCGTGGTGACCTGATCGCCAAGCGCCTGCCAGTTGGCTTCCTCGCCTTCCTGCGTCTTGTCAGGCATGGAGAACACCTGCCCCGGCCAAATCTTGTCCGGATCGCGGATCTGGTCGGTGTTGGCCAGGTAGAGCGTCGAATAGCGAATGCCATGGCCGTAGGCGCGCCGCGAAATGCGCCAGAGCGAGTCGCCGCGCCGGATAATGACGGCACGCTTGACCGGCTGCAGCGGCGGCGCGGTGACTTCCGGTTCCGCGGCAGCGACTTCCGCAGGCTTTTCCTCGGCGGGCGCTGCAGGCGCAGGTGCGGCGGCAACATCCGCGGGCTTTTCCTCGGCCGGAGCCGCAGGCTCTGGAGCGGCAACCACATCTGCCGGCTTTTCCTCGGCTGGAGCAGCGGGTTCGGGAGCCGCAGTGACATCCGCGGGCTTCTCCTCAGCCGGAGCGGCGGGCTCAGGCGCAGCCGCGACATCGGCCGGCTTCTCCGGTGCGGCAGGCTCCGGTGCCGCAGCCACGTCGGCGGGCTTTTCCTCCGCCGGCGCAACAGGCTGCTCGGGCGCAATGGCGGCAATCGCCTCACCCGGCTCGCGTTCGAACGGCACTGCCGCGCGAGCGAGGACCTGCGAACCGTCATCGCCGAGAAGATCGGCGCGGATGATGTAGTTACCGACTGGCAGATCCTGCTCGGCTTCGACCAGGAAGCGGCCCTCGGGAGACGATTTCGCGTCGCCGAGATGGATTTCGTTCGCGTAGACGCGAACCGTCCTGTTCGGATCGGCCGCCCCGGCCACGAACACCTTCTTGCCGTCGATCTCGACTGCCTCGACGGACACGGCCGACGCGACGGCAGCCGGCGCAGGCGCTGGTTCCGCCGGCTTGGCAGGATCTGCCGCGGCGATCTCTGCGGGCTTCTCTTCGGCGGGTTTCGCCGGTTCCGGGTCGGCGGCGACATCAGCCGGCTTCTCTTCCGCCGGCTTGGCGGGGTCGGCAGCGGCAACGTCTGCCGGTTTCTCTTCAGCAGGAGCAGCGGGCTCCGGCGCCGCCGCGACGTCCGCAGGCTTCTCCTCGGCGGGTTTTGCCGGGTCGGCGGCGGCTACGTCGGCTGGCTTTTCTTCAGCAGGCGCTGCAGGCGTGGGTTCGGCCGCGGCAACATCGGCAGGCTTTTCAGGTTCCGGCGCGGTGATGATTTCGCTCGCCTGGCCGGGCGCCTCGATCATCGCCAGCACTTGCCCGCCCGGCGTCTCGGGCACCGAGACGATCGCGGTTTCGACGGACATGGCGACAGTGCCGGCCTTGTCGGTCGAGCGCAGTTTGATTTCGTAGTCGCCCGGCTTTAGCGGCTGATCGAGCACGATGGCGAAATCGCCATCGCCTCCGGACTGCGTCTTGCCGATGGTGGCGTCCGCCGAAAGCGCCTCCACAAGGGCTTCCAGGGCTGCCTTGCCGGCGATCACCATCGAACCGTCCGGCTCGACACGGACAACGTCGAAGCTCGGAACCACCGCGGCAGCCGCCGGCTCCGGCAAGCGCTCATCCTTTGGCGCCGCGGGGTCTGGCGTTGGATCGGCCGACGCCGGCAATTCGGCAACCGCAGCCGGCTTACCATTGAGCCACGGGTCGAGCGCACCCGAAATGTAAGCCGTCGCACCTGCCGCGACCGCACCGCCGCCTAGAAAAAGCAGCACTTTGACCGGAGTTGACACCATGATTCTTTTCCCTAGCCGCCTGAAACCCGGTCTATCCTGTTTACAGAATGCAGACAATAAAAAGGCCGGCGGGGCCTTGACCTAGTCACGCAGCGCGCCGCCAATTGGTTTCATGAATAGGATTCGATCCGTCTGCGTCTATTGCGGCTCCTCGCCCGGCCGTGACCCCGCCTATCTCAAGGCCGGCCAGGTTTTGGGCCGTTCGATCGCCAAAGCGGGCCTCACTCTCGTCTATGGCGGCGGCACGAAGGGCATCATGGGCGCGGTTTCGGACGGCGCGCGGCGGGCCGGCGGCCAGGTGACCGGCATCATCCCCCGCTTTCTGGTGAAGAAGGAGGCGAGCGAGCCCGGCCTGAACCAGCTCAGCGAAATCCACATCACCGAGAACATGCATGAGCGCAAACACATGATGTTCGAGCGCTCGGACGCGTTCGTGGCGCTGCCGGGCGGCATCGGCACGGTGGAGGAGATCGTTGAGGTCATGACCTGGGGCCAGCTCGGCCACCACCGCAAGCCGATCGTGTTCGGCAATATCGGCGGCTTCTGGGATCCGTTCTTCGCCCTCTTCGACCACATGCGCAAGGAAGGTTTCATCCACGCCGGCCATCTGGTGAACCCGATCCTGGTCGCCGACCCGGAAGCGATCGTGCCGGCAATCCTCGCCGCGGCGGCCGCCGACGGCGCCCCGGCCGAAGGCGTCGAATCGGTGATCGATAAGCTCTGATCAGGCGCCGGCCGAGATGGCGCGCCGCGAGCGATACATCGACCATGTGTAAATGATCAGCGCGACCCAGATGAGCGCGAACGCCACCGCGCGTTCGGTCCTGAACGGCTCCTTGAAGATGAAGACGGCAATCAGGAAGATGAGAGTCGGCCCGATATACTGCATGATGCCGATGGTGGAGAGCGTCAGCAGCTTCGCGCCGTTGGCAAAGAGCATCAGAGGCGCGGCGGTGACGGCGCCGCAACCGAACAGAAGCCAGAAGTCGACCGCGGTCGTCGTGCCGAAGTGCCCCTGCCCTTCGATGTACAACCAGACCACATAGGCAAGTGCGGGCGGCGTCAGCAGCAGCACTTCGAGGAAAAAGCCCTGGTTGGGTCCGATGGGCAGTGTCTTCTTGAACAGCCCGTAGAAACCCCAGGTAACGCAGAGGCCGATCGACACCCACGGCAGACCGCCCGACTCCCAAGTGAGCAGCGCGACGGCCAGCACGGCAAGGCCGATGGCCGCCATCTGCATCGGGTTCAGGCGCTCGCCCAGCACCACGGCCGCCAGAAAGATGCTGAAGAGCGGGTTGATATAATAGCCGAGTGCAGCCTCGATCGCCCGGTCGGCCGCGATCGCCCAGACGTAGATGCCCCAGTTGACGGTGATGATCGACGCAGTCAGCGCGGCCATGGCGAGCGTGCGCGGCGAGCGCAACGCGGCGCGAATGTCGGCCGTGCGGCCAAGCAGATAGAGGACGACGCCGGCGATCGGCACCGACCAGATGATCCGGTGCGCGACGACTTCACTGGCCGGGATATGCGCCAGCGCCTTCATGTAGATCGGCTGCACGCCCCACAAGAGGTACGCCGAGAGCGCGAACAGGAAGCCACGCGTTGCAGGTTCGAGGCGCGCTTTCTTGTCTTCGGCGCCCGACTTTTCTTCTTCGACAACAGCCATGGCGCCTCAATGCACTTGCCAGCCGCTCAAAACCACCTGAAACTTGTGATGGTTCAATCAGTTTTCTTGATGCGGTCCAAAGGGCCGGCCGCTACTCAGCCGCCACAAGCCCTGCCAACTGCCGGTTCTTCATCAGTTTGTAGACGATCGAATCCATCAGAGCCTGGAACGAAGCGTCGATGATGTTGTCGGAGACGCCGACCGTCCACCAGCGCGCGCCGGTCGCATCGTGCGACTCGATCAAAACGCGGGTGATTGCCTCGGTGCCGCCATTAAGGATACGGACCTTGTAGTCCACCAGCTCGAGGTCCTCGATCTCGGACTGGAATTTGCCGAGGTCCTTTCTCAGCGCGATGTCGAGCGCGTTGACGGGGCCGTGGCCTTCCGCGACCGACATTTTTTCCTCGCCCTCGATCAGCACTTTGACGATCGCTTCGGAGACCGTTTTGAGTTGTCCGTTGGCATCGAAACGGCGCTCGACCATGCAGCGGAAGCTGGTGACCCGGAAAAACTCCGGCACGGAGCCGAGCTTGGTGCGCGCCAGAAGCTCGAAGCTCGCATCGGCGCCCTCATAGGCGTAACCCAGCGCCTCGCGCTCCTTCACGATTGAGATGAGATCGTCGAGCCGATGGTCGTCGCGCGGCACGTCGATGCCGCGACGTTTCAGCTCGGCGATGAAGTTCGCCTTGCCGCCCTGGTCCGACACCATCACCCGGCGGCGGTTGCCGACTGTATCCGGCGGCACGTGCTCGTAGGTCGCCGGCTCCTTCGCCAGCGCGGAGGCATGGATGCCTGCTTTCGTCGCAAAGGCCGACGCGCCGACATAAGGCGCCTGCGCTTCCGGCGCACGGTTCAGCAATTCGTCAAAGCTGCGCGACAGGCGTGAGATGCCAGACAGCGCATCGGCCGAGATGTTCGTTTCGAACCGCTCCGCGTAGCGCGGCTTCAGCACCAGCGTCGGGATGATGGTGATCAGGTTGGCGTTGCCGCAGCGCTCGCCAATGCCGTTCAGCGTCCCCTGGATCTGGCGCACACCGGCCTCGACCGCCGTCAGCGAATTGGCGACCGCCTGCCCCGTATCGTCATGCGCGTGGATGCCAAGGTGATCACCGGGAATGCCCGCGGCGATGACCGCCTCGACAGTCGCGCGCACCTCGGACGGCTGGGTGCCGCCATTGGTGTCGCACAGCACCACCCAGCGCGCGCCGGCATCGTAGGCCGCCCTGGCGCAGGCGATGGCGTATTCCGGATTGGCCTTGTAACCGTCGAAGAAATGCTCGCAGTCGACCATCGCCTCCTTGCCGGCAGCGCGCGCGGCCTCGACGGAGGCGCGGATGGAGTCGAGGTTTTCCTCGTTGGTGCAGCCGAGCGCGACGCGCACGTGATAATCCCAGCTCTTCGCGACATAACAGATCGCGTCCGACTTCGACTGAACGAGCGCGGCGATGCCCGGATCGTTCGACGCCGACACGCCGACGCGCTTGGTCATGCCGAAGGCGACGAATTTCGAGACCGCCGTGCGCTTCTGCTCGAAGAATTTCGTGTCGGTCGGATTGGCGCCGGGATAGCCGCCCTCGACATAATCGATACCAAACTCGTCAAGCAGTTTCGCGATCGCGATCTTGTCCTCGACGGAAAAGTCGATGCCCGGCGTCTGCTGCCCGTCACGCAGCGTCGTATCGAAGAGGTAGAGGCGTTCGCGCGACATCGTCATCTCCCCGCGAACGTGTCTGTCGCGCGGACCAGCCGGTCGAGGATGCCCGGCTCGCTCATCGCATGGCCGGCGCCTTCGATCAGATGAAACTCAGCATCCGGCCACGCCTTGTGCAGCAGCCAGGCATATTTCGCCGGGCATGGCATGTCGTAGCGGCCGTGCACGATGACGCCCGGAATGCCCTTGAGCTTGTGCGCATCGCGGATCAACTGCCCCTCCTCCAGCCAGCCGGCGTGGACGAAGAAGTGGTTCTCGATGCGCGCAAACGCGATGGCGAAGTCGTCTTCACCGAACGGGTCGCTGGTTTCCGGTTCCGGCAGCAGCGTGATCGTTTCGCCTTCCCACAGGCTCCAGGCGCGCGCCGCCTCGAGCTGGGCCTTCTTGTCAGAACCGGTCAGCCGTTTGCGATAGGCGGCCATCATATCGCCGCGCTCAGCTTCCGGGATCGGCGCCTGAAAGCGCTCCCATTTGTCCGGGAACATTTCCGACACGCCGAACTGATAATACCAGTCGAGTTCGGCCTTGGTCAGCGTGTAGATGCCGCGCACCACCAGTTCCGACACGCGCTCGGGATGCTTCTCAGAATAGGCAAGCGCCAGCGTCGAGCCCCAGGAGCCACCGAAGACCAGCCATTTCTCGACGCCCATCATTTTGCGCAGGCGCTCGATGTCGTCGACCAGATGCCAGGTCGTATTCGCCTCGAGCTCGGCATGCGGCGTCGATTTCCCGCAGCCGCGCTGGTCGAACAGGATGACGTCATAGCGGCTCGGATCAAACACGCGGCGCTGTTTTGGCGTGATGCCGCCGCCCGGTCCGCCATGCAGGAACACAGCGGGCTTGGCGCCTTTGGTGCCGACACGCTCCCAGTAGATCGTGTGACCGTCGCCGACATCCATCATGCCGCTGTCGAACGGCTCGATCTCGGGATAGAGGGTACGCAACGCGCTCATCATCTACTCTTTCACCGGCCAATGCGCCGTGTCGTGGTCCGGATGCTGGTTGCCCTTGACGGACGCCAGGAATGCCTCGTTCACCTTCGTTTCGCTGTCCGGCCGAAACGGCAGCGTGTGCAGCCTGTCGAAGAAGGGCAGCATGTCGGCCGGGTTCACCTGGATTGCCGGCGGCGCCTTTTTCGGATCGTCCAGCGCGCCGATCGCAACCTCGATGCCGCCTTCATATTCGTAGGTCAGCGGCGTTCCACATTTGGCGCAGAAACCGCGCTTCACGACATTGGAGCTGTCGAACTTCGCAGGCACACCGCGCGTCCATTCGAGTCCCTTCGCCGTCACCAGCGGGCCAAAGAAGGAGCCGAACGCCTTCTGGCACATGCGGCAATGGCAGATCGAGGCGCGGCCGAATCCTGTAAGCCGGAAGCGTACCGCGCCGCATTGGCAACCGCCCGTCTCGCTCATTGCCACTCCTTCGGCGGCCATGCCGCCGTGTCGTGATCGGGGTGCTGCCGGCTCGTGCGTCTGATCTCGGCCGCGACCGGAATGAAGTCGCCCGTCTCGGTCTCGCCCTCATCCGGCATTGAGCAGAGCTCCGAGAACCACGGCATGCGGCTTTCGATGCCGTCATGTCCTTTCGGCTGCACACGCTCGGGATGGTCGAGCGAACCAATGGTGAAATTGATGCGCTTGCTGTCGAGATTGTTGAAGAAGAGCGGTGTGCCGCATTTTTCGCAGAAGCCGCGCTCGACTGGTCCGGAACTCCGGAACACCGACGGCTTGCCGCGCGTCCAGACGACATCCGTCTTGGTTGCGCCCACCAGCGCTGCGAAAAAATTGCCGACGGCCTTCTGGCACATGCGGCAATGGCAGATATGCGCATTGTCGTGCAGTTCCGGCACGGCATAGCGTACCGCGCCGCATTGGCAGCCGCCGGCGATCATCTCGCTCATGGCTTTTTCTCCGGCCATGTCTCAGTGTCATGGTCGGGGTGTTGGTGGGACACTAGCGTCGCCAGGAATGGCGCGTCGGTGATGTCCTCCATCGTGCGATGGCCCGGCAGCGACGGCACGGCATCAACGTAAGGCAGCTTCGCTTCCGTGCCCCATTGCACCGCCGGCGCGATCTCTTCCGGCTCGTCGAACGTCGCGATGGCCAGCGCGATGCCGTCCGGCGCCTCGTAAAACAGCGGCGTGCCGCAATCGCCGCAGAAGCCGCGCCAGCCGTAATTGGACGACCGGAAGCGTTTTGGTTCGCCGCGCGTCCAGGTCAGCTTCGCGCCGCGCACCGAGACCAGCGGCAGGTAAAAGTTGCCGCTCGCCTTCTGGCACATGCGGCAATGGCAGACCGACGCGTCGCCCAAAGCGCCCTCGACGCGGAAACGGACGTTTCCGCACTGGCAGCCACCGGAATAGTGTGGGCGATTGTCGAGGCTCA
>DATJTE010000225.1:0-21091 GCA_035503715.1 Rhizobiaceae bacterium | reverse complement strand
TCTTCATCGAGACGCATGACGACCCAGACAATTCGACCTCGTCCGACGGCCCGAACATGCTGCTGCTGAAGGATATGCCGGCGCTACTCGAGCGGCTGATGGAGCTCGATCGGATCGCCAAGAAGCCCGCTTGAGGTGCATCGAATACACGGATAGCCTGTAGACGGGCGTGGAGGGCAATGGAGGAGAGACACCATGTCTGTCGCGCGCGTCACCGAGATCACAGCCTCGTCGAAGAAGAGTTTCCAGGACGCCATAGAGAAGGGCATCGACCGCGCCACCAAGACGCTGAAAAACGTCGAAGGCGCCTGGATACAGGACCAGAAGATTGTCGTTGAGGACGGCAAGATCACGTCCTACCGCGTCAACATGAAGGTCACCTTCATCCTGGCCGATTGAGTTTCACTTATCCGGTTCACGGGAACCTCGGCTGCTCCGGGTCGTTACGTCTGCACCTGCAAGAAGGAGGCAGACAATGACCACTCATACCGGCCATACCCAGGCCATCCAGGCATCCCGTGTCATCGGCACGGCCGTCTACAACACCGCCGGCGAAAGCATTGGCACCGTCGAGGACGTCATGCTCGACAAGACGTCGAACGGCATCATGTTCGCGGTGATCGGCTTTGGCGGCTTCCTCGGCATCGGCGAGAAATACCACGCGGTGCCCTGGTCGGTTCTCGACTACCAGGAGCAGAAGGGCGGCTATGTCGTGCCCTTCACCAAGGACCAGCTGAAGGCCGCGCCTGCGCATTCGATCAAGGAATTGACCGGTGCCGATGGCCAGAAGGCGCGTGATGCGTCGTTCGAATATTACAAGGTCGAGCCCTACTGGTATTGATCGAGTTGAAACGAAAAGCCCCGCGGTCATCGCGGGGCTTTTTTGTTGTTGCGCTCAATTGTCGGCGAGCTGCAGCGTCGGGAACATGACCGCGGACGTCTGCCGGGGCGGCTCGTCATACCATGACGTGATCAGCGCAGCCGCGATGAAGAACAAACTCACGATACCGCTTAACTGGGACATGGCGAAACACCCTCCGTTTCGCCCCGCGCAGTTCGAATCATAGCCGACTTCGCGGCCTCTGACTCCTGCCCGGCTGCTGACAAATCGTGACAGCCATTTGTCATTGCGTGAATCGCATGGCCCACATGGACAGGAAACAGCGTTTCGCTAAGCTCGCCCCTGTCCTTCATTGCCTGGGAGCCATCAATGACCGCCGCGACGTTTCCGGTTTTCGATCTTTCCCGTTTCGAAAACGCCGATGCGGCGGGCCGTGCGGCGCTCGGCAAGGAGGTTGACGCGATCTGCCGGGCGACCGGGTTCCTTGCGATCAGCGGGCATTCGGTGCCGCAGGCGACGATCGACAGAGTCTGGTCCAACGCGCGGGCCTTTTTCGACCTGCCGCAGGCGGAAAAGGACAAGGTACGCGCGCCGTTCCCCGGCTACCCCTATGGCTATCTAGGGCAGGGCACCGAGGCGCTGGCCAAGTCGAAAGGCAATGAGACGCCGCCCGATCTGAAGGAAAGCTTCAATGGCGGGCCGCTCGCCGTGCCCGGCGGACTGAACGACCCGGAGGCTCTGGCTTTCTGCTATGCCGAGACGATCTGGCCGACGCAGCCGGACGGTTTCGTCGATGCGTGGAAAGCCTATTACACCGCGCTGGAAGACCTGGCGAAACGCGTCATGCGCGTTTTCGCCGTGGCGCTCGAACTGCCGGAGCGTTTCTTCGATCCAATGCTCGACAAGCCGATTTCGGCGCTGCGTGCGCTCAACTATCCGCAACCTTCGGTGCCGCCGAAACCCGGCCAGCTTCGCGCTGGTGCCCACACAGACTATGGCAGCCTGACGATCCTGTTGCCGGAGGCTGCGTCCGGCGGTTTGGAAATCTTCACGCCCGAAGGGACCTGGCGGTCCGTGCCGCCAGTGCCGGGCGCTTTCGTCATCAACATCGGCGACCTGATGGCGCTGTGGACAAATGACCGCTGGGTCTCGACGCTGCACCGCGTCGTCAATCCGGCACCGGACGCAAAAGGCTCGACGCGGCGGCAGTCGCTGGCCTTCTTCCACCAGCCGAACTGGGATGCCGAGATCATTTGTCTCGACTCCTGCCTGAGGCCGGGCGAGGCGCCGAAATACGCGCCGGTGCGGTCGGGGCCGTTTCTGATGTCGAAGTTCAAATCGACCGTGAAGCCCGCCGCGTGAGCGATTTCGGCGCTGTCTTCGGGCTGATCGTCGGTGCGCCGGCGCTTCTGCTTGCCGTGGTCGCGGCAGCGAAACACGAGCTTGCCGATTACGCGCGGAGGTTGCTCGTCGTCTATGCGGCGCTGGTGATCGCGGCACTTGCCGGCCTCGTCGCATATGCGACCGGCAATCCGGTCATTCTCTACATGGGTCTGATCGCTGCGGCGATCGCCAACATGGCGGGCGTACCTTTCTCACTCGGCGTCTCGGCCTTCTGCCTGTTCGTCTTCCTCATACTCGGCATGACGAACGCGCTGCCGTTTTCGTTCTGGGCGCCGGCCATTGTCGTCGTCGCGTGCCTCTTCGCGCTTGTTCGTGAGATCATTGCCGGCACATATGTGAAGCGATAAACCGCGCTTCGCAGAGGTAATTTGGTCTCGCGGCAATTGCCTTTTCGGCCTGTTTGGCTAAGAGAGGCGCGGTTTTCAATCGATCAAATCCGAGGAAGTTTTGCCATGACCGCCATCGTTGACGTCATCGGACGCGAAATTCTTGACAGCCGCGGCAACCCGACTGTCGAGGTGGACGTCGTGCTGGAAGACGGGTCGATGGGCCGTGCCGCGGTGCCATCCGGCGCTTCGACCGGCGCGCATGAGGCGATGGAGTTGCGCGACGGCGGCAAGCGCTATCTCGGCAAGGGAGTCGAAAAGGCGGTCGAGGCCGTCAACGGCGAGTTGTTCGAGGCGATTGGCGGCATGGAAGCCGAGAACCAGATCCATATCGATCGCACGATGATCGAACTCGACGGCACGCCGAACAAGAGCCGACTCGGCGCCAACGCCATCCTTGGCGTGTCGCTGGCCGTCGCCAAGGCAGCCGCGGAAGCAGCAGACCTGCCGCTCTACCGCTACGTCGGCGGTGTTGGAGCGCATGTGCTTCCCGTGCCGATGATGAACATCGTCAATGGCGGCGCGCATGCCGACAATCCGATCGACTTCCAGGAATTCATGATCATGCCGATCGGCGCGCCGACGCTGCGCGACGCGATCCGCTGGGGTTCGGAAATATTCCACACGCTGAAGAAGGGCTTGAAGGAGGCCGGCCACAACACCAATGTCGGCGACGAAGGCGGCTTCGCGCCGAACATCAAGAGCGCGCAGGCAGCACTCGACTTCGTCATGGCCTCGATCGAAAAGGCTGGCTACAAGCCGGGCGAAGAGGTGGCGCTGGCACTAGACTGCGCCGCGACCGAGTTCTTCAAGGACGGCAATTACGTCTATGAAGGCGAGAAGAAGACGCGCGATCCGAAGACGCAGGCGAAATACCTCGCCAAGCTCGCCGCCGACTACCCGATCATCTCGATCGAGGACGGCATGGCCGAGGACGACTGGGAGGGCTGGAAGACGCTCACCGAGCTGTGCGGCGACAAGGTGCAACTCGTCGGCGACGACCTCTTCGTCACCAATTCCTCGCGCCTGCGCGACGGCATCCGCATGGGCGTTGCCAACTCGATCCTGGTGAAGGTGAACCAGATCGGCTCACTGACGGAGACGCTCGACGCGGTCAGTACCGCCAACCGCGCGGCCTACACCGCAGTGATGTCGCATCGCTCGGGCGAGACGGAGGATTCCACGATTGCCGATCTGGCGGTCGCGACCAATTGCGGGCAGATCAAGACCGGCTCGCTGGCGCGCTCCGACCGCACGGCAAAGTACAACCAGCTCATCCGCATCGAGGAAGAGCTTGGCAAGCAGGCGCGCTACGCAGGGCTTTCGGTCCGCCGCGGCAGCTGACGAGATTTACCAGCCGATGACTGTATCGCCTCCCGCGGCGATAAGCTTTTGGTCTCTGGTCAAAAGTAGCATCGGCTCCGATTTCGCTTGAGCCAGGAGCAAGCGGTCAAACGGATCGCCTCGTGACATCGGCAATTGTTCGACTGCAATTGCGTGCTCAGGCTTAATGTCAAGTATGCCATAACCTGCCTTTTCGAAGGCAGCGAATGCTTCGGCGCACGACAGTGGCATTCTTGCCCGACCGTGCGTCGCAAACTTGATCGCAATTTCCCAAAGGCTCGCGACCGAAACAGATGCCTCGTTCTCGTCGCGTCCGATGAGGTTACGGATATGTGGTGGCATGGAGGATGAAGACGCGAGCGCCCAAATAGCGACGTGGGTATCGAGCAGAAGCCTCATTCGGGTTTTTCGTCAAAGAAATCACGCCAGATTTCTTCGTTGTCAGCGTCAAACTCTTCCTGGCTGATGACCGGGAACTGGCCTTCCAACAATCCCAATCGGCGATTCTTCGGTTTTGCTTCAACCGGCACGAGACGCGCGGCAGGTTTTCCGTTGCGCGCAATGATGATTTCCTTTTCCGCACCGCTTTCAACGGCCTCGACAAGCTTCGAAAGGCGCGTCTTCGCGTCGAGCATATTAACGACGTTCATCAGCCCGTATCCTTAGCTAACTCTAGCTAAGGATAGCCGATTGCTGGAAAAAGACAAGACGCTCAGATCAGCCTCAGCCTTGCAGCTCGGGCAACCGCTTGGGCGCGGGTGACGGAATCGAGCTTGTCGCGCGCGCGGTCGACGTGGAACCGGGCGGTCGCTTCGGCGATGCCGAGGATCTTGCCGATTTCCCATGTGGTCTTTCCGTCGGCGACGAAGGCCAGGCAATCGCGTTCGCGATGCGTGAGGGGCGCAAACTCGGGATCGTCGAGAATACCGGCGAACTCCATCAGGCGCTCGGTCAGCATCAAGCCGGCAAGCTGCATCGCGCGCGCCTTTTGCGGATCGATGTCAGAGTCGCCAAAACCGAGATGGAGCGACGCAATGGCGCTGTCGGCGCCATATGAGGTGGCGCAGAGCGCCTCACCTATATTGGCTTCGCCGAGTGCATCCCAATAGTCGGCATAAGCAGGATCACTGCGCGGGGCAAAATCCGAGAAGCGGTAACGGGTGCGGTTCTCGCGGATTGCGGTGAGCAGCGGATTGCATTCGAAACAGACATAGTTGAATGCCGCGCTTCCCGGCCACGCCTTCGGTGAAAGGCGCTTGACGAAGCCACCGGCTGCCCAATGGGTCGCGGAGTTCAGCGGCAGAGCCGGGCGCCGGTAGAGCCGCGTCTGGAGGTAGGTCGCACCGGCGCGTTCGGCCCCTGCGAAGAAGCGGATGCTCGCCTCCTCGGGCGTAGACGCGGTAAGCGCGCCATCGGCGAACGTCATGATCTCAGAAAGCACGGACCCCAATCCCGCTTGCTGCCGCCATCATTGCACAGGTTCTTTGTCACGTTCAATTGCGGCGCGAGGACGACAGTAACCGCTGCTTAAGCATGTTGGTGCCAAATGGCGGCATGGCATCGCGCGACATTGGCATGTGGACACGCCAGTACAAGAACCGGCAGACCGGCCGGCTGATTGTGCCGGCAGTTTCGGCGCTGTTTCTCGCCTATTTCGGCTTCCACGCTTACCACGGCGAGTTCGGCATCTATTCGAAGTACCGGTTCGAGGCGCGCAAGATCGGACTTGAGGCTCAACTCGACAAGGTCAGGACAGAGCGAATCGAGATTGAGCGACGCGTGCAACTCTTGCACGACGGCACGCTCGAGAAGGATATGCTGGATGAGCAGGCGCGCCGGGCGCTCAATCTTTCGCACGCTGACGAAATCACCATTATGCGCGACTGACAGCGGAATTAACTGAACTCAAGTTAATTCGCAAGAATACAAGCAAAACTAACAACTTAGCTCGCATAACAGCCATGCGTTTTTCCGCATGGCCGAACGTCGGCTTGCATGCTAGGGGTGTAGCCGATCGGGCGTGACCCGACATGTCCGGCAAGAGACATATCAGGGAGTGACGAATGGCGACAGCCGCGAAAAAAGCGCCTGCGAAAACAAAAGCAGACGCAAAGACTCATTCAGCGCCTGTCACGCCCAAACCCGCAAATTTCAGCAAGGAAGACGAGCTTCGCGCCTATCGCGACATGCTCCTCATCCGCCGCTTCGAGGAAAAGGCCGGCCAGCTCTACGGCATGGGCTTCATCGGCGGTTTCTGCCATCTCTACATCGGCCAGGAAGCGGTCGTCACCGGCCTGAAAATGGCGCTGAAGGACGGCGATCAGATGATCACCGCCTATCGCGACCATGGCCACATGCTGGCGATGGAGCTGTCGCCGCGTGGCGTCATGGCCGAGCTCACCGGCCGCCGCGGCGGCCTGTCCAAGGGCAAGGGCGGGTCGATGCATATGTTCTCCAAGGAGAAGAACTTCTACGGTGGCCACGGCATTGTCGGCGCGCAGGTGTCGCTGGGCACCGGGCTCGCTTTCGCCAACCAGTACCGCAAGAACGGCAATGTGTCCCTGACCTTCTTCGGCGACGGCGCCGCCAACCAGGGCCAGGTCTACGAGAGCTTCAACATGGCGGCGCTGTGGAAGCTGCCGGTCATCTATGTGATCGAGAACAACCGCTACGCCATGGGCACGGCCGTACACCGATCGTCGGCCGAGACGGATTTCTCGCAGCGCGGCGTTTCGTTCAAGATTCCCGGCATCAAGGTCGACGGCATGGATGTGCGCGCGGTGAAATCGGCCGGCGAGCTTGCGACCGACTGGGCGCGTTCGGGCAAGGGCCCGATCATCCTCGAAATGCAGACCTACCGCTATCGCGGCCATTCGATGTCCGACCCGGCGAAATACCGCACCAAGGAAGAGGTGCAGAAGATGCGCTCGGAGCAGGATCCGATCGAGCAGGTCAAGGCGCGCATCATGGACAAGAAATGGGCGAGCGAGGACGAGTTGAAGGCGATCGACAAGGACGTCCGCGACATCGTCGCCGACGCTGCCGACTTCTCGCAGACGGATCCCGAGCCGGATGCGTCCGAACTGTGGACCGATATCTACGTGGCCGCCTGACGGAGGAGACATGCAGTCGCTCCTCCCCATTTTTATCATCGCGCTAGTGATCGTCGCGCTGGGCGGATGGGTCCTCGCGATCTCGGCCGCCTTCAAGGTGTGGAGCATGTCCGCGCCGGGCGAAAAGTTCAGCAATTACATGCGTCTTGGCCTGCTGCAGACATCCTATCTGGAATCGCGGCTCGGGCCGTCCATCCGTCCCACCCTCGTGCGTTATCGCAATGGCCTGTTGCTGTTCCTGGCCTGTGTGATCATCGTGGCGGTGGTGTCCATTCTCGCCGCTTCCGCCTGACGTTCGGAGACTGTTATGCCGCAAGTATTGATGCCCGCACTGTCGCCGACCATGGAGGAAGGCAACCTCTCGAAATGGCTGAAGAATGAGGGCGACACGATCGCCGCGGGCGATGTGATCGCCGAGATCGAGACCGACAAGGCGACGATGGAGGTCGAGGCCGTCGACGAGGGCGTGCTGTCGAAGATTCTCATTCCCGCCGGTACGGAAGGTGTGAAGGTCAACACGCCGATCGCTTTCATCCAGGGCGAAGGCGAGAGCGCGCCGGCTGGCAACGGTGCAGGCGCGGCCGCGAAGGCCGAGTCGGATGCGCCGAAACAGGCCGACGACGCCGCCGGCGGCAAGGCGAAGGAAGCGGCCGAGGAGCCGAGTGTCAAGAAGGAAGCCGCGAAGGCACCGGCCGCCCCGAAGGCGGAAATCGCTGCCGACCCGGACATTCCTGCCGGCACGGAAATGGTGTCGATGACCGTGCGCGAGGCGTTGCGCGACGCGATGGCGGAAGAGATGCGCCGCGACGAGAGCGTCTTCATAATGGGTGAGGAAGTCGCCGAGTATCAGGGCGCGTACAAGATCACGCAAGGCTTGCTGCAGGAGTTCGGCCCGAGGCGCGTCGTCGATACGCCGATCACCGAGCACGGGTTCGCCGGCGTAGGCGTCGGCGCGGCGATGGCAGGGCTGAAGCCGATCGTCGAGTTCATGACGTTCAACTTCGCCATGCAGGCGGTCGACCAGATCGTCAACTCGGCGGCGAAGACGCTGTATATGTCCGGCGGCCAGATGGGCGCGCCGATCGTGTTTCGCGGACCGAACGGCGCGGCCGCGCGCGTTGCCGCCCAGCACAGCCAGGATTACGGCGCATGGTACGGCCATATCCCTGGGCTGAAGGTGATCCAGCCCTACACGGCGGCCGATGCGAAAGGCCTTCTCAAGGCAGCGATCCGCGATCCGAACCCGGTGATCTTCCTGGAGAACGAGATCCTCTACGGGCATAGCTTCGATGTTCCGAAGCTCGACGATTTCGTGCTGCCGATCGGCAAAGCGCGCGTCCACAAGGCGGGCAAGGACGTAACACTCGTCTCATGGGGCATCGGCATGACCTATGCGGTGAAGGCTGAGGCCGAGCTGCGCGGCATGGGTGTCGATGTCGAGATCATCGATCTGAGGACGATCCGGCCGATGGACCTCGACTCGATCGTCGCATCGGTGAAGAAAACCAACCGGCTTGTCGTCGTCGAGGAAGGCTTCCCGCAATCGTCGGTCGGCGATTTCATTGCCAACCAGGTGTCGCAGCGCGCCTTCGATCACCTCGATGCGCCGGTGATCACTATTGCCGGAAAAGATGTGCCGATGCCCTACGCCGCGAACCTCGAAAAGCTCGCGCTGCCGAATGTCGGCGAGGTGGTCGAGGCGGTGAAGGCAGTCACCTACCGGAGCTGAGCCATGGCCCTGTTCGGGAAGCGCAAGCCGGTGCAGACGGAGACCGATACCTCTCCGTTCATGATGGCGTGGCGCACCGAGGATGGAGGCATGACAGTGAAGCTCGATCCCGCGCGCGTCGGGTCCGCCGGCGCGGCAGGCATCATGCTGGCTGATTTTACGCGCCATTTTGCGCGGGCGCTGACGCAGTATGGCGCGACAAAATCCGAGGAAGAGGCGACGGCCGAGATGCTGCGGCTCTTCAACGCCGAAATGGATTCGCCGACCGATATCGGTTCCGGCTCTATCGTGAATTAGGGGAAGAGAGATGCCGATCAACATCACCATGCCGGCCCTGTCGCCCACGATGGAAGAGGGCAACCTCGCCAAGTGGCTCGTGAAGGAGGGCGACAAGGTTTCTCCGGGTGATGTCATTGCCGAGATCGAGACCGACAAGGCGACGATGGAGGTCGAAGCGGTTGATGAGGGCACCGTCGCGAAACTCGTGGTGCCGGCCGGCACCGAAGGCGTGAAGGTCAATGCGGTGATCGCCGTGCTGGCTGGTGAAGGCGAGGATGCTGCCGCGGCGGCGAAGGCGGGCGGTGGCGCTGAGCCTGCCAAGGCGGAAGCCCCGAAAGTTGAGGCAAAAGCCGAAGCACCGAAGGCCGAGGCAAAGGCAGAAGCTCCAAAACAGCAGGCGGCTCCGGCTGCCGCGCCGCAGCCAGCAAAAACGGAGGCCGCGCTGAAGGCTCCTGCCGTGAATGGTCACGCGAGTGGCGAGCGCACCTTCGCCTCACCGCTGGCGCGGCGGATCGCGAAGGATGCCGGCGTCGATGTCGCGGCGGTCACCGGTTCCGGCCCGCATGGACGCGTCGTGAAGGCCGACGTCGAGGCGGCGATTGCCGGCGGCGGTGCGAAGAAGGCACCAGGCGCGCAGCCGGGAGCAGTTGCCGCGCCAGCGGCAAAACCTATGTCCGGCGATGCGGTACTGAAACTGTTCGAGCAGGGTTCGTACGAGCTGGTGCCGCATGACAATATGCGCAAGACGATCGCGCGCCGGCTCGTCGAGGCAAAATCCACCATCCCGCATTTTTATCTGACGCTGGATTGCGAACTCGATGCGCTGCTGGCGCTGAGGAAGCAGTTGAACGACGCAGCGCCGGTGAAGAAGACCGACAAGGGCGAGGTTCCCGCCTACAAGCTTTCCGTCAACGACATGATCATCAAGGCGATGGCGATGGCCTTGATGGCGGTGCCGGATGCGAATGCCTCGTGGACCGACAGCGCCATGGTGAAACACAAGCACGCCGATGTCGGCGTGGCGGTGTCCATCCCCGGCGGCCTGATCACGCCGATCATCCGCAAGGCGGAGACCAAGACGCTGTCGGCCATCTCCAACGAGATGAAGGATCTGGCCGGCCGCGCGCGGAACCGCAAGCTGAAGCCGGAAGAATATCAGGGCGGCACGACGGCGGTGTCGAACCTCGGCATGTTCGGCATCAAGGACTTTGCCGCGGTGATCAATCCGCCGCATGCGACGATCCTGGCGGTCGGCGCGGGCGAAGAACGCGCGGTGGTGAAGAACGGTGAGATCAAGATCGCCAACATCATGTCGGTGACGCTCTCGACCGATCACCGCGCGGTGGACGGTGCGCTCGGCGCCGAGCTGCTCACCGCCTTCAAGCGATACATCGAAAATCCAATGGGTATGCTGGTTTAGTGCGTGAGTAATCAACTCGGCAGGAGGCCTGACATGGCTACGACGACACTTCACAGTGAAAAACTGAAGCCTTCATGGATCTGGATGGCGGTGTTTGCTGTCATCTCGCTGCTTGGCGGCTTCTTCGCGCTGCTCAACCCCTTCGCCGCGACACTTGCAGCGACGCTGCTCGCCGGCTGGACCTTCATCTTCCTCGGCGCGCTGCAGATCGTTCAGTCTTTCCAGGTCAAGGACTGGCCAGGCTTTCTGTGGGCGCTGTTCTTCGGCATCCTGACGCTCGTCGTGGGCGCATCGCTCGTCTTCAATCCGCTCGCCGGCATGATCTCGCTGACGCTGCTCGTCGCGGTGCTGTTCCTCGTCATAGGCGTCGTCAAAATCATGTACGCCTTCTCGCTTCGCCCGATCTCCGGGTGGGGCTGGGTCCTGGCGTCGGGCATCCTGTCGCTGGCGCTCGGCATTATGATCCTCGCCGACTTCCCGTGGTCCGCGACGACGGTGCTCGGCATATTGCTTGCGGTTGAGCTGCTGTCGAACGGTGTGCTCTTCCTGTTCATCGCGCTGGGCCTGCGCAAACTCTGAGCGGGTAATGGTCGCGAACATCCTCGGCAAGATCGGCGCATCGCTGCTTGCGTTCTTTGTCGCTGCGTTCTGCGGCGGCATGGTCGCGCAGGTACTGGCCGTGTCGACCGATGCAACCGAGGAGTTCATCCTGATCTTTGTCGCAACGGCGACGATTGCGATCGCGATCACCGTGCCGTTCTTCATCGCGCAATTCTTCGATCCGCCACGGCGCGCTGTCGACCGCGTCGCCGTGGCGCTTGTCATTGCGTTCTTCATTCTGCTCTTGGCGCTTGTCCTTTGGACGCTCTCGGTTCCGTACGAGCAACGGACATCCGGCAGCGACTTCAAGATTTATGCCTGGCTGATCCTGCCCAACCTGACGACAATCGCCGCCCATTGGCTGGTCATGCGTGCAATGCAGCCGCGCGGGCCGGCAAACTTCGGCCGCAGCGAAGCGCAGAGGACATCATGACGAAAACGATCCTCTGCTACGGCGACTCGCTGACCTGGGGCTACAGCGCCGAGCTTGCGGGCCGGCACGCTTATGAGGACCGCTGGCCGAGTGTGCTTCAGGCCGAGCTTGGCAGTGCCGTGCGCGTCATCGCAGAGGGGCTGAATGGCCGCACCACCGCCTTCGACGATCATCTTGCCGACAGCGACCGGAACGGCGCGCGTATCCTGCCGACGCTGCTCAACACGCATTCGCCGCTCGATCTGGTCATCATCATGCTCGGCGCGAACGATATGAAGCCGTTCATATCGGGCCGCGCGGTCGGATCGAAGCAGGGCATGGAGCGGCTGACCAAACTGGTGCGCAACCACGCCTATTCGTTCGACTATCCGGCGCCGCTGGTGCTGCTCGTCGCGCCGCCACCGCTCAGCGATACGGGCGAGGCGGACTTCGCCGCAATGTTCGACGGCGGCGTTGCGGAATCGAAGAAGCTCGCCGGTTTCTACCAGCAGGTCGCGTCCGAGATGGGATGCGGGTTCTTCGATGCAGGCTCGGTGGCGAAGACAACGCCGCTCGACGGCGTCCATCTCGACGCGGAAAACACGCGGGCAGTCGGGCTCGGTGTCGCGCCGGTTGCCCGGCAAATGCTGAAGATTTGAGTGAAGGGAAGTTATCGTGGCTGACTCCTACGACGTCATCATCATCGGATCCGGCCCCGGCGGCTATGTTACCGCGGTGCGCTCGGCGCAGCTTGGCTTCAAAACGGCGATCGTCGAACGCGAGCATCTCGGTGGCATCTGCCTGAACTGGGGTTGCATCCCGACCAAGGCGCTGCTTCGGTCTGCCGAGATCCTGCACTATGCGCAGCATCCTGACGCTTACGGCTTGAAGATCGACGGCAAGGTGTCAGCGGATACGGCCGCCGTGGTTGACCGCTCGCGCAAGGTTTCGGCGCGGCTCAACGGCGGCGTCGGCTTCCTGATGAAGAAGAACAAGGTCGATATCATCTGGGGCGAGGCGAAGCTGACGAAGCCCGGCGAGATCGTCGTGTCGAAGCCCGCGAAGAAGGCGATGGAGCCGCAGCATCCGGCGCCGAAAGGTACCAAGGGCGAGGGGACCTACACGGCCAAGCACATTATCCTGGCGACGGGTGCGCGGCCGCGCGCACTGCTCGGCATCGAGCCGGACGGCAAGCTGATCTGGACCTATTTTGAGGCAATGATCCCGAAGGAAATGCCGAAGTCACTGGTCGTCATGGGATCGGGCGCGATCGGCATCGAGTTCGCCTCGTTTTATCGCACCATGGGCGCGGAGGTGACCGTGGTCGAGCTGTTGCCGCAAGTCATGCCGGTCGAGGACGCCGAGGTCTCGAAATTCGCGCAAAAGCAGTTCGAGAAGCAGGGCATGAAGATCATTCTCGAAGCGAAGGTGACCAAGGTCGAGAAGGGCGCCAACTCGATCACCGCGCATGTCGAGATGAAGGACGGCAAGGTCGAAAAGATCACCGCCGACCGGCTGATCTCGGCCGTTGGCGTGCAGGGCAATATCGAAAACCTCGGGCTGGAAACGCTTGGTGTTAAGACCGACCGCGGCGTGGTGGTCGTGGACGGTTATGGCCGCACCAACGTGCCGGGTATCTACGCCATCGGTGATGTCGCAGGCCCGCCGATGCTGGCGCACAAGGCCGAGCACGAGGGCGTGATCTGCGTCGAGAAGATCGCCAATGTTCCCGGCGTTCATGCGCTCGACAAATCGAAGATCCCAGGCTGCACCTATTGCAACCCGCAGGTCGCCTCAGTCGGTCTCACGGAAGCCAAGGCGAAGGCGGAGGGCCGCGACATCCGCGTCGGCCGGTTCCAGTTCGGCGCCAACGGCAAGGCGATTGCGCTCGGCGAAGACCAGGGTTTCATCAAGACGATCTTCGACAAGAAGACGGGCGAACTGATCGGCGCGCACATGGTTGGCGCCGAGGTCACGGAACTGATCCAGGGCTTTGTCGTCGCGATGAACCTCGAGACGACCGAGGAAGAGCTGATGCACACCGTCTTCCCGCACCCGACACTTTCTGAAATGATGAAGGAGAGCGTGCTTGACGCTTATGGCCGGGCGCTGAACGCGTGACGGGCGCACATGGAACCGGCTTTCGCGTCGAACGTTCCGAAGCGGCGATTTCGCCGATCACATAAGGAGTGGCACGATGGAAGACGCAAGCATTGGCTGGATCGCAGCGATCATCATTGGCGGCGTGGCGGGCTGGCTCGCCGAGCAGTTCATGAAGAGCAACATGGGCCTCTTGATGAACATCATCCTCGGTATCGTCGGCGCGATCGTCGCCAATGCGCTGCTGGGGGTCTTCGGCATCGTGCTCGGTGGATGGATCGGCTATCTGATCGCCGGCTTCATTGGCGCCTGCATCCTGATCGCGCTAGGGCGGATGTTCCGCCGCTAGATACAGTGAGAGCCATGCATCAAAGGCTGTCCGGCCATGCGCCGCGACAGCCTTTCTTATTAACCTCGGACCCACTAAATAGAGCAGAGTTGTAAGGCGGCAAACGCACCGATGGTCAACGTTCTCGATCTGATAGAAAAGCCGCGGCCAAGGCACCCGGAAAAGGCCCACCGGCCCGACCAGGAGGTGCTGCGCAAACCGGACTGGATCCGGGTGAAGGCGCCGGTTTCGCGGGGTTATCAGGAAACGCGCGAGATTGTGAAGTCTCATGGGCTGGTGACGGTGTGCGAAGAGGCCGGCTGCCCGAATATCGGCGAGTGCTGGGACAAGAAGCACGCCACCTTCATGATCATGGGCGAGATCTGTACACGCGCCTGCGCGTTCTGCAACGTCGCCACCGGCATCCCGACGGCGCTGGATGCGAACGAGCCGGAGAGCGTGGCGAGCGCGGTCAAGAAGATGGGGCTGACGCATGTCGTCATCACGTCCGTCGATCGCGACGATCTGGACGACGGCGGGGCGCAGCATTTTGTCGAGGTGATCCAGGCGATCCGCCACACCTCACCCGGCACGACGATCGAGATCCTGACGCCCGACTTCCTGCGCAAGGATGGCGCGCTGGAGAAGGTCGTTGCGGCACGGCCCGACGTGTTCAACCACAACCTCGAAACAGTGCCGTCGAACTATCTGACCGTGCGGCCCGGTGCGCGCTACTTCCATTCGATTCGACTGCTGCAGCGGGTCAAGGAGCTCGACCCGTCGATCTTCACCAAGTCCGGCATCATGGTTGGTCTCGGTGAGGAGCGGAACGAGGTGCTGCAATTGATGGACGATCTGCGCTCGGCCCAGGTCGATTTCATCACCATCGGCCAGTATCTGCAGCCGTCGAAGAAGCACCATGCGGTGATGAAGTTCGTCACGCCGGACGAGTTCAAATCCTACGAGACGGTCGCCTACACCAAGGGTTTCCTGATGGTTGCGTCGAGCCCGCTGACGCGCTCGTCGCACCACGCCGGCGACGATTTTGCCCGGCTGCGCGCGGCGCGCGAGGCGCAGCTCGCCAAGCGGACGTAAGCCGGCCGCATGCCCCGATTTGAGACGACACGCCGGGTTCAATTCAGCCCGGAGCAGATGTTCGCGCTGGTCGCCGACGTCGAGCACTATCCCGAATTCGTGCCGCTCTGCGAACGCCTGACCGTGCGCACGCGGCGCGAGAAGGAAGGGCGCACCTTGCTGGTTGCGGACATGACGGTCGGCTACAAGGCGATCCGCGAAACGTTCACCAGTCAGGTGCTTCTCAACCCGGACGAGAACGCCATCGACGTGTCCTATGTCGACGGGCCGTTCAAATACATGACCAACCGCTGGTCGTTCGAACGCGTCGATGACGGCTCGATCATCCACTTCTTTATCGACTACGAGTTCAAGAACCGTCTTCTCGGTGCCCTGATGGGGACCATGTTCGATCGCGCGTTCCGTATGTTCGCGGACGCATTTCAGAAGCGCGCGGATGAAGTCTACGGACCTTTGGCGGCGTCCTGAGGCTCGCCGAGCGCTCTCAGCCCGAGTTCGAGCGCTGTCCTGACCGATTGGCGACGAATGTAGTCGCGCCCCTCGTTTTCGAACTGACGCTTTTCCGCGATTGGTTCGCAGCCTTTCAGCGCCACGCCGAACCAGACCAAGCCGACCGGCTTTTCCTCCGAACCACCGTCTGGCCCCGCAATGCCGGTGACGGAAAGCGCGATGCCGGCGCGCGAATTCTTCACTGCACCTGCAGCCATCTCAAGTGCGGTTTCCTCCGAGACGGCGCCATGCATCTTCAGTGTTGCATCAGAAACGCCGAGCATCTCCATTTTCGCTTCGTTCGAGTAGGTGACAAAGCCGCGGTCGACCATCGAGGACGAGCCCGGAATGTCAGTCAGCAGCGCGATGATCATGCCGCCGGTACAAGATTCCGCGGTCGCGGCGAGAATCTTGTGCTCCAAACAGGCTCTCAGGAATCTGTCGGCGAGTCCTGCCAGTGCGTTCATTCCGGCAGGACTCCCGGATAGGCAACGCTCGCCGTGGCAATCGCGGCGATGCCTTCCTCGCGGCCGATGAAGCCGAGTTTTTCGTTGGTCGTCGCCTTCACCGAGACACGGTCGACGGAAATTCCAAGCATCTTCGCGACAGACCCTCGCATGACGTCCCGGTGCGGGCCGATCTTCGGCGCCTCGCAGATCAGCGTTATGTCCGCGTTGGCGATCCGCCCGCCCTTTGAACGCACGATCTTGGCCGCGTGTTCCAGAAAGACCGCCGACGCCGCGCCGCGCCATTGCGGATCAGAAGGCGGGAAATGTGTGCCGATGTCGCCGGCGCCGCAGGTGGCAAGCAGCGCATCAGTCAATGCGTGGAGCGCGACATCCGCATCGGAATGGCCAGAGAGTGACTTGTCATGCGGGATGGTGACGCCGCAGAGCGTCACCTGATTGCCCGGCATGAAAGCATGGACGTCGTAGCCATTGCCGGCACGGACATCCGGAAACGCGCCGGACAGCTTTTCGTCGGCCATGGCGATATCCCGTGCCCAGGTGAGTTTCACATTGTCCGGTGAGCCGGTGACCAATCGCACCGGGATGTTGGCATATTCGGCGATTGAGGCATCGTCTGTGAATTCGATCTTGCCGAGCGTTGCTGCTTCCTCGTGCGCCGAAAGGATCGGCCAGTACGCAAACCCCTGAGGCGTCTGCGCTGCATAGATCCCGGCGCGCGGGACCGTCTCACGCACCAGCCCATCGTCCCGGGACCGCTTTAATGTCTCTGAGATAGGCAAAGACGGCAGGGCGCCCTGCTGTTCGCTGATTGCTGCGATGGTGCGGTCGATGAGGGCATGGTCGGCGAAGGGGCGGACGGCGTCATGAATGAGGACGGCGTGCGGCGCCTCGTCCTTGAGCGCGCGAAGTGCAAACAGGGTCGATTGCTGGCGTGTCGCGCCGCCATGGACGAAGGCAACCGCCGCGCCATATTCTCCCGCGGCCGAACGAAACAGCGTTTCGTCATCCGGATGAATTGCAACCACGATCCGGTCGATGCGCGGGTGCGAGGCAAAAACCCGGAGCGTGCGCTCGATAACGGAGCGGCCGCCGATCTTGCGGTATTGCTTTGGCCCTTCGCCCGAACCGGCGCGTTCGCCTCGGCCGGCCGCGACAATGATTGCCGCGACGGAGCGAGGAAACGGTAGCTGGTCGGGAAGATCGGCCATTCGCGTGCCTTAGTTCGCGTCGTTCACAAAGGCTAGAGCAAACCCCGTTTCGGTCGTGAGTTCGGTTATTTCGCAGTTGCACAATGGCTCAGTTCTGGCTAACCATTGTGCAACAGCGAACTCTGCCCTGTTTTTGTGCATGCTACATTTGTCCAAACTTGCCGAACCGCTCGATATCGGTGGCGCCACGATCCGGAACCGGGTCTTTCTGGCGCCGATGTCGGGTATTACCGACGAAGCTTTTCGCAGCCGTGCGCATGCTCACAGCGCGGGACTGGTCGTATCCGAGATGGTCGCCAGCGGCGAGCTGGCAAAAGGCCGCGAGGAGAGCGCCCGCCGCATCCGGCGCCCCAACGTCGACGTTCACGTCGTCCAGTTGGCCGGGCGACAGCCGGGCCCGATGGCGGAAGCCGCTCGGATCGTGGTGGGGGAGGGTGCGGACATTGTCGACATCAATATGGGTTGCCCGGCCAAAAAAGTGACGGGCGGATATTCGGGCTCGGCGCTGATGCGCGATCTCGATCACGCTCTGACCTTGATCGATGCGGTTGTCGGCGCGGTCGCGGTGCCGGTGACGGTGAAGATGCGGCTCGGCTGGGACGAAACCTCGCTCAACGCACCGATGCTGGCGCGCCGCGCCGAAAATGCCGGCGCGAAGATGATCACAGTGCATGGCCGTACGCGCTGCCAGTTTTACCAGGGCAAAGCCAACTGGCGTGCGATCCGCCGCGTCAAGGAGGTGGTGTCCATTCCTGTTGTTGCCAATGGCGATGTTGAGACCCCGGGCGACGCGCTAACGATTCTCGAACAATCCGGCGCGGACGCGGTGATGATCGGCCGTGGCCACTATGGCGCGCCGTGGACGGCAGGTGCGATTGCCACGGCTGCGACGGGTAGGTCCGCGAACGGCGTTCCGACGCCTGCGGCACTCGGCGATTACGTCGTTGCTCATTACGAAGATATGCTTTCGCTTTACGGCGTCGAAAGCGGGTTGCGCCAGGCGCGCAAGCATCTCGGCTGGTATCTCGATCGCCATGCGTCCGACATCATGCCTGACCTGCGGAAGAGGGTCATGACGTCGACCGATCCGACCGAGGTTATCACTGCGTTGCGCGACGCTTTTGCTGAAAGCGCCGCCGCTTCGGGAAGGCGCGCCGCATGAGCACGGTGGCTGCCGAAGCGCCGGCAAAAATCGACCCGGCCCAAATCGTGCTGAACACGATCCGGCATCCCGTCATCATGATCTCGCCGGACGGCTTGATTGCATTCGCCAATGCGGATGCGGAGGATTTCTTCCGGTCGAGCGCCGCGGTGCTGGCGAAAAACAAGCTCGACCGTTTTGTGCCGTTCGGCAGTCCGCTGCTGGCGCTGGTCGACCAGGTGCGCGAGCGCCGCGCGCCGGTGAACGAATATCGCGTCGACATATCCTCGCCAAAACTCGGCGCCGACCGGCTGGTGGACATCTACGTCGCACCTGTCCCGGAGCTGCCCGGCAACGTCGTGGTGATGTTCCAGGAGCGTTCCATGGCGGACAAGATCGACCGCCAGATGACACATCGAGGCGCGGCGCGCTCAGTCACCGGCCTGGCCGCCATGCTGGCGCACGAAATCAAGAACCCGCTGTCGGGCATTCGCGGCGCGGCGCAACTCCTGGAACTCTCAGCCTCCGACGAGGATCGCGCACTGACGCGCCTCATCACCGACGAGACGGACCGGATCGTGTCGCTGGTCGACCGGATGGAGGTGTTTTCCGACGAGCGGCCGATCGAACGGCGTCCGGTCAATATCCACGTCGTGCTCGATCACGTGAAGGCGATCGCCAAAAACGGCTTTGCCAGCCGGATCAAGATTTTCGAGGATTACGATCCCTCGCTGCCGCCGGTGCACGCCAACCGCGACCAGCTTGTGCAGGTGTTCCTGAACCTGGTGAAGAACGCCGCCGAGGCTGCCGGCAATGACGCCGCTAGCGAGATCACGCTGTCGACCGCTTTCCGGCCCGGCATTCGCGTATCGGTACCCGGCACGCAGGACCGCGTGTCGCTACCGCTCGAGTTCTGCGTGCGGGACAACGGGTCGGGCGTGTCGGCCGATTTGCTGCCCATCCTCTTCGATCCTTTCGTCACCACGAAGCCGAACGGCTCGGGCCTCGGCCTGGCACTGGTGGCAAAGATCGTAGGCGAGCATGGCGGCGTGATCGAATGCGATTCATCGCCGCGTGGCACGACATTCCGCGTCATGATGCCGGCCTGGAAGGGCGCGCTCAGCGAAGACGACGAAACAGGAGCTGCCCGATGACGATCCAAGGCAATATTCTGGTCGCCGACGACGATGCTGCGATCCGCACCGTGCTCAATCAGGCATTGTCGCGCGTCGGGCATGAAGTGCGGGTCACGTCGAACGCCTCGACGCTGTGGCGCTGGGTCTCGGCCGGCGAGGGCGACCTGGTCATTACCGATGTGGTGATGCCCGACGAAAATGCTTTCGACATGCTGCCACGCATCAAGAAAGCGCGGCCCGACCTGCCGGTCATCGTCATGAGCGCGCAAAACACATTCATGACAGCGATCCGCGCCTCGGAGACGGGCGCGTACGAGTATCTGCCAAAGCCCTTCGACCTGCAGGAGCTGCTTTCGATCGTAAACCGCGCGCTGGCCGAACCGAAACGCGTGTCCGGCGATGCGCGCCATGACGAGCAAGCAGAATCGATGCCGCTCGTCGGCCGCTCGCCCGCCATGCAGGACATCTACCGCATGCTGGCGCGCATGATGCAGACCGATTTGACGGTCATGATCTCGGGCGAGTCCGGCACCGGCAAGGAACTTGTGGCGCGGGCGCTGCACGAATATGGCCGCCGCCGGAACGGGCCGTTCGTTGCGATCAACATGGCAGCAATCCCGCGCGACCTGATCGAGTCAGAGCTTTTCGGTCACGAGAAGGGCGCCTTCACCGGCGCGCAGCACCGCTCGACCGGCCGCTTCGAGCAGGCGGAGGGCGGCACGCTTTTCCTGGATGAAATCGGCGATATGCCGATGGAAGCACAGACCAGGCTGCTGCGTGTGCTGCAGCAGGGCGAGTACACCACCGTCGGCGGTCGCACGCCTATAAAGACGGATGTGCGGATCGTCGCGGCGACCAACAAGGATCTGCGCACGCTGATCAATCAGGGCCTATTCCGCGAGGATTTGTTCTACCGGTTGAATGTCGTGCCGCTCCGCCTCCCGCCGCTGCGCGAGCGCAGCGAGGATATTCCGGATCTCGTGCGGCACTTCTTCAGGCAAGGTGAAAGCGAAGGGCTGCAGGTGAAACGCATCTCGGCCGGCGGGCTGGAGCTGATGAAGCGCTATCTGTGGCCGGGCAATGTCCGCGAAGTGGAGAATCTGATCCGGCGGCTGGCGGCACTTTATCCGCAGGACGAGATTTCGTCGGAGATCATCGAGGCCGAACTGCGCGCGGCGGATATGCCGAGCACAGCCGCTGGCGGTTTGCTGCCCGACGACCTCTCGGTCGGTCAGGCGGTCGAGCATTATTTGCAGCGCTATTTCGGCATGTTCGCCGGCGACCTGCCGCCGCCCGGCCTCTACCAACGCATCCTGACGGAGGTCGAATACCCGCTCGTCCTCGCCTCGATGACGGCGACGCGCGGCAACCAGATCAAGGCGGCCGAGCTGCTTGGCCTCAACCGCAACACTTTGCGCAAGAAAATCCGTGAGTTAGGCGTAAACGTCTATCGCGGGTCGAAGCCGGCCTAAGCGGATCAACTTTCGCTAAGAAACGGTCGTTCTGTTGCAGAATCGCCACAATGCGTTGCATAGAATCAACGCAATCGGCACTTAACGGGACAAGATGACGACCGAAATCCAATCGCTGCGCGAT
>DATJTE010000224.1:0-19907 GCA_035503715.1 Rhizobiaceae bacterium | reverse complement strand
GCCTTGCGGCGAAGCGACCGCGACGGTGTTCGCACCCGGATTGGCAGCGACCGAGCCGATATAATTTTTCAGGCTCAGCAAAGCCTTGTCCGGCATCGATACGAGCTCAAACGTCTCGCCTTTCTTCGCGCGGCCGACGAGCGCCGGCTGGTCGGTCGCGGGACCTTCGTACTGGCAGCCGAACCAGATCGCGCCTGTTGCGTCGCGATCCATGTGGCGGATCGAGAGCTGGTGCAGCTCCGACGGCAGGACGTGTTCTTCCAATAACGTGCCGGTGTCGCGATCGACGAAGACCAGCGACGGCTTCATGGTCGAGAGATTGAGCTTGGCGCGGCCGTAGTCTGGGTGGGTCTCGATGCCGCCATTGGCGATGACGAGTGTCTTGCCTTCGTCGAGCAGCAGCATCTCGTGCGGATCCATGCCGAAGGTCGGGAACTCGCTGATGCGGCGGAAACCGTCGGTGGCATCATAGATGCCGATCATGCCGGCGGCATTGTCGAAATCGTTTTCGGTCGCGTAGAGCAGCCTGCCGTCCGGCGAGAACAGGCCGTGGCCGAAGAAATGCCGGCCCGCCGGGCTGGTGATCGTGACGGGCGACTGGTCGCCAGTGTGGTCGAAGACGACGGCGAATGTGCCAGGCCGGCGCGCGAAGACGACGGAGCGCCGCGAGACCGGATCGAAGGTCACGTCATGTCCGCGCTCGGGCAGATCGATCACGTTGAGAATCGCGCCTGCTTCCGACAGAACGGCGACGCCATACGCGCCGTTGCGGCTCTGGCAGGCAGTGGCGAAGACGGCATCGGCACTGAGCGTCGCAGCCAGTACCGGCTTCGACAGGCTGGCGACGAACGTGGCGCCGGCGGCCTTGAGGAAATCGCGACGGTCGATCAGCGTCCGCACGATCAATCTCCGTCGAGCGAGGAGAAACCGGCGGAGAGCCCGAGTGCGGCTGAGAGCCGAACGGCGAAGAGCTCCGAAAGGCTCGACGTGACGAGCTTCGCGTAGGCGAGTTTCTGCCGCTTCGCGTCGTCGGCCAGAATATCCGCGACCGGGCCGGTGAGTTCCTTGAGTGCATTCTCCGCATTGCGGAATTCGAAATCGATCGAGCCGGGAATCCAGGCCATGTCGGCGGAGAGCGATGGAGAGAAATCCGCCGCGTCGAACAATTTCTCCAGCCCGTTCAGATTGCCCGAGATGGAGAGGATTGTCGCGTCGGAGCGCCAGAAGATCGCCTGCTTCGGTCTGTCAGCCTTCGCATCGTCGCCAAGAAAGCCATTGATGCGGACGTCGCGCACCAGCTCGAGCCCGTGCACGAGCACGTTGAAGAGTTCGGTCACGGCTTCGGTCTCAGTGCGGTAGAGCGGATTGTCCGCTGCCGGATTGGCGAACTGTTTTGCAATGCCGTCCGGCGCATTCCAGGCGGCGGAGATGTCCGAGGCCATGACCTGCAAATTCGCGGCGATCGCGTTGGCATAGGAGCAGCGAAACTCACCCTTCGCGGTTTCGAGCTCTTCGGCGCCTGTGCCGAACAACACGAACTCGAGCGCGCCGAGACCTTGCATGGCGACGCTCTTGCCCGCGAGCGTCGCGGGGTCTGTGGCGGTCGGGTCCTTCGCGGCGAGTGCTGCCTGCACCTGCTTCAGGCCGATCGACTTGCGATCCGGCCAGAACAGGATGCGCTCCAGCCGATTCTTCTCGGTAACGGGACCGAAGCGGATCGGCTCTACCTCGGACCAGAACTGGATCGTATCGACGAAGTCGGTTCGTGCCGCGGCCAGGTTGGCGGAAGATGGCTCGGCGCAAAGGTCGTCGATGTCCGCTTCAAGCGTCACGGTTGACTGATGGAAATGGCCGTAGGCGGGGCGGATGAAGCCGTCGATGGCGCGCGTCACGGGCGGGACGTCGGCGTGAGCGGGGAGGGCGGCTCCGAGGAGCAGGATGGTGATTGCAAGCAAGCGCTTCATCACAGCGACTCCAGGAACTTGATCAGCGCGTCGCGCTCTCGCTTAGGCAGCACGGCGAAACCGTCGCGGGCTTTCTCCGCTTCGCCGCCATGCCACAGGATCGCTTCGGTGAGATTACGCGCGCGTCCGTCATGCAGGAAGAAGGTGTGGTCGTTGACGGTCTCGGTCAGGCCGATTCCCCAGAGCGGCGCGGTGCGCCATTCGTTGCCGCTGGCATCGCCGACGCGTTGGCCATCGGCCAGGCCTTCCCCCATGTCATGCAGCAGGAAGTCGGAATACGGCCAGATGAGCTGGAAGGCCTGCGCCTTGTTCGGCGCATCGCGGCGCGTGACGAATTTCGGTGTGTGGCACGAGGCGCAGCCGGTCTCGTAGAACGCCTTCTTGCCGCGCAGGACCTCAGCGTCATCGACGTCGCGGCGCGCCGGCACGGCGAGGTTCTGCGAGTAGAAGGTGACGAGGTCGAGGATCGGGTCGGGAGCCTCCGTGTCGCCGAGGCGCTCCTGCACGCCGGTCGGCATAGCGAGACATTCCGTCTCGGCCTGGGTGCAGTCGCCCCAGTTGCGCGGCGCGTCGGGTGACGAAATGCCGATGTCGCCAGCGAAGGCGTCGGCCGATTGCTGGCGGATCGCCGGCATCTCGGCCTTCCAGCCGAAGCGGCCAAGTGTTAGCTCGCCCGTCTTCGTGCTGCGCAGAACGACCTTTTCGCGCACAATGTTCGGCCTGCCGGAAATTCCGTCGCCATCTCTATCGTCCGGATCGGCGAGAGCCAGGATGTCGGCCGGGTGGATCTGCTCGACCAGCCCGAGGCCGATCATCTGCGGCGAAACGCGCGGTGAGAGCGTGGTGCTCGTGTTCAGTGGGCCGTGTGACAGGTTCTCGATCGAATAGGTTGGTTTGCGCAGCGAGACGATGGTGCCGTCGGCAAACGCGAATGGCGCCTCCGTGTAGTCGATCTTCATCTTGCCTTCGGCGACAAGGCCGGGCACGGCGAGATCCTGCAACTGTCCGCCATAGACCGGATCGGGGAAGTTGAGCGCGACCTTGTCGGCGACCGCGATGCGTTCCTCCTCCGTCTCGGCTTCTCGGGCGAGACGGAGGAACATTGAGGTGGCGTCCGCAGCACCCTCCGGCGGATGGCCGCGACCGTCCTTCAGGTGGCAGCTCTGGCAGGCGCGCGCATTGAACAGCGGGCCAAGACCATCAGAGGCCTGTGTCGAGGACGGCGACGACACCCACAGCTTGCGGAACAGTGCGTTGCCGAGCTTGAAGGTCGCTTCTTCCTCGAAGGTGATGTTTGCGGAGAACTGCGAGAACGCGTCCGCGTTGACGCGCTTCCTCGACGTGCCCGCGCCGCCCTGCATCAGCTCGAAACCTTCGGCCTTGCTGAAATTGGTCGTCGGCTTGGTCACAGCGGTGACGCGCGCCTGATCTTCAGGGGTGAGATCGGTGCGAACGGGAATGAGGCCGGGTGGAACGTCGTCGGTCGACGCGAACGTCACCGGCAGCATGACGGCGAGCGTCAGCGCTGTCGCAACAAGCGTTCCCCGCGTCAGCGGCGAAGGTGCATTTGTATGATCGTGCCGGGTACGGGTGCCAGCGAGCGCGCGGCGCGCAAGAATTATGGCGCGCCGCATCGCATGGCCTATTCGGCCTCGTTGGCGGCGTCGGCGTTGAGCTGGCCGTACTTCTCTTCGCCGATCGAAGCGAGCAGGTCGAGCTGGCTCTCGAGGAAGTCGATGTGGCCTTCCTCGTCTTTCAGCAGCTCTTCGAACAGTTCCATCGTCACGTAGTCGCCCAGTTCGTTGCAGATCTCGCGAGACTTCTTGTAGGAGGTGCGGGCGTCGTATTCGCCGGCGAGATCGGCCTCGAGCACTTCCTTCACATTCTGCCCGATCCTGAGCGGCGCGACCGACTGCAGGTTCGGATGGCCTTCGAGGAAGATGATGCGCGCGACAAGCCGGTCGGCATGGTGCATCTCCTCGATCGATTCAGCCCGCTCCTTCTTTGCGAGCTTGGTAAAACCCCAGTCCTCGAGAAGGCGATAATGCAACCAGTACTGGTTGACGGCCCCCAGTTCGAGGAAGAGCGCTTCGTTAAGCCGCTCTATGATTTGTTTTTCGCCTTTCATGGGTAGTGCTCCCAAATTGGACGCGCAGGCCTCTCACGCGATCCAGATGTGAAACGATATCCGCGCCGCTCGCCTCCGAGCTGGCGTGGTAAGCTTCGGTAACCCGAATGATCGTTTCCACCACATTTGGGAAGCAGCCGCAACAGCGGCCACGCTTATGCATCCAGTGGTAAACCTTGGCCGGCACCACCAGTTGCCAGGGATCCTGCTCAAGAATGGCGAGGATGGCCTCTTCGATCTCCTTCTCGGTGATGAGGTTGCAATGGCAGATCAGCATTCTTTTTCTTTTTCGTCTGGCTTGCGGCGCCTCCTTTCAGGCGCCGCGCGGCTGGATGATGATGGTTAGGCTTTTCTTACTGAAAGACCTTGTCCGGCGAGTCCAGGCTGTCGGAGCCCTCAAAGGCGATCGCGTCGAGCTTCAGCGCCGCGACGGCCCGCTCGATCGACTTGGTCTGGTCGACCAGGGCGTCGATCGCGGCCTGCACGGCGGCGTTGCCTTCGGCATTGCCCTCGCCGATCTGCTGGTCGTAAGACTCGCCCGCGACCGCTTTGGCCTGGATCGCTTCCATCTTGGCCACCGTCGCGTCGAGCTTGCCGGACAGTTCGGTGTCGAGCGCCGCGTTGGTTTCCTTCACCAGTGCGGAGAGGGAAGGCCCTTCGACCTTGGAACCGTCGATCCGGGTGTAGGAGCCCTGATAGACGTTGCGGATGCCGACGGCGTCCTGCAGGTGCGACACATGCGTGTTGTCGGAGAAGCAGTCGTGCTCTTCCTCCGGATCGTGCAGCAAAAGGCCAAGCTTCATGCGTTCGCCTGCAAGCTCGCCATAGGAGAGCGAGCCCATGCCGGTGAGGATCGTGGAGATGCCTGCCTTCGGATCACCCTCGACCAGACCTTTGCGCGCCGCGCCGCCCTCGGCCCAGTTGGCGACCATTTCCTCGAGGTCGGTGACAAGCAGGTCGGACGCCGCGGCGAGATAGGCCGCGCGGCGGTCGCAATTGCCACCGGTGCAGTTGGCGGTGTCGAAATCGGTATGGGGACGCTTGCCGGCGCCCGGACCGGTGCCGTTCAGGTCCTGGCCCCAGAGCAGGAACTCGATCGCGTGGTAGCCGGTCGCGACATTGGCTTCGATATCGCCGGCTTCCTGCAACGTCTCTGAGAGGAACTGAGGCGTGATCTTCGAGGCATCGACCTTCTCGCCATTGATCTCGATCGAGGCGTTGGCGATGACGTTTGCCGTGTAGAGCGAATTCTCGTCGGACTCGGTGCCGTAGCCGGCGTCGACATAGTCGATCAGGCCCTCATCCAGCGGCCAGGCGTTCACGCGGCCTTCCCAGTCGTCGACGATCGCATTGCCGAAGCGGTAGACCTCGGTCTGTTGGTAGGGGACGCGCGCGGCCTTCCACGCGGTCTTCGCGGCTTCGAGCGTCTCGGCCGACGGCTTGGCGATCAGGGCGTCGACCGCGGTGTCCAGCGCCTTGGCGGTGATCAGCGCGTCCTCATATTCGGCATGCGCGATGTCGGCATAGGTTTTCACGACCGCCGCTGCGTCGGTCGCCGCTTTCGCCGGCAGCACGAAGATCGCGGCGGTCAGCGCAACCGTCGCCGCTGCGGCGGCAAGCTTTTCCGACAGGCGCGAAATGGCCAGGGACTTCGTCATCTTGATCTCCTCAGCAAAGGCATGAATAGTGCGGCCCGCGCGCTGAAGCGCTGCGAGAGGCCGGTTCTTTTCGGCGAAGGTGATAGTAGTCGCGCCGGGGCGCGAACCGTGGGAAACGGTCAATTCCGTCCTCCAATCGAAAGGGTTCAAGGCCCAGACATTAAAGGCAAGTGCCCGACGGCACGCTGTTCTTAAACACCGCCGTAGCGCGGCAAGTCAACGGGAATCGCGCCAAAAAACCCTGCAAATCAATAGGTTAGAACTATTCTAAACTACAAAAGTCAAGTTAAGCCGCTGACGGTGCGAAACAAATGGCAACAATCGTTGTCATCGCGAAAATCCCGTGAGGGAACGCTTCGCCGTCGCCATCGTTTGTAGGCTCCACCAACGGAGGAAGAACCGATGGTCACGTTCAACTCGCTTCGTATCAGAGAGATTGTCGAGGACAGCGATCTTTCGGTGGACGAAAAGGTCGACCAGCTCCGCGAGATCGAAACCGATGCCAGGGCGTTGATGCGCGCTGCGTCGGAAAGCTCGATGAACTCCAATGATGGCTGGGACGAAGATTTGCGCGAGGTGCGTATCGCCCTCGAAAAGCTCGGCGCGGACAATGTCCGCAAGGGCGCGGCGAGCCTGTAAGCCGCCAACAGGTGTCAAGTCATTCCAGAGGGCCGGCTCCATGGAGCCGGCCTTCTGTTTTCGACGATCCGGCCAGACTGTCTAGTGTTTTGCCGAAAGCGTGGAGCTGAAAACGACGCGGATCAACTCGCCTTGCCGATTTGTGTCCGTCTTGGCGAAGACCTGCTTCAAATGGGATTGCGCCGTCGTGCGGCTGACACCAAGCGCTTCGGCGGCGCGGTTCAGGCCTTCGCCGCTCAGCAGCACCGCCAGGAGTCGCGATTCCGCCGGCGTCAGCCCATAGAGCCTTGCGGTCTTCTCAGCCGATCCGTCAAGCGCCAATTCTTCCGGATCGCGAATGAGAACCATGCAGGTCGGCGCCTGATCGCCCGGCATGAAATGCGCGTGGCGATCCTTCACAGGTTGAACCGTCACGCTGAGCGGTCTCAAACCGTTGCGCCTCACACCGACGTCCGCACCCTCACTGCCACAGTCGGCCGTGAGCACCTTCGAGATCGCGGCCTGCAGGTCGGAGCTCGATTGCCGGTCCGACGCGGCGAGCATTCCGCCGCGACCGATGAACAATGCGTCCATCGCAGCGACAATACTCTCCGCCGCCGCGTTCATGTAGATGACGCGCCCCTGGTCATCCAGGAGCAGCACAGCCGCTGCCAGACTGGCCAGGGCCTCGCCGAGCGCGTCAGCGGTTCTACCGGCGCTTTGGAGCAGAATGCTGCTGCGCAATGCACGCGAGAGGTGTGGCGCCAGCCTTTCGAGCAGCGCGCAGTGCTCTTGCGATGCATCGCCCTCGCCGTCCGGGCGGACAAGTGTGAGCGGCGCATAAGTCGGACCGTCGCGATCAAGCACAACAGTCACCGGGCAGCATATCCCCTGCGGCCGCGCCCAACCGTCATAGAACTCGGAACGCCGGAAGTCTCGCTCCGGGACGACCATGCCGTTTGTCACGACGAAGCCCGGCTGCATGCGGTCGGCAATCGCGAACAAGGGATTCTGGGGCAGGTAGTGGGCGAATGTCCGCTCGACATGGTTCGTGTCGAAGCCGAAATAGACGAGCGGCCTGCCATGCAGCGTCGTGGAGTCCTCGATTGTCAGGCCTCCGGCAATACATCCGGTAAGATTGGCGAGCCTTCGCAGCACGCGGCTCCAGGCGTCCGGCTCCAGAGCCGCCTCACAGATAAGGTCGAGGATGCCTGAGTAATCCTGTTCTGAGACCCCCAGCAAGATTTCCTCCCGTCAGTCGTCTCAACGTCTGTTGGTAGGCTATCACACGCTCAAAGCGCATAACATCTAAACTATTGGTTGGTCGTCGGAGGCAAGGAGCCAGGTTTCCAGGCATCCAACACGCGAGCTCATCATCGGCTCTTGCGCGCGAATTCAGTCGGTCTCCCTCGAATGAGGGAGGCGGGCACTTTTCACGATCAGTATATGGATTGTTTCTCATGCAGCGGTCGGTTTCCGCGGCTGCGCTGAGGCACTGGAGTTGAAGCGCATGCCTATTATCAACGGCGGCCTCGCAACAAGAAGCTCTCGTCCAGAAAAATCGGAAAACCGACGGGCTGCCGTATTGGGCCGCTTATCGAGCGAGCCGGGCCAAGCCGCACGCAGGTACAATTCCAGATTGATGTATGTGTTAATGGCAGCTAGCCTGCCAAGGGAGGCATGGCGTTGGCGCGCTTCCGGGAGCCGAGGGCCTGCATTATGACCGTGCGGAGTTCCGAAGATGTCTCGGACACGATCGGCCTGATCTACGACGCGGTCACGTCGGAGAATAGCTGGCAGCCCGCGCTGGCAAAGATGCGCGACCTCTTCGACGGCTCGCGCGCCTGTGTGACCCTTTGGGCCAGTTCCGACCTGGTATCTCAATCGACCGCCGGCGATGGCGCGCCGCCGAACGCGCTGGAAATGTTCCGGGAGATTGCCGCCATTGGGTGGAACGAGGTTTTTGATCGCGTGCCGATCGGCGGCATCTATCAGGATCAGCACGTCGTCGATCTCCCGGTTTTTCGCAAAACCATGACCTGGAACGACTGGTGCCGTCCGCGCGACATGTATGGCGGATTGGGCGTCAAGATGGTTACCGGCTTTTTCGATGTTCAGCGAGGCCGCAAGCAGAACGCGTTCGACAAGGATGAGGTCTCGTTGCTTCGCCAATTCTCACCGCATTTTGCGCGGGCGGAGGAAATCTCGCACCGGCTGGCCGTCGCCGATGCATTCAAGGCGGCCGGCGCATTGCACGAAGTGGCGGCCGTGATCGTCGATGGACAACTGCAGATCGCAGGTCAGAACGAAGCGGCCGAGGCGCTGCTCGCCGAGAACCGCCTGATCAGTACACGGGGCGGCGCGCTCCAGATCAATCCGGCGCGCGAAAACAATCGGCTGAAGAAACTCGTCGCCGATGCCTGCCAGATGGTGAATGGCGTCCTCGCCGGCACTGGCGGCGACCTAATGGTCAGCGGGCCGGGCGGACTGGATGCCGGCGGCCTGATCGTGTCGGTCAGTCCGACGCGCGTGCCGGGAAGCTTGAGGCTCGCGAGCGACCCGCGCGCGCTGGTGGCGATACGGCGCATCGAGCCGGGCGTCGCCTATAATTCGGAGCTGTTCCTGCGCTCGAGCTTCGATCTGACGCCGTCGGAATCGCGCCTGTGCATCGCGCTCGCGGCCGGCAAGTCGCTCGGCGAAGCGTCTGTTGATCTCGGTCTGCGCGTCAGCACGCTGCGCTCCTATCTTGAGCAGATTTTCCGCAAGACCGGCACGCGGCGTCAGGCGCAGCTCGTGGCGCTCCTGAAAAGCGCCGAACCGCCGCTCAGGCGCTGATGGCTGCGGGGTCCTCGATGAACCACCCTACCGTCATTTGCCGGTAGTGGCCAGTCTGTCCGCGTTGCTAGGCAGGTAATCCACCCCGGCCGCTCTGCGACCGGCCGACTGCATCATTTACGACCGGACGACATCCAAGCGATCTGAGCGCACACACCGTTTCTCCCTGGCCGGGTTATGCGATCCGGCTTCTTGCCTTCACAACAAGGAGGTTCGTCACCGCGATGACAACGATCACCATCCATACCCGCAGCGGCTCGGACATATCGAGCTTCATTGAAAGCGTCGTCCAAAACGATCCGGCGCCGGATTTCGTCAATTTGACGATCGCTTACAACGCTGACGGTTATAACTCGGTCGTTTTCCTGCAGGATCAGGACGGCTACGTCGACAATCTGTCTCTGAACACTTCGCCAGCCGGAAACGACCTCCATCAGATCGCGAGCTTTGCCGGGTTCACGATGGAAGCGATCTCGATGATGATTGCGCTCGAGACCTCCGCTCTGGAGTTCCTGTACTGGCTCGGCGACATCAACTTCACCGGCAACATCGGACCCGACCGCATCACGCTGGTCGGTGGCGACGATGAGCTCCATATGGGCGCCGGCAACGACATCGTCTTCGCCGGCGGTGGCCATGATGAAGTGCATCTGGACGCCGGCAACGACGAGGCGCATGGCGGGGTGGGCAACGACCTGCTCGAAGGCTGGTCGGGCAACGACCGCCTCTATGGCGACAACGGAAATGACATTTTCTACGGCAATACCGGGAACGACATCCTCGAAGGCGGCATCGGGGACGACGTGCTCTTCGGGCAGGAGAACAACGACCGGCTCACTGGCGGCCCGGGCCAGGACAAGCTCTACGGCGGCGCTGGCATCGACAAGTTTATCTTCAGTTCGCCCGTAACATTGGCAAACCGCGACTTCATCTACGACTTCAATCGCGTCGACGACACTATCCAGTTGGACAATGCGGTGTTCACCAAGATCGGCGCCCTCGGCGCGCTGAAATCCACGGCCTTCAAGCTGTCGACGCAGGCGCTCGATGCGGATGACCGCATCATCTACAACCGGACGACCGGGCAGATCTTCTACGATGCCGACGGATCGGGTGCCGGCGGCGCGATCAATTTCGCGACGCTGACGACCAAGCCGTTGATCACCTACGCCGACTTCCAGGTGATCTGACGCATTTGGACGTGGATAACCCCACAACCGCCAGTCGGCGGTTGCGGCTCACTTCAAACGTAACTCGCTGCGCGGTTCGTGCGGTTGGAGACCCACAATGCCTGATTTTCATGACTCCGTCGGTCCAGGGATACGATTTACGGTCAATGCCTGCGACGAATTGTCCTTGCCGCCTGGCGCGCTCGTTCATTCGACCGATTCCAACGCCTTTTTTGTCAACGGCGCCGGCGCTAGGATCGAATCATCGTTCGGCACGACAATCAGCACTGCAGGAACAGTCGCAATTCAAACGACCAATGTGGCGCACAATTTCGGGCTTCACATCTTCGGCACAGTCAGGAGCTCGCACGAGAACGGCAAGGCCGTGGTGCTTTCCGGCAGCGGCAACACTATCCTGATTGACAAGGGCGTGGAGAACGGCGCGACCCTTGCTGGAAGCATCTTCGCCTCTTCGATCGCGATCTGGCTCAACGGCGCTGTCGGCAACTCGACATCGACTGTCATCAACAAGGGCAATATCTACGCGAATACCGCGGTCCAGAATGACGGCAGCGAACGCGCCGTCTTCACCAATGAGGGCTTCGTTTTCGCAGACGGCGTTGGTGCGGGCCAGGGCGCCTTCGTCGACTTCGCGGGCACGAACGACATCGTCACCAACACCGGCACCATGTACGGGAACATCTTCCTTGGCGGCGGTAATGACCGGTTCAGCACCGCCAACGGCAGTTTCAGCGGATATGTGTACGGTGGCGACGGAAACGATACCATCATCGCCGGGATAGGGGGCGACGAGTTCGATGGCCAAAATGGCAACGACACGCTGACCGGCAATCGCGGGGTAGACCAGATCAAAGGCGGGGCCGGAAACGACACCGTCACGGGCGGCGCGGGTGATGACAGGCTTTATGGCGACGCCAACAACGACAAGCTGAATGGCGGCGTCGGCACGGACAGACTTTGGGGCGGCGCGAATGCCGACACATTCATCTTCAACGTCGCGCCGACCATCGCCAATTGCGACTTCATCTACGATTTCAACCGCGTCGACGACACGATCCAGCTCGAGAACGCGGTTTTCAAGCAGATAGGGGCCGTCGGACCGTTGAAGGCGACGGCGTTCAAGCTTTCGACGCAGGTCAAGGACGCGGACGACCGGATCATCTACAACAGAGCGACCGGGCAGATCTTTTACGATGCTGACGGGTCCGGCCCGATCGCGCCGGCGAACTTCGTGTCGCTCACCACAAAACCGTTAATCACCGCTGCCGATTTTCATGTGATCTGAGGCGCTGCTCCGCGATCTGAGCTGACGAGATGCAGGTCGATTGACCGCGTTCTGATCGGGCCGTAACGTCACCCCAAACAGATGTGCGATCTCGCTCATGAAGCGAAGCTCGCCTTGAGGGGTACCGATGGCCGGCAGGGACGATCGTCTGCCTGAGCACGTAGGTGAGCCGGCGGCGCAGCATTTGCCGCCCGCGATGATGCGGCGGCGCGAGTTGCTGATTGCAATCTCAACCCTCGCGGCGTTTTTCGGACTGCCCGGCGCCGCGAGTAGCCAGACCGCCGCAAGCGCGATCGATGCGAGCGCATTCCGCGAATTGACCGGCATGCTGACCGGCATCTCGCCAAGCGACACCACGTTGCCGGAACTGTTCCTGCAGGCATTCGCGAGTGACACGGTCGATCTGGCAAAACTGCACGCGATCGTGACCGAGCAACCCGAGGCGGAGTGGGACGGCGCGATCGATTCCGCCGGCCTGAAGCCGCTTTCGGAAGCACTGATCCAGGCGTGGTACACCGGCAGCATCACGCAGGGCTCGACCGAGCGCGTGCTCACCTATCTCGATGCGTTTGTCTGGCATGCGGTCGGCTACACCAAGCCGCCGACGCGCTGTGACACGAATTTCGGTGCATGGGCCGACGCGCCGCCGCCCGGGCGCTTCTCCGAATGACTGCGCCGGCTTCAGCGGATGTCATCTTCGTCGGCTCCGGCATTGCCGCGGCTCTCGCTGGCGCGGCCATCGCCAAAGCTGGATTCAGCGTATTGTTCCTCGAGGCAGGGCCGCGCGTCGATCGCGGCACGGCAGTGACGCGCTTCCAGTTCTCTTCCGCCAAAGGCCAGAATTCACCCTATCCCGACCAGCCCTATGCGCCGCAGCCGGAAGAGTCCGACTTTGCGGCCTATTATGTCGAGGCGGGGCCGCAGACGTTTCGCGGCCAGCAGGCGCGGATCGTCGGCGGCACGACATGGCACTGGGGCGGGCTCGCCGCGCGCTTCCGGCCGAACGATTTCAAGATGCGAACCAAGTTTGGCGTCGGCGTCGACTGGCCGATCTCCTATGACGACATGGAGCCCTGGTATCAGGCCGCCGAGGAAGAGATCGGCGTGGCGGGCGATGACAGCGCGGATTTCGGCGCGCCGCGCTCCAAGCCGTTTCCGATGCCGCCCATTCCGATGACCTACTGTGACAAGCAGGTCGGCGTCGCGGCCAAGACGTTGGGCTATTCCGTGCTGCCGTTTCCACAGGCGCGCAATTCAGTGTGGCGCGACGGCCGCCCACAATGTTGCGGCAATGCGAGCTGCGTGCCGATCTGTCCGATCCAGGCGAAGTACGACGCAACGCATCACCTCGGAATCGCGGAGCGCGCCGGCGCGCATGTCGAGCCGCAAGCTGTGGTGTATCAACTCGTCGTCGGGCCGGACAAAAGCATTACCGAGGTGCGCTACCGCCGGCCGGACAAGAGCGAAGGCGTCGCGACGGGCAAGATCGTCGTGGTCGCGGCGCATACGGTGGAGACGCCGAAGCTGCTGCTGATGTCGGCGGGCGATAACGCGCCAACCGGCGTGGCGAACAGCTCCGATCAGGTCGGTCGCAATCTGCTGTCGCAGATCGATGTCGGCATTCAGGGTCTGACCAAGGATCCGGTGTTCACCTATCGCGGGCCTGTCTCGACAGGTGGCATCGCCGAACTGCGCGACGGCGATTTCCGCAACGAGCATGCGGCCATCGGCATCTCGCCATCGAACGAGGGCTGGACGCGCGCGGTGGGACCAGCCCAAGCCGCGACGACCTTCATCAAGCAGGGACTGCGCGGCGATGCGTTGAAAGCGGCGGTGCGATCTCACGTCGCGCGCGAACTGATCATCGGCAGCTCGGCGGAGATGCTGCCTGATCCGGACAATCGCGTGACGCTGAGCGATGAGCTCGATGGCATCGGCATTCCGCGGCCGAAGATCGCCTTCAAGTCGGACGACTACACGGCGCGCGGTCTGGCGGTGGCGCGCGATGTGCAGAACAAACTGATGGCCGCACTCGGCGCGACCCAGATCACGCAGCTTGGCCCGATCGCGGACAGCGCCATCATGGGTGGCACGACGCGCATGGGCGACGATCCCAAGACCTCGGTTGTCGACAAGGATCTGAAGAGCCACGACCACCCGAACCTCTACATCGTCGGCTCGGCGGTCTTCCCGACGATCACCGCCAACGCGCCGACGCTGACGATTGCGGCGATGAGCGCGCGGCTCGGCGTGCATCTCTCCTCCGTCCTGAAGGCGTAACGCGATGCGCGGGCGGGGCACAACTTTTCTGGCTCTCGTCTCGGTGCTGCTGTTCGATGCGCAACTGGCGTTCGCGCAGTCGCCGACGAACTGGCAGACGGATTTCGGCGTCTCGGCCTCTGAGACGAAGGCGCGCATAGTCGCGCTGCACGACCACATATTGCTGATCGGAATGTGCATCGTGTTGCTCGTCGCAGCACTCATTGGCTTCGCGCTGGTGCGATTTCGGAAGAGCCGGCATCCGACGGCGTCGAAGGTGACGCGCATGCCATGGCTCGAATTCGGCTGGACGGTCGCGCCGGTGCTGGTGCTCGGAGCAATCGCGGCACCTTCGCTCAAGCTGCTCGCCTATGAGAGCGACATTCCCGACGCCGCGCTGACGATCAAGGTGAGCGGACATCAGTGGTTCTGGCGCTATTCCTATCCAGACAATGGCGGCTTCGCGTATGATTCCATCATGCTGCCGCCGGCCTCGGTTCCGGAAGGCGAGCCGCGTCTGCTGGCGGTGGACAATCGCATGGTTGTGCCGGTCGGATCGGTGGTGCGCATTCAGGTGACATCGTCTGACGTCGTGCACTCCTTCTTCATGCCGGCGCTCGGCATGCAGATCTATGCTGTGCCGGGGCGTCTCAACGAGACGTGGACGCGCGTCGCCAAGCCGGGTGTCTATTACGGCCAGTGCAACCAGATTTGCGGTCTCAACCACTCCTTCATGCCGATCGCGATCGAGGCTATGGAGCAGGCCGACTTCGACGCATGGGCGAGCGACGCGGCGAAGCGATATCCCGTCGTGAGCGCGCAGGCCGCATCCGCGCAGGTGCCGCAATGAGCGCCATCGACTACAGGCGCGAGCGGCGGTCGATTGCCGGATGGCTTTTCACGACCGACCACAAGGCGATCGGCACGCTCTATCTCGGCTTCGCGATTCTGGCCGGTACGCTGGGCGGCGCCATCTCCGGCTATATGCGGCTCGAGCTCGCGCAGCCCGGCATGGACTATGTCGTCAACGGCCAGTCGTGGAACGCGCTGATCACCGCGCATGGCCTGATCATGATCTTCTACATGGTGATGCCGGCGCTAATCGGCGGTTTCGGCAACTGGTTCGTGCCGCTGATGATCGGCGCGCGCGACATGGCGTTTCCGGGACTGAACAGCCTCGGCTTCTGGCTGCTGCCGCTATCCTTCGTGATGCTGATCGGCTCGCTGCTGATCGGCGACGGCACGGGCACGGGGTGGAGCCTCTATCCGCCGCTGTCGGGTATTGACGGCCAGCCCGGACCGTCGGTCGACATGACGATTCTTGCGCTGCATCTCGCCGGAATCTCGTCCGTCATCAGCGCGATCAATTTCATCACCACGATCTTCAACATGCGGCGGCAAGATATGCCGCTGTTCGGCATGCCGCTCTTCGTTTGGTCGATCCTGATCGCGTCGCTAATGCTGCTTTTCGCCATGCCGGTGCTGGCGGCAGCACTCGCCATGCTGCTCGCCGACCGCAATTTCGGCGGCGCGTTTTTCGATCCCGCCGGCGGCGGCGACCCGATGCTGTTCATGAACCTCTTCTGGTTCTTCGGACACCCGGAGGTTTACATCATGATCCTGCCGGCCTTCGGCATCATCAGCCAGATCGTGTCGCGCTTCTCCGGCCGCCCAATCTTCGGCTATCCCGGCATGGTCGCGGCGATGGCGGCGATCGCCGCACTCGGCTTCATCGTCTGGGCGCATCATATGTTCACGGCGGGCGTCGGCTTCGCGCCGCGCGCCTTTTTCACGCTGGCCTCGATGGTGATTGCCGTACCGACCGGCATCAAAGTGTTCGCCTGGATCGCGACCATGTGGGGCGGCTCGATCCGGCTCACCGTGCCGATGCTGTGGGCGCTGGGCTTCATCGTCATGTTCACCGTCGGCGGCACGACGGGCATCGTGCTCGCCAATGCCGGCGCGGACCAGATCCTGCACAACACCTATTACGTCGTCGCGCATTTCCACTATGTGCTGAGCCTCGGCGCGACCTACGCGATCTTTGCCGGCTTCTACTACTGGTTCCCGCGCATGTCGGGCCGCATGTTTCCGGAGTGGGCGGGGCGTGTGCACTTCTGGTGCTTCTTCATCGGCACGAACGTCATGTTCTTTCCGATGCATTTCCTGGGTCTCGCCGGAATGCCGCGGCGCATCGCGGATTATCCGGACGGATTCTCCGGCTGGAATCTGATCGCCTCGCTCGGCGCAGTGCTAGCGCTGGGCTCGACGCTGCTGTTCCTAGTCATGCTGGTTGTCTCGCTGCGGAACGGCGCACGGGCGCGGCGCGATGTGTGGGGGCCGGCGTTCACGCATGAATGGGATGATGATCCGGGTGTCGGGCGCGACGTCCAGCGTGGCGCAGAGGTGCACGCGTGAGCGAGCGAACGGGAGAGCTGCGACGCACGGACGGTCGCTGGCCTGTCGCCATCGCCGCGTCGCTGTTTCTGGTGGCCCTGTCCGGCCTGGCGCTGTTCCACCCGTCGCTACTCGGACTCACAGCGCTCGGTCCGTTCGTGATCGCGATCGGGCTTGTGCCGCTGTTCATTGCGCTGACCGGGTGGTGGCGGGCAGCGAGCGGTAACAGCGCGGACGACCCAAGTGACGCAGGCGCGCGGACCGCGCTCCTCGCCTTCATCGCATCCGAAGTGGCGTTCTTCGCGGCGCTATTCGCTGCCTATCTGCAATATGCGATCTACCCGGAGATGGCCGGCTTCAGCGCATGGCCGCCGATGCCGATGCGGCCCGACGATCCCTGGGGCGGACCGCTGCTCAATACGATGATCCTGGTTGGCTCGGGATTTTGCGTGGCGGCGGCGCATGACTGGCTGCTGAAGGAGAGATGGCAGCTTTCGGCGATCGGCCTTGCCGTGGCGATAGCACTCGGAGTCGTCTTCGTCGGGCTTCAGCTTCGGGAGTTCAGCCTGGCGTCGCAAGGATTTCGCGACGGCGTCTATCCGTCGATCTTCTTCCTGGCGACTGGGTTCCACGGCCTGCATGTCACTATCGGCATCACGCTGCTGGCGATCGCGGCCACGCGGGTGACGCGCGCAAAATCAGCCGGGGGCGCCGGCTTCATCACGACGGCGGCGTCCTGGTACTGGCATTTTGTCGATGCGGTGTGGCTGCTGCTGTTCGCCGTCTTCTACGCTTGGGCAGGTTAGCGCGGCAGGCGTCGGCACTGATCCCGAAGCGGGAAGTGGCGGAGTGTGCGACGGCACGCTCCGCATATCGGTGCAGCGGTTCCGTCTTACTCGCCCCAGACGTCGCGCATGACGCGCAGCCAGTTGCCGCCCATCACCTTCTCGATGTCCGTTTGCGAATAGCCGCGCTTCTTCATGCCGTCCCAGATGCGCGGCGTGTGGCCAAGCGACTGGTAATCGATGTTCATGCGGTCCTCGTAGGTGTACCATGAGCCGAGCACGCCGGTGATCGCCGGGTCGTAGCCTTTCGGACCGTAACTCTTCTCCCAGCGCTCGCGCGTCGGGAATTTGCCTTCGGTGATGTCGCTCGACCAGGCGACGTGATCGACGCCGCCGACCTTGATCATGTGATCGATGTGATTGAGAAAATCGTCCATCGTGGGGCGCTTGTCGTGCCGCACGGCCGGCGACCACATCACGCCGCCGATGAGGCCGCCGGTCTTCGCCACGGCGCGGATGTGATCGTCGGTCTTGTTACGCAGGCTCGGGCAGACGGCGTAGGCGTTGGCGTGGCTGATCACGACCGGCACCTTCACGGCCGCGAGATAGTCGCTCGCCGTGCGGTGGCCGCAGTGCGAGAGGTCCATGATGAGCTTCAACCGCGTCATCTCCTCGATCCACTGGTGACCGAGCGGCGTGATGCCCTTGTCGGCGTCTCCCTTGAACGGCGCGCCGTAACCCAGTTTGTTGATCTGGTTGTAGGTGGGCTGGAGGATGCGGATGCCGAGGCGCTTCAGTGTCTGCAGGTGACGCAGATCATCTTCGACGGCGAGCGAATTCTGCTGGCCCCAGACGTAGCCCAGCCTGCCGCTCGCATGCGCCTGCTTCAGGTCGGCGACCGTGGTGCAGAGCATGGCGATGTCGGAAACCGCTTCGAGCCGCTGGCGGTTCTGCTCCAGTTCGATGAGCAGAGCCGGCAGGTCGATAAAAACGTCCGTGACGGTCAGGTTGAGCGCGCTGACGCCACCCTTCAGCGTGATCTCCACCTCTTCGCGCGACAGCATCGTCGCATTCAATCCGTCGAATACAAACGGCGTTCCGGAAGTTGTCATCATCTCATCTTTCGCTGCTGGAACTGAAATCCATGCCGTCGCGGGACGCACCTCTCCCGGCCGCTGCTCAACACAGCGACAGCACAAGCGCGACGGCGGGTGTGAAAAAGAGAGGAGTCGCGGCGTTCGCTGCGACCCCCCGAAAGCATCAAACTAGTCGGCTGCCGAGACGTCGTAGAACCAGAACTTCCCGTCGCCGCCAGGCTTCAGATTGGTGATCTTGGCGCTCGACGCGTAGAAGTCGACGGCGCCGTAGAGCCACAGCAGTGGTGCTTCCTCGTACATGAGCTGCATCGCCTTACGATAGACTTCACCGCGCTTCTCCTTGTCGAGTTCCTTGGCGCCGGCGTCGATCAGCTTATCGAGCTCGGCGTTCTTGTAGTACGGATAGCGCCACGTCGAGTGGAAGAGCTGCATCATGATGCCGGGATCGTTCGGCGGCGCCATGCCGACGAAGCCCATCGGCGTCAGCTCGACGGCACGCAACTGGCGCAGATATTCGCCGCCCTCGACCACTTCGATGTTGGTCTTGATGCCGACCTTCTCGAGCATGCCGGCGATCGCGAACGGAACTTCGCTGTCCTGCGCATAGGCGCCGGACGATGCCTTGTAGGTCATGGTGAAACCGTCGGGGTAGCCGGCCTCGGCAAGCAACTGCTTGGCCTTCTCCGGATTGTACTCATAGTCCTTGAGCGACGGGTCGAAACCGACCTGCGCAGGACGCAGGACCTGGCCGTTGGTCGGGATGCCGTAGCCGTAGAAGATGGTGTCGATCAGCGTCTTCTTGTCGACGGCGTAGTTCATCGCCTGGCGTACGCGCTTGTCCTGCAGCGGGCTGGCCTTGTCCTCGAGCGGCGCGAGATAGTTGAAGAAGATGCGGTAGCTGTCGACCGGGATCAGGGTCAGCGCCGTATCGGCCTTGATCTCCTCGGCCATCGAAACCGGCACGTTGGAGATGACGTCGTATTCGCCTGTTTTCAGGCCGGAGACGCGGGCGATGTCGTCGGGAACCGGCTTCCAGATGAGGCGGTCGATGCCGGCGGGAAGCGTGCCCCAGTAATTCTCGTTCTTGGTCATCACGAGCTGGTTGTCGCGTTGCCATTCCGAGAAGACGAACGGGCCGGTGCCGACCGGCTGCAGGCCGTACTTCTCGCGGCCGATCTCGTTCCAGAGCTTTGGCGGCACGATGAAGGCGACCGCAAGAGCCTGCTCGATCGCCGCATAAGGCTCCTTGAGCGTGATGCGCACGGTCAGATCGTCGACCTTCTCGGCCTTCTCGAAGGCGCCGAAGAACAGGGCGTAGGAGGGCGCGGTCTTGGGATCGATCACGACGGTGATCGAGTGAACGACCGCGTCGGCGTCCATCGGCTCGCCATTGGTGAACTTCACACCTTCACGGAGCTTCACCAGAATAGAGGTGTCGGACTCCATCTCGAAGCCCGTGGCGAGCAGCGGCTTGAGCTGGCTATCCTTGGGATCAACCCAGAAAAGCGACTCCACGATCGCCGACCCAGGGTTGATGTTGATGGCCGCAGTCGTCTGGTTCGGCCACAGCGATTCCGGGTCGTATCCCTGCGCGACAACCACGTCGCGTGCCCATGCGTGGGTTGCGACGCCCGCCCATGCCGGTACAAAGACCACAACCGCAGCTAGCAGATACCTGCGCAAAGGCTTCA
>DATJTE010000223.1:0-9433 GCA_035503715.1 Rhizobiaceae bacterium | reverse complement strand
CGCATCAGCAACCCGGTCGCTGAGTTCACCGGCATCGACAAGATCACCGGCCGCATCATCACTTTCGATGTCTATATCAATGAGACGGTTCAGTTCGGCGCGCTGCAGGTCACGCCGCGCGTCTGCTACTCGCAGCCGCAGGAAGAAGAGCCGAAGACGGACTCTTTCGTCGAAGTCGACGAGATCACCCTAGATCGCAAAATCCAGCGCATCTTCACCGGCTGGATGTTCGCCGAAAGCCCCGGCCTGAATGCCGTCGAGCACGCCGTCTATGACGTGTGGCTGAAGAGCTGCAAGCAGAAGTCCGACGTCCCGCCGCCCGACACGGCGACGAACTAGCAGGAACCCATTGGAGCGTGCGGCGTTTTCACCGGCCATTGCCGGAGGATTGCCGTGCCCAAACGTGACGAACTCCTTGCGCTCGAACGCGGTTTCTGGACGGGCGACGACGAATATTTCAAGGAAAACAGCGATTCCAGCGTGCTGGTGGCGTTCCCGCAAATGTCGGGCGTCATGGGCCGCAAGGATCTGGCCGAGACCGCGAAAAATCCCAACCGCTGGCAATCTCTTGAGATGGAGATCAAGGGCATCCTCGAGCCGCAGGATGGGCTTGTAGTGCTCACCTATGAAGCGAAAGCTGTGCGCGAGAGCGGCGAGCCTTACTCGGCCCTGATCAGCACCGGCTACCTGAAGCGCGGCGACGGCTGGAAGATGATCTTCCATTCCCAGACGCCGCTCGACGCCGGCAAGGACTAAGGCGCGAAGACCGCCGTCCCGTTCAGCGCCTCTTCCAGCATCTGCTCGTAACGCCGGCGCGGCACGTCGATCGCGCCGAAGCGTTTCAGATGTTCGGTCGTGAACTGCGTGTCGAGGAGTGCGAAGCCGCGTTTGTTCAGCCGTTCCACGAGATAGGCGAGACAGACTTTTGAGGCGTCGCGTTCGCGCGAAAACATGCTTTCGCCGAAGAACACGCCTCCCAGCGTGACGCCATAGAGCCCGCCGACCAGCCGGTCGTCGCGCCAGGCTTCGACGGAATGGCAGTGCCCCTGGTCGTGCAGCGCGATATAGGCTTCGCGAATCGGCGCATTGATCCAGGTCGAGCGCCGCACTTCGCGTTTTTCCGCGCAGGCGTCGATGACGCCGGCGAAATCATAGTCGATGCGGATGTCGAAATGCCGCTGGCGGATCGTCTTCGCCAGGCTTTTCGGGATGTGAAATGCGTCCAGCGGGATGATGCCGCGCGTCTCGGGCCGCACCCAGAACACTTCCGGGTCGGAAGCGCTTTCCGCCATGGGAAACACGCCCGTGGCGTAGGCCTTGAGCAGCAGCTCGGCCGGTATTCTGTATCCTGGCGCATAGGGACGGGTCATCGGCGCCCCAAACTAAAGCATGATTCCGAAAAGCTGCAGACTTTTCGGGCAAGATCATGCGGCAAACAGATCATTCCGCCTTGGCGAGATGCTTTTCCAGCCAATGAATATCGTAATCGCCATTAGCAATGTCGGGATTGCCGACAAGTTCCCTGAACAGCGGCAGCGTCGTCTTGATCCCGTCGACCACGAACTCGTCCAAGGCCCTGCGCAGCCGCATCATGCACTCGACCCGATTGCGGCCATGCACGATCAGCTTACCGATCAGGCTGTCGTAATAGGGTGGGATGCGGTAGCCGGAATAGGCGCCGGAATCGACGCGGATGCCGAGGCCGCCTGGCGTATGGAAATGCGTGATCGTGCCGGGCGATGGCGTGAAGGTACGCGGGTCCTCGGCGTTGATGCGGCACTCGATGGCGTGGCCGGTGAACTTTATCTCGCTCTGCGTCATCGACAGCCCGCCGCCTGAGGCGACGCGGATCTGCTCATGCACGAGATCGATGTCGGTGATCGCTTCGGTCACCGGATGCTCGACCTGCAGGCGGGTGTTCATCTCGATGAAATAGAACTCGCCGTTCTCGTAGAGGAATTCGATCGTGCCGGCGCCTGAATAGCCGAGATCGGCGACCGCCTTCGAGCAGACGCTGCCGATGCGCGCGCGCTCCTCGGCGTTGAGTGCCGGCGAGTTGGCCTCTTCCCAGACCTTCTGGTGGCGGCGCTGCAGCGAGCAGTCGCGTTCGCCCAGATGCACGGCTTTGCCCGCGCCGTCGCCCATGATCTGGATTTCGATGTGCCGCGGCTTTTCGAGGTACTTTTCGATGTAGACGGCATCGTCTCCGAAGGCGGCACCAGCTTCCGTGCGCGCCGTCGCCAGCGCCACGGATAGGTCTTCCTCCGAGCGCGCCACCTTCATGCCGCGTCCGCCGCCGCCGGCCGCCGCCTTGATGATTACCGGATAGCCGATATCGGCCGCGATCCGCATCGCCTCCTTGTCGTCGGTGACGCCGCCGTCGGAGCCGGGCACGACTGGAATGCCGAGGCGCTTTGCCGTGCGCTTGGCTTCGATCTTGTCGCCCATGATGCGGATGTGCTCGGCCGAGGGGCCGATGAAGGTGATCTTGTGGGCGGCGAGAATATCGGCGAAGCGCGCATTCTCCGACAGGAAGCCGTAGCCCGGATGCACGGCGTCGGCGCCGGTGATCTCGCAGGCCGCGACGATCTGGTGGATGTTGAGATAGGATTCGCGCGACGGCGGCGGGCCGATGCAAACGCTCTCGTCGGCGAGCCTGACATGCATGGCGTCGGCATCGGCGGTGGAGTGCACCACCACGGTCGGGATGCCGAGTTCCTTCGCCGCGCGCAGCACGCGCAGCGCGATTTCCCCGCGATTGGCGATGAGGATTTTCTGGAACATTACTCGATGACCACCAGCGGCTCGCCATATTCGACCGGGTGGCCATCCTCGAAGAGGATCGCCGTCACGGTGCCCGAGCGCGGCGAGGGGATCTGGTTCATCGTCTTCATCGCTTCGATGATGCAGATCGTCTGGCCTTCGCGGATTGCCTGGCCGACCTTGATGAAAGGCGCCGCACCCGGCGCCGGCGCGAGATAGGCGGTGCCGACCATCGGCGAGGGCACTGCGTTCTTCGACTTGTCGGCGGCTGCGGGTGCGGCCGCGGACGGCGCCGCTGCTGGAGCAGCCGCCGGTGCTCCGGGCGCGTAAGCCGGCGCAACCGCATGCACCGCGGCAACCTGGCGCGAAACGCGTACCTTCATGTCGCCAAGCTCGACCTCGATCTCGGAGAGGTTCGTATCGTCGAGGATTTTCGCGAGATCGCGGATGAGCTGTTGGTCTATGTCGTTCTTTTTCGCGGACATGAAGTGTCGGGTCCTTGTTGTTGCCGGCTATTTCAGCCGGGCGGCGAGGGCCTGAAGGGCGAGCGTGTAGCCGAGCGGGCCAAAACCGCAAATCACGCCGACCACCACGGGCGCGGTCATGGTCTTGTGACGGAATGGCTCGCGCGCATGAATGTTCGAAAGATGGACTTCCGCCACCGGCAGCGGCGCGACCGCGCGGATGGCGTCGTGGAGCGCGATCGAGGTGTGGCCATAGGCGCCGGGATTGATGATCAGGCCCTTGGCCTTCTCGCCGGCCTCTTGGATCCAGTCGACGAGCACACCTTCATGGTTCGACTGCCGGAAATCCACCTTCAGCCCTAGCTCCTTACCGGCCTTCTGGCAGTCCTTGCCGATCTGGGTGAGGTCCTTGCCGCCATAGATGCCGGGCTCGCGCTTGCCGAGCATGTTCAGGTTCGGACCGTTCAAAACGAATATCGTGTTCAAAATTATACCTCGGCTCACCCGGGCAAGTCCCGGGCGGCGGACCCTCTATAATGGGCATAAACCGCGCCGCAAAGAGCGCAAGACCCTAGAAATTCATCTCCACAGAAGCCGATTCGGGCGATTGATCAGCAGGTCGCGTCGGCGATGCAGGCCTCGGCCTGCTTGATCTTCTCCGCCAGCACCTCGTAGCCCAGCGCGCCGAAGATCACCTCGTTGCCGACCACGTAGGACGGCGTGCCGGTGATGGCGAGCTTGTTGGCGAGGTCATACGTCTTGTTGAAGACCTCGGTAATCTCGGGATTCTTCATCTCTTCGCGGATTTTGGCCTCGTCGGCGCCGAGTTCGAGAGCGATCTTCATGGCCGTCGCCTCGCTGGCGCGGCCCTTGCTGCCCATCAACTGGTCGTGGAACGCACCGTACTTCTCGGGCATCACCCGGTGGAACGCTTGGGAAACCGTATGCGCCTTCTGTGAATCCGGCCCCAGGATCGGGAATTCCTTCAGCACGAAGCGCAGTTCCGGGTCGTCGGCGACCAGCTTGTGCATGTCGTCGAAGGCGCGTTTGCAGTAGCCGCAATTGTAGTCATAGAACTCGACGATCGTGACCTTGCCGTTCGGGTTGCCGATGACGGCGTCATAGCTCGCGTTGAAGATCTCGTCCTTGGCGTTCTCGATCACCTCAAGCTGGGCGATCTTCTGCTCTTCTTTCTGCTTTTCCTCGAGCTTCTGCTGGATTTCGAGCAGCAGTTCCGGATTGGCGAGCAGATATTCGCGAACGATGGTCTCGACCTCCTTACGGTCGACACCGGCGGACGCAAGCTCGATGGTCTGCGGCGAGTCTTCCGCGATCGCGAGCTGGCGGTTGCCCGCGATGAAACCGAAGGCCAGCATACCGAAAGCGACCACCATGCCGCCCGTGCCCAGCAAAATCGCCCTGTTCATGATCGTCGTCCTTCCACCCGAATTCTAGATCGGCCTCGCCGTCCTGCCTCCGTCGCCCCGCGGGCGCGAAAGGTTCAAGCCGTCAGCCGCTTTTTCCGTTGCCAGTCAAGCCGCCGGTCATGAGTTCTTCCTGCTCGGCGCCTTGAAGTTGATGATGTCCTGCGCGCGTACCCAGGTCGGCGATCCCCGCTTGACCTTGGTTTGCGCCCGCGCCGCGAAAATCTTCGCGTCCTTGTACTTGCCGCTGTAGAAGTGGACTTCGGCGGTGGCAAGCTCGGCTTCGGCGACGCGCCCGAGTTGCCCATACGCCTGCGCGAGATAGGCGTAGCCGTTGGTGAACTCCTTGTCGCGGTCGAGGCCCTTTCGCAGCTCGCCGACGGCCTTCTCGATCAGGTCGGGCTTGCCGGTGGCAAGCAGCGCCTGCCCGTAAGCGATCATCAGTATGCCTGATTTGGCCGGGTCCAGCTTCATCGCAGTCGAATAAGCTTCGGCTGCCTGTGCTGGCTTGTTTGCCTTCATTAGGATATCGCCGCGCAATTCCTGGAAATACGGGCTCTTCGGATTTGCCTTCGCCAGGGCGTCCGCTTTGGAAAGCGCACTCTTCGGGCTGCCATACATGTAGGTCGCGACCGCGTCGCCATAGGCCGCGCCGATGGTCGTCGGGTTTTTGCGGAAGAGCCGAAGTGCGCCGCTTGCGCCGTCCGTATAGACAGCGATCTTGGCGCGCATCATGTCATGCCGCGCCTGCAGCGAAGCCGAGTCTTCCTTGTCGAAGTACGGGCTCTGCCGCGCCAGCGTGTCGAGGTTCGCGATGCGGTCGCGCGGCATCGGGTGGCTGACCTGATAAGGGTCGACCTGCGTGCCTGACAGGGACAGCGCCGACTGGAAACGCTCGAAGGTCGTGATCATGCCCTTGGCGGACTGGCCTGTCGCTTCGAGATAGGTGAGAGCGGAACGGTCCGCGGTGGTTTCCTCGGTGCGCTGATAGCCGAGCAGGCCGCGCCGCGCCATTTCGGCGCCGCCGAGTGCGATGCCCATGCCACCCTGCGCGAGGCCCTTGCTGTCGGTCATCGCGCCTGCGGCAGCGGCGCCGATGCCTAGCGCCATGGCGACCACCGTCATGGTCTGGGCGCGCGCAAGTTGTTCGCGAAGCCGCTCCTGATGGCCGCCGGCGAGATGGCCGATTTCATGCGCCAGGACGCCGATGATCTCGTTCGGCGTCTCCGCCTGCTGCAGGGCGCCTGTGTTGATGAAGATGCGGCGGCCGGCGACGAAGGCGTTGAAGCGGCGATCGTTGACGAGCACGATCTCGATCCCGGATTTCGACAGGCCTGCGACCTCGAACAGCGGCCGCGCATATTCGCGCACCAGAGCCTCGATTTCGGCATCCCGCACGATGCTGACGCTCTGCGCATAGGCAGGCATGACCGCGGAAACCGTAAACAGCGCAGCAGTTCCTGCGACGAGCGCCTGCACGCTCCGGCGAGCCAATCCAAGCCTTTCACTGACGGATTTCAGCATGGCCGCCACTGGTAGACGCTGGGGCAGGGTCTGAGAAGGGAAAGGCCGCGCAATCATGAACTTGTGATCCTCACATCAATCGGGCATTTGTGCGGCGCGCCGGGCGTTAAACCCAGAGCAATTCCAGCAGAAGTGTCGGCGGTTCTGCGTCCGGAATTGCGGCTAAAACAGAAGATTGGAGTGGGTTGGCGCTCCATGGAGATTCATGGTGTTTTCGATTTCACGACGCGGCGAGGTCGAGCCGTTTCACGCGATGGACGTGCTGGCTGAGGCCAACCGACTGAAGGCGCTCGGCCACGATGTCGTGTCGATGGCCGTCGGCCAGCCCTCTGATCCGGCGCCGCGCGCCGTGATCGAGGCGGCGGCGAAAGCGCTAAAGCAGGGCCGCATCGGCTATACGGACGCGCTCGGCATCATGCCGCTGCGCGAAGCGATCGCCCGGCATTATGCCGAGCACTACCGCATCGAAATTCCCGCCGGCCGCGTCGCCGTGACCACCGGCTCGTCGGCCGCCTTCAACCTGGCGTTCCTTGCCATGTTCGATGCCGGCGACCGTGTCGCCATCGCCGCACCCGGCTATCCGGCCTATCGCAACATCATGGCAGCGCTCGGCATCGAGATGGTCGAGATCGAGCTGCACGGGGCGGGGCACCTGACAGCGGACCATCTCGCGGCGGCTCACGCCGAAAAACCGTTGAAGGGTGTGTTATTCGCCAGTCCGGCCAATCCGACCGGCGCGATCATCCCGGAAGACGATCTGGCTGCCCTCGTACGAGCGGCGGAAGAGCGCGGCATCGCTGTCATGTCGGACGAGATTTATCACCGGCTCTGTTATGTCGCGCCGGATCACACAGCACTCGCCCTGAGCGACAAGGTGACGGTCATCAACTCCTTCTCGAAATACTACTGCATGACCGGCTGGCGCATTGGCTGGATGGTCTTGCCGCAGGCGCTTGTCCGCCCCGTCGAGCGCATCGGGCAGAGCCTCTACATCTCGCCGCCGGAGCTCTCGCAGATTGCCGCGACCGAAGCGTTCGGCGCAACGGAGGAGCTGGAAGCGGTGAAGGCGCGTTATGCGAACAATCGTGAGCTTCTGCTCGACCGGTTGCCGAAACTCGGCCTCAGGCTCGCCGCACCGATGGATGGCGCTTTCTACGCCTATTGCGATGTGTCGAGTCTGACCAATGACAGCATGGAGTTTGCCCGCCGTATGCTGGCGGAGGCGCATGTCGCGGCCACGCCCGGCCGCGATTTCGACCCGCTCGAAGGCCATCGGACCATGCGCTTCTCCTACGCCGGGAGCTATGACGATATGGTGCGGGCGACGGACAGGATCGCGAACTGGCTCGGCTGAGCCATTGGGAGGAAGACAGTGGACGATATTGACGACCGGATCGCGGTTTCAAGCTGGTCGGTGCATCGCCAGGTCGGCGTCACCTATCCGCACAGCCTGGATAGCAATGCAGTCGGGCCGCGCGAGGAAACCTACGGCCCCGGCGAGGTGGAGTTGATCGACCTGCCGGCGCTGGTGGCGTCACATCGCATCCGCGCGCTGGAGCTTTGCTCCTTCCATCTGCCGTCGCGCGACAAGGCGTATCTCGACGAGCTGCGGTTGGCCTTCATCACCGCGCGTGTCCGCCTGCAGACGTTGCTGATCGAGGCCGGCGATCTCAGCGATCCCGGTACAGCGGCGCGGGACGCTGCATGGATTTCCGGCTGGGTCGATGTCGCCAATGAACTCGGCGCGGAGAACGCACGCATCATTGCCGGCAAGCAGAAGCCCACGAAGGAAGCGCTCGACCTCTCGGCGAAAGGGCTGAAGGCGATCGCGGCGCGCAACTCCGGCCCGACAAAGCTCGTCACCGAGAACTGGTTCGATCTTCTCTCCACCCCCGAGGACGTGAACTATCTCCTCGACCGGTGCGACGGCCAGATCGGCCTCAATGGCGATTTCGGCAACTGGACGGGCGAGGGCAAGTACGACGCCCTGTCAAAGATCTTTGGCCGCGCTTCGATCTGCCACGCCAAGGCTACTTTCGTGCATGGCGCGATGAACCGGCGGGATTACGGCCGCTGCGTCGATGTCGCGGAAGCGGCTGGCTACACGGGACCGTACACGCTGATCTTCGACAGCAACGAGCCGGGCGAGTGGGAAGGCATCGCCATGGAGCAGGCCTTCATCCACGAGAGGCTGTTGGCCGCCTGACGCCAGATGCAGAATCGGCTGGGTTTTTGCCCAGCCGGTTATTTAATTTTTAGAAGAAGCCTTTCCGCTGCCACCAGCCGCCCTTCTTGGGCTTGTCGGCTTCCGGTGCGGCGCTCGATGACGAGACGACGGGCTCGGTCGGCGCGTCGCTGCTAACACGCCTGCGCGAGGCGCGTGCAGGTTCTTCCACCGGCTCCACCGCACGGATTTCCTCGCTGACCGTTTCTACCTCGGCAAGGATCGGCTGAGCCGCGTTGTCCCGACCTTCGCCGTTCGCCGAATATGCCTCGTCGGTGTCTGTGCCGCTGCTGGCCTCGCTCTCGTCGTCCGCTTCGTTCTCGCCACCGCCCTCGCTGCTTGCGTGGGCTTCGGCGTCGTCGCCATCGCGCGAACGATTGCGCTTGCCGCCGCGCTTGCCGCGCCGGCGCTTCTTGCGATCCTCGCCATTTGCCTGTGGCGTTGCAGCCTGTTCCGCCGCGTCCTCGCCGCCTTCATCGTCATTGGCGGCTTCGGAATGCACGCCGTCGGCCGTCTCGGCCGACACATGCGGCTGCTCGCTGCCATTGTGGTGCTCGCGGTCGCGTCCGCCGCGCCGCCGCCGGCGTCGGCGCTTGCGGTCGCGATGATGCTCGCCGTCCTCGCCATCATGCCTCTGCTGGCGCTGTGGCTGCTGGTCCTCGGCCTCATCCTCGTCGGCAATCTCGATCTCTGGCTCGTCCGGTTCCTCGACCGGCGCGGGCTGGGTGACAACCGGCACGAAGTCCGCCGGCTTCTCGGCGATCGCGCCGCGGAAGATCTGGTAGTGCTGCGCCCCGACCGTGTCGTCGGCCTCGACCGTAATCGTGACGCCGAAGCGCGCTTCCAGTTCCGTCAGCTTCGAGCGTTTGTGGTTGAGCACGTAGAGCGCCGTCGCAACCGCCGTCTTTACCGTGATGTGGCTGCGCGAATCCTTGAGCAGAAACTCCTCGATCGCCCGCACCACATGCAGCGCCACCGATGAGTCGGACCGCACATGCCCGGTGCCGCCGCAATGCGGGCAGGGCTTCATGGTC
>DATJTE010000222.1:0-9528 GCA_035503715.1 Rhizobiaceae bacterium | reverse complement strand
GGGTCGGAATAGGCGGTCTCGGGCAGGGCGGTTTGAAGTTCCTTATGCAAGTCAAGGAACCGTGCGCGGATCGTCTCGTCGGTCGCGTCCTTGCGCTCGAACCAGTCTTCCGGCGTCAATTCGCCGAACCAGAAATCCAAGACTTCACGCTGCCAGTTGTCTTTGATCATCTATCCCTCGTTTTTCCTTGCGCAGTTCATATCGTGCCCCAGTTCACGCTCTGCAACAAACGCTAACAATTTTCCGTCCGCCGTTCGACTCGGAAGCCGTTTGGCATCTTTCGTTCCGGTTAGCCTCGGTTTCTGAAACGTTTTTCTGCTTCCGGTGCGGTACGCAGGCAGGTAGTTCCAATCAATGGGGTTCTTTGCTTATATGCGCCCTTCTCAAGCCACCAGAGGGGCTTGAAGCAACACAGGGAGTGTTTCAATGTTTCGAAAAATGACCTTTGCGGCCGCGCTTCTTGCTGCGTCCGCCCTGAGCGGCGTTGCGAGCGCCAAAACGCTCGTCTACTGCTCGGAAGGTTCGCCGGAAGGCTTCGACCCCGGCATCTACACCGCCGGCACGACTTTCGACGCAGCGTCGGTGACGGTCCACAACAAGCTCATGGAGTTCAAGCCGGGCACCACCGAAGTGGAGCCGGGCCTTGCGGAGAGCTATGAGGTCTCTGACGACGGTCTCGTTTACACCTTCAAGCTCCGCCCGGGTGTGAAGTACCAGACGACCGACTACTTTACGCCGACGCGCGATTTCAATGCCGACGACGTGATCTTCTCCATCGAACGTCAGATCAAGAAGGATCACCCTTGGCATCAGTACATCGCCGGCAGCGCCTGGGAATATGCCAACAGCATGGGCTTCCCGGATCTGATTTCGTCGATCGAGAAGGTCGACGACATGACCGTTAAGTTCACGCTGAAGCAGAGGGAAGCGCCGTTCATCGCCAACCTCGGCATGGATTTCGCCTCGATCCTGTCGAAGGAATACGCCGACAGCCTCGACGCCGCAGGCAAGAAGGAACAGCTCAATCAGAAGCCGGTCGGCACCGGACCGTTCGAGTTCGTCGACTACCAGCAGGACGCGGTGATCCGTTTCCGGGCCAATGACGAGTATTGGAAGGGCCGTGAGAAGATCGACGATCTCGTCTTCGCGATCACGACCGATGCTGCCGTCCGTCTGCAGAAGCTGCAGGCCGGCGAATGCCACGTGATGCCGTATCCGAACGCGGCCGACGTCGAGGCGATGAAGGCCGATCAAAACCTGACGGTGATGGAAGCGCCGGGCCTGAACGTCGCCTACCTCGCCTTCAACACCTTGACGCCTCCGTTCGACAAGACCGAAGTCCGCAAGGCGATCGACATGGCCATCAACAAGCAGGCCATTGTCGATGCGGTGTTCCAGGGACAGGCAATTGTCGCGAAGAACCCGATCCCGCCGACGATCTGGTCCTATAACGACGCGATCGAAGCCGACAAGTACGACCCGGCGGCGGCCAAGGCTGCGCTCGAGGCTGCCGGCGTGAAGGATCTGTCCATGAAAGTCTGGGCGATGCCTGTTGCCCGTCCATACATGCTGAACGCCCGCCGCGCGGCCGAACTGATCCAGTCGGATCTGCAGGCTGTCGGCATCACCGCCGAGATCGTGTCTTACGAATGGGCTGAGTATCTCGAGAAGTCGAGTGCCAAGGACCGTGACGGTGCTGTGATCCTCGGCTGGACCGGCGACAACGGCGATCCGGACAACTTCCTGCACACCCTGCTCGGTTGCGCCGGTGTCGGCGGCAACAACCGCGCGCAGTGGTGCAACAAGGAGTTCGACGACCTCGTCATGAAAGCCAAGGTCGAGACCGATCAGGCGGCTCGCACGAAGCTCTATGAAGAGGCGCAGGTCATCGCGAAGAGGGAAGCTCCTTGGGTCACGCTCGACCACTCGACGGTCGTGATGCCGATGTCCAAGAAGGTCACCGGCTATGTGATGAGCCCGCTCGGCAAGCACAGCTTCTCGGGCGTCGACATCGCGGAGTAAGCCTCGGCTGTAAAAATCGCGGGAGCGCCCGTTTCGCGGGCGCTCCCGTTGTTTTATGGTCGGTTAACCATGGGGCATGCCCGCCGAAGGACCTGCCATGTTTCAGTTTCTCATCAAACGACTCGTCGTCCTGGTTCCGACCTTCATCGGCGTTTCGATCATCGCCTTCTCGTTCATACGATTGCTGCCCGGCGATCCGGTGGCTCTGCTGTCGGGCGAGCGCGTCATGGACCCCGAGCGCCACGCGGAAATCTCGCGTCAGCTCGGTCTCGACCGGCCGATGGTGATCCAGTATCTCGACTATCTCTGGGGCGTGGTCAGGGGCGATTTCGGCACCTCGATCAGCACCAAGGAGCCGATCATCGATCAATTCTTCACGCTCTTCCCGGCGACACTCGAGCTCTCGCTCTGCGCCATCATCTTTGCTATCGTGCTTGGCATTCCGGCCGGCATCCTTGCCGCGGTGAAGCGTGGTTCGGTCTACGACCAGGCCATCATGGGCACGGCGCTGATCGGCTTCTCCATGCCGATCTTCTGGTGGGGTCTTCTGCTCATCATCCTCTTTTCGGGCATCCTCGGCTGGACACCGGTCTCGGGCCGCATCTCGCTGATGTTCTTCTTCCCGTCGGTCACCGGCTTCATGCTGATCGACTCGCTGCTTTCCGGACAGGCTGGCGCCTTCAAATCGGCGCTTAGCCATCTGATCCTGCCGACCATCGTGCTTGGCACCATTCCGCTCGCCGTCATTGCTCGGCAGACGCGCTCGGCCATGCTCGAGGTGCTGTCCGAGGATTATGTCCGCACGGCGCGCGCCAAGGGGCTGGCGCCGTTCCGGGTGATTGGCGTGCACGCGCTTCGCAACGCATTGATCCCGGTGGTCACGACGATCGGCCTGCAGGTCGGCGTGATGCTCGCCGGCGCGATCCTGACCGAGAGCATCTTCTCCTGGCCGGGCATCGGCAAATGGATGGTCGACTCGGTGTTCCGCCGCGACTACCCCGTCATCCAGGGCGGGTTGCTGATCATCGCGCTGATCATCATGACGGTTAACCTGCTGGTCGATCTGCTCTACGGACTGATCAACCCGCGCATCCGGCACCAGAGCTGAGGAGGGCGGCAATGGCTGACATGACAACGACCCCCTCCGTCGATCTCCAGAGCGCCGGCTCGGTCGATCCATCGCGCCGCGCTCAGCTTCGCGAGTTCTGGTTCTACTTCTCCGAAAACCGCGGTGCGGTCATCGGCCTCTTCTTCTTCATTTTCTTGGTCTTCCTAGCGATCTTCGCGCCGCTGATCGCGCCGCACGCGCCGAACGCGCAGTATCGCGATGCGGTCCTCCTGCCGCCCTTCTGGGAAGAAGGCGGCCGCACGGCTTTCCTGCTCGGTACAGACCCTGTCGGGCGCGATATGCTCTCGCGTTTGATCTACGGCACGCGCTTCTCGCTCTTCATCGGTGTGATCGTCACGACGATCTCGCTCGTCGGCGGCATCGCCATCGGCGTCATCGCCGGCTATTTCCGCGGCTGGGTCGACACCGTGATCATGCGCCTGATGGACATCATCCTGGCGTTCCCGTCGCTGTTGCTTGCGCTGGTGCTGGTCGCCGTTCTCGGCCCAGGCCTCACCAATGCGATGATCGCGATCGCGTTGGTGTTTCAGCCGCATTTCGTGCGCCTGACGCGCGCAGCGGTGATGTCGGAGAAGACGCGCGATTATGTGATCGCCGCAAAGGTCGCGGGCGCGGGACATTTCCGACTGATGTTCCGCACCATCCTGCCGAACTGCATGGCGCCGCTGATCGTCCAGGCGACGCTGTCATTCTCCAACGCCATTCTCGACGCGGCAGCGCTCGGCTTCCTCGGCATGGGCGCACAGCCGCCGACGCCCGAGTGGGGCACGATGCTGGCGGAATCGCGCGAATTCATCCTGCGCGCCTGGTGGGTAGTGACGCTGCCTGGCCTCGCGATTCTGATCACCGTGCTTGCGATCAATCTGATGGGTGACGGCTTGCGCGACGCGCTCGATCCGAAACTGAAGAGGTCGTAAGGCGATGGCGCTTCTCGAAATCCAGAACCTCGTCGTCGAATTCGAGACGGCCTCAGGACCATTTCGGGCCGTCGACGGTCTGTCGCTGTCGGTCAACCAGCGCGAGGTGCTCGCCATCGTCGGCGAGTCCGGCTCGGGCAAGTCGGTGTCGATGCTTGCCGTCATGGGCTTGCTGCCGTGGACGGCAAAAGTCACTGCCGACAAGCTGTCCTTCGACGGCCGCGACCTGACGAAGCTCACGCCGAACGACCGCCGCAAGATGGTCGGCAAGGACATGGCGATGATCTTCCAGGAGCCGATGGCGAGCCTTAATCCGTGCTTCACCGTCGGCTTCCAGATCGAGGAAGTGCTGCGCGTTCACATGAAGATGGACCGCAAGCAACGGCGGGAACGGTCGATCGAATTGCTGAAGCTGGTTGGCATTCCGCATCCGGAGGACAGGCTCACCCACTATCCTCATCAAATGTCGGGCGGCCAGTGCCAGCGCGTGATGATTGCCATCGCGCTTGCCTGCAATCCGAAGCTCCTCATCGCCGACGAGCCGACCACGGCACTCGACGTGACGATCCAGAAGCAGATCCTCGACCTGCTGATGCGGCTTCAGGCCGAGCACGGCATGGGGCTGATCATGATCACCCACAATATGGGCGTCGTGGCCGAGACGGCGGACCGCGTCATCGTCCAGTACAAGGGCCGCAAGATGGAAGAAGCCGACGTGCTCTCGCTGTTCGAGAGTCCGAAGAGCAACTACACCCGCGCGCTGCTTTCGGCGTTGCCGGAGAACGCTGTCGGCGACCGCTTGCCGACCATCGCCGACTTCGCTGCCGAGTTCGAAAGGACCGCGCCATGAGCCGCATCGTCGTAGAGGGCAAGGACATCGTCCGCGACTATACGTTGCCCGGCGGGTTGTTCCGTCCGATCAATACGGTCCATGCCGTCAAGGGCGTCAGCTTCTCGGTGGAGCAGGGCAAGACGCTGGCGATCGTCGGCGAGAGCGGCTGCGGAAAATCGACGCTTGCCCGCATCATAACCATGATCGACTCGCCGACATCCGGCGAACTGGTCATCGAGGGCCAGACGGTCGACATCGCCAAGACGCCGCTGACGCCGGAGATGCGCCGCAAGGTGCAGATCGTGTTCCAGAACCCCTACGGCTCGCTCAATCCGCGGCAGAAGATCGGCGACGTTCTGGGCGAGCCGTTGCTGATCAACACCGAGGTCTCGGCCGACGAACGGCGCTCGCGTGCCATGACGATGCTGAAGAAGGTCGGGCTGGAGGAGCGTCACTATAACCGCTACCCGCACATGTTCTCGGGCGGCCAGCGGCAGCGCATCGCGATCGCGCGGGCGCTGATGCTGAACCCCAGCCTGCTCGTGCTTGATGAGCCGGTATCGGCGCTCGACCTTTCAGTGCAGGCGCAGGTGCTTAACCTGCTCGCCGATCTGCAGGACGAATTCCAGCTGACCTACATCTTCATCAGCCACGATCTGTCGGTGGTGCGTTACATCGCCGACGATGTGATGGTGATGTATTACGGCGAGGCGGTCGAATACGGCCCGCGCGAAGAGGTCTTCGCCAATCCCGGACACGACTACACGAAGGTGCTGTTCGCGGCGACGCCAAGGGCGGACGTCGAGTCGATCCGCGCGCGGCTGGCCAAGAAAAAAGCCGCCTGAGGCGGCTTTTCGTTCTGGCGTAGAGCCTGACTCTTAATCAGCCCTCCCGGAACGCCCGGTTGATCTGGTCCATCAGCGGCTTGACCAGATAGGACAGCATGGTCCGGTCGCGCGTCTTGAAGAAAACTTCGGCCGGCATGCCGGGCGTGAGAACCAAGCCTTCATCCAGCTTCGCCAGCTCTTCCTTGGGCAGCACGACGTAGGCCGAGTAGTAGCCGATACCCGTGCGCTGATCGACGGTCAGGTCGGGCGACACGTTGCGCAGTGTGCCGGTCAGCTCCGGCGTAGTGCCATGGCTGAAGGCAGAGAGGCGCACGCCGGCCTGTTGGCCCTGATGCATCTGGTCGATGTCCTGCGGGTGAATCTGCGCGACGATGGTGAGTTCGTCGGTGATCGGCACGATCGACATCACCACTTCGCCCGGCTGGATCACGCCGCCTTCGGTGTGAATCTTGAGTTCATGCACGATACCGTCGTTCGGCGCCTTGAGCTCGATGCGGCGGAGCTGGTCTTCGGCGACGCGCTGCCGCTCGGTGAACTCGGCGAGCTTTGCCGACGCTTCACGCAACTGCTCGGCGACTTCGCTGCGCAGATCCTGGTCGATCGACAGGATCTGCAGCTCGATCTCGCTGGACCGGCCCTGCGCCGAGGCGATCGACGCCTTGAGCTGACCGATCGCGCCTTTGACTTCAACCGCGGCGCGCTCGAGCGCGAACAGACGGTCTCGCGAGACGAGCTTGTCCTCGAAAAGCTTTCGGACATAAACCAGGTCGGCCTCGATCAGCTCGGATTCCTTGACCTTGGCGTCATACTGCTGCCGCAGACCGTCAACTTCGTCGGCAAGCTGGCCGATGCGCTTGCGCAACTGCGACTGCTGACCAAGCCGAACCTCTCGGCGGAACTTGAACAGCGAGCGCTCGCCGTCCATCAAGCGCTTGACCGCCTCGTCGCTGCTGCGGTTGGTCAAGCTCTCCGGGAAGGTGACGTCTTCGAGCCCGTCGCGTTCGGCTTCAAGCCGTGCAGTGCGGGCAACAAACTCGTCGATCGACTGCGAGACGATCATCAAGCTGGCGCGGGTGGTTGTCTCGTCGAGACGCACCAGAACGTCGCCTTTCTTCACCCGGTCGCTTTCGCGGACCAGAATTGCACCAACCACGCCACCGGTCGGATGCTGGATGCGCTTGACGTTGGAATCGACGATCACCGTGCCCATGCCGATCACGGCGCCGGCAATATTGGTCGTCATCGCGACGCCGCCCAGCCCAAAGATGAACAGGAAGACGGTGGCGATGCCCAGATACATGTAGCGCCGGATAGATCTCCGGAGGTCTTGTTCGTTTCTCGGACCGCTCATTCAGCTGCTTCCTCGGTATTGCCGACGACCTTCAGCGGCACTTGCGGGGCTGCCGGCCGCGTCATCTTGTTCAGCACTTCGTTCTTCGGACCAAAAGCCTGCGCACGGCCACCCGCCATGACGAGCAACTGGTCGAGCGCAGCCAGCGCGCTCGGACGGTGCGCGATCACGATGGCGATGCCGCCGCGCGAACGCACGGACTGGATCGCGGTGGTGAGCGCGTTTTCGCCGTCGGAATCGAGGTTCGAGTTCGGCTCGTCGAGGATGACGAGGAACGGATCGCCGTAGAGCGCGCGCGCAAGCGCGATGCGCTGCCTCTGGCCAGCGGAAAGGCTGGTGCCGGCCTCGCCAATGCGGGTGTCGTAGCCTTCGGGCAGATGCACGATGAGATCGTGGACGCCGGCGGCCTGCGCCGCCTTCAGCACCTTCTCAGGCGGAGCGTCCGGCTCGAAACGGGCGATGTTCTCGGTGACCGTGCCTTCGAAAAGCTGCACGTCCTGCGGCAGATAGCCGATATGGTTGCCGATCTCCTCGTCGGTCCACTGGTCGAGCGTGGCGCCGTCGAGCCGGATCTGGCCGCGCGCCGGCAGCCATACGCCGGAGATGGCGCGGGCGAGCGACGACTTGCCCGAGGCGCTCGGGCCGATGATGCCGAGACCGGCACCCTTCTGCAGTGAGAAGTTGACGTCCTGGACGACGACCGTGCGGTCGCCGGGCGGCACGACCGCGACGTTCTCCACCGCGATCGAGGCCGTCGGAGCAGGCAGGGCGATCGTCGTGTCGGTGTCGGGCAGCGCCGCGAGAAGCTGGGTCAGGCGCTTCCAGCTATCGCGGGCGCCGACGAAGGATTTCCAGTAGGCGATCGCGGTATCGATAGGGGCCAGCGCGCGGCTCATCATGATCGACGCCGCGATCATCACGCCGCCGGTGGCTTCGCCGAGGATCACCAGCCAGGCGCCGACGGCGAGGATCGCCGATTGCAGCACGAGGCGAAGGATCTTGGAGATGGTGCCGAGCGAGCCCGACACGTCGCTCGCCTTCTCGTTGGCTGCGAGGTAGTCGGAATTGATCGTCGTCCAGCGGTTGGTGATGCGGTGGCCGAAACCCATCGCCTGGATCGCCTCGCTGTTGCGGCGGGTGGCTTCGGCGAGCTGCGAGCGCTTCGCGGCGAGCTGGCTTGCCTCGCGGGTCGGCGCCTTGGTGCGCATCTCGGCAAGGATGGTAAGGGCGGTCAGCACGACCGCGCCGAAGACGGCCGTCATGCCAAGCCAGAAATGGAAGAGGAAGCAGATCGCGATGTAGATCGGCATCCACGGCATGTCGAACAGCGCGGTGGGACCGGCCGCCGACAGGAAGGCGCGCACCTGGTCGAGGTCGCGCAGCGACTGCAAGCCGTCGCCGACCTTGGCGCGCAACGGAAGCTTGATGAGGATCGGGTAGACCGCGCCGCTCATTTCGGTGTCGAGCGAGGAGGAGACGCGGACCAGAAGCCGCGAGCGGATCAGCTCGAGCACGCCCTGGAACGCGAACAGCAGGCCGGCCAGCAGGGCCAGCGCCAGCAGCGTCGGCACGCTGCGCGACGGCACGACGCGGTCATAGATCTGCAGCATGAAGAAGGAGCCGGTCAGCGCCAGAAGATTGACGATGCCGCTCATCATGGCGACGCCCCAGAATGCGCCGCGGAACGCCGCGAGAACCCGCGCGAGCGTCATTTTCTGGGTTTCGTTCTTTTTCACTTGCATCGTTGCCCGATCCACCCGCTTTTCGCGGCACTGGAGCCTATGCGACATTTCCTAATAATTGTGGCAAGTAACTGGCAGATGCCGCTGGCGCCGCCAATCGTTGCCCGGCCGCCCCTCTTGCAACCAGGCCGCTTATACCGCGAAGCATCTGTCACCGCAATTTCCACCGGAAACAGGGCCATATCGGGGCGGGTCCTCTCAATTTGCATGGCCAGAACGTACGCGTTGCGGGCGGCGGGGACTATCGGTGAGACCACCTAGTTTTGAGGTTTGACTACCTAGATTTGGGCGCGGTGACACATCCCGCGGTGCCGCGCGCAAAGAAACGGCCGCGCACCATCGTCGGCGCGTGTTAAATCGTGCCTGAAATCGCAGGTTGTATTAGAACTTACGGCATAGTGTCAGGATGTGTCGTGGCCTTGCAGCGACAGCCAGGCGAAATGCTGGAGGTCGGCGAGCAAATCGTGCACCTCATGCTTGGGTTTCTTCAGGCTGCCAGGCGCTCGGCCGGGTTTGAGCGGCGAGGTGCGCTTGATCCGGCCGGCGTCGCGGCGGGCCTTCCAGCGGGCGAAGCGCTGAGCGTAAACGGGCAGATTGTCGAGCACGTCGCCGACCGCCTGAAGCCGAAAGCCGAGGCGCGTCGCATCCAGCGGCTCGTAATATTCGAACGGCCTGACAGCGGGTGCC
>DATJTE010000221.1:0-59033 GCA_035503715.1 Rhizobiaceae bacterium | reverse complement strand
CACCGTCCTGTAACTCGGCATCGCCTTGATGCGCTTCGCCAGATCCTCGCGGTCGAAGTGGTTCATCACCGACCGGTTCTGCGCCAGCCCGTATAAGCTCATCGAGAATTTAGCGAAATCCGTAAGCTGATTGGATCCCATCACGCGAACCTCCCGAAACGCGCCGCACCAGTTTCATTCACGCGACGTAACGTAGTGTTTACTCAATTGAATACAATAGTAGTGCACGTCGTTGACAGGTCGTCCAAGACAGCCGATAGAGGCCACCTTGCGCACATGGAATCGGGAGAACAAAGGTGAACATGCCTTGGACCGAACAAGATTTGTCGGACGACAAGACTCCGTGGAGCGTGCGCGGAATTCCGGATAGCTTAAAGAACAAGCTGAAAGAAGAATCCAAAAGAACCGGCCAAACAGTAGGCAGAATACTTACAGGCTTATTGGCAGACTATTTTGGATACAACGACACTTCTCCGAAGGCCTCTCAAAACCTTCTCGAAACCGTGATGAAGAGGCTTGATGCCGTCGAGCGGAAGATCGAGGCTGTCACCAGAAAGTGATAACCTCGGCGTTGTCGGGGTTAATGCACCAGCGATTTCTTCTTCACGCCGAGCGAGAAGCGAACAGCCTCGGCGGCCACGTCCGGATCGGCCAGGATCCGGCGATGGCCGAGCCCCTTTGCCCAATAGAGCTTCACATGCGTGCCGGCCGCCGCGAACGCCTTGGCGTTGTCGGACGAAATCTCGCGATCATCCGGCGCATGGATGACAAGCGTCGGCAGATCGAGCCGTGCAAGCTGGTCGGCGCCGACATAATCTTCCAGCGGATGGCCGGCGACACGCTCAACCTGCGCCGCGATCGCTGTCTGCGATTTCGGCCCGAGATTCAAGAACCGGCCAAAGTCCTCGAACAGCATCGGCATGGAGCTCGGCGTCGAGATCAGCACCAGGCGCTGTGCCTGAAGCGATGCGATGCCCTTGACCGAACCGGCGACGGAATTCACCGCGACCGCGCCACCGAACGAATGGCCGACGACGGTTGCGAATGGTCCGAACCACTCGCCCGCGACACGCGCCGCATCGACGGCGATCGCCATGTTCAGCCGGCGGCCGGACGACTGGCCGTGACCCGGCAGGTCGAGCGCGATCACCCGGTAGCCAGCCTCGCGATAGCCTTCGACGATCGCCTTCATATGCTCGGTGCGCGACTGCCAGCCATGGATGACGAGCACCGTGCCGAGCGGTCGGCCGCCGCCTTCCGGGCGGAAGTCGAAGGCCATGACGCGGCCGAAGCGCGTGGTCAGGTGATGTCGCCGAGCTTCGGCCATGAAGCGGGCGGACTGCTCGACGATTCGCCGCTCGCGGTCGGACATGTTTTTGGGATTTGGCGTGCGGCAGAAGAGTTCGAATGCCGCGCGGCCGGTAAGACGCGGCGCCAGATGTTCTCCAGCGCCGAACAAGGTACGGATGACCTTATGGGAAAATGATGCCATGATGACACCTCACGGGAGGATTTTGCGATCTTGAAAAACTGTTCAAGCCTGAACATATTAGTTCAATCATGAACAATAAGCAAGAGCTCCCTTGGGAAAATCCGCGATTCCGCAACTGGATCGCGATGGTGCGTGCCGAGAAGGCCGTCGTGCGCGAGTTGACGAAGGCGCTGGCGCCTTTCGACCTGAAGCTCGCGCAGCTCGACGTGCTGATGAATCTCTACCGGCATCCCGGCATGTCGCAGCACGACGTGGCGCGAAAGCTGCTGGTCGGTCGTTCCAACATCACCATGCTTCTGCCGCAACTCGAGACGCAGGGTCTGCTGCGCCGCGAGAGTGACCAGAAGGACAAGCGCATCATGCGCCTTTACCTCACCGAGGAAGGTGAGATGCGGCTGATGAAGGCGCTGAAGGTCTATACCGAGCTGATCGAGAAGGTGATGGCGCAGTCCACCCCGGCGCAGTGCGACGCGATGGGCGAGCAGATGCGGCGCATCGAAGAGATGCTCAACCGCGAAGCCTGAAGCTTATGCAGCAGCCTTAGCGGCGGCCCGTCTGCCGCGCGGTTCTTTCTTCGTCCGCACGAGGGGAAGCACGAGCGCGATCAGCGCCATGCCAAGCCCGACGGCAAGCACCCACCAGGACGGCCTGATCTGGAAGGCGAACTGGAAATTCGCCTGAAACACCCGGCCGACAGGAACGCCCGTCGCGGTCGCGTACCAGAGAAGTTCGGCGGCGGCGGTCAGCACCGTTCCGATGATCGCCACACTCGCAAGCACCAGCGGTTTGGCGATGTCGTAGCCGCGCCAATGTGCGAGGCGATAGAGCATCAGCAGGATGAACAGGCCGGCCAGGAACGTCGCCTGATAGACGTCGAGCTTTGTCTGCATGAAGTAGTGGATCACGGCCAAAAAGCCGATCGCATAGACGATCTTGTGCAGCCGGTTCCAGTTGCGCCCGAGCGCCTTGATTGACCGGTCGAAGGACGTCAGGCCGAGCGCGATCAGCCCAAGCAGCGCGGTGAAGCCGATCAGCAGATATGTGCGCAGCCAGATCTCGCTCGCGACCTTCCAGAGGTCCCATTTCTGGTCCAACGCGTAGAGCGTCAGATGGGTGAGCGCATAGAACAGCGCCGAGACGCCGAGCATGCGGCGCACCACGATCAGCTTCGGCCAGTCGAGAATGCGACGCAGCGGCGTGACGGCGAGCGTCGCAATCAGAATGCGGATCGCCCAGTCGCCCGTCTGGTGAATTGCCTCGGTGATCGGACGCGGTCCGAGGCCGCCCGAAACCGCCCACCACAGGATGAAAATCGCCGGTAGCGAGACGGCAAACAGCACGCTTGCCTTGAGCGGCGAAAAATTGCCGGCGCGGTCGGTCCAGGGTGTCATCGATACATCCGGTTGTCGCACCCTATACGCAGAAGCGGCCCGGAATGTTACGCAATCGGCATCAAAAAGGCCAAACGCGGCAGTCACATGCGGGTGATCACCACATGGTCTTCCTGGCCCGCTCCGGCCATGCCTTGTCGTAGGCTTCCGCGTCGATGCCGGCCTTGCTCGTCACCTGCAGGATTTTTCCAGGCGTCGGCAGGCTCTTCGGATCGACGTGTTTTGCCGGGTTCCAGAGATCGGAGCGGACGATCGCGCGGGCGCACTGGAAATAGACCGCGTCGACACGAACGACGATCACCGAACGCGGCGCCTTGCCCTCCATCACGAAGGATTGCCGCAACTCCTCATCGATGGAGATTTCGGCGCGGCCGTTGACGCGCAGCGTCGTGCCTGAGCCCGGCACGAGGAACAACAGGCCGACGCGCGGGTCGCGAATGATGTTCTTCAGCGAGTCCGCACGGTTGTTGCCGTGCCGGTCCGGCATCATGAGCGTGCGCTCGTCATGGATGCGGACGAAGCCGGCGAGATCGCCGCGCGGCGAGCAGTCGAGCCCCTCCGGTCCCGATGTGGCGAGCGACACGAAAGGCGACGCTTCGATGAAAGCAGCATATTCGGGAATGACGCGGTCGAGTTCCTTGACGAGCGATGTCTCGCCCGGAAATCCGTAGAGCGCTTCGAGCTGCTCGACTGAAGTGATCGTCGTCATGATGCGGTTTCCAATGACGCGCCGTGATTGACTCAAATGATGAAGCTTTTGCGACAGGCTTCTGGAAAGACTCGCGAAAAATCAGCCGCGCGTCAGCCCCTTCGCCTCGAGTTCGGCGAGATAGCCCGCCCACCGTTCGTCCTTATCGTGGCCTAAGGCATGAAGATAGTTCCAGGTGTAGATGCCGGTGTCGTGCAGATCGTCGAAGATGATGCGCGCGGCGTAATTGCCGACCGGCTCGATCCGGGCGATCGTCACGTCCTTCTTGCCAGGCACTGTCACGCGCTGCTCAGGCGAATGCCCCTGCACCTCCGCGGACGGCGAGCAGACGCGCAGAAGCTCGGACGGAAGCTCGATCGGCGCATGGCTCGGAAACGTCACGGTCAGCAGCCGGCGGTCTTTTGAAACGCGGAGTTCGGTCGGGGTCATGTGATCACGCGGCGTCTGGTGTGATTTCCTGTGCGATACGCTCTCCTATTTCGTTGCGCACGACAGCCAACTCGTAGCCGGTCTGCAAATTCAGCCAGAATCTCGCATCGTTGCCGAAATACCGCGCCAGACGGAGCGCCGTTTCGGGAGAAATCCCACGCTTCCCGTTCAGTATGTCGGTGATGCGGCCCGACGGCAGGCGCAAAGCCAGCGCCAACCTGTTGGCGGAAAGCTGACGCGCCTCCAGCTCTCGCTTCAAAATACGGCCAGGATGGACAGGACGCATGACAAGCTCCTCAATGATAATCCACGATCTCGACGTCCAGCGCGTTGCCGTCCTCGAATCGAAAACAGATACGCCAGGGACCGTTGACCGTCATCGCCCAAAACCCCTTCCGGCTTCCGGTCAGCTTATGCAGTCCGAGCGATTTGAGGGGACTGAGATCGCTCAACGCAGATGCCGCATCGAGAGCGGCAAGCAAATCCATGGCATGCTCTTCATCCAGCCCCGAAAAACTTCGACTTCCCATCCTCGGCGAAACGTCTCGTTGCGCTGTTTGCCCAGGACTTGATCATAGCGCACTGTACTATGCCTCACGTAGTACAGCAACTGTCATGGCACCAATTGCGTATCTGCACCAGCGGATGCTACCAAATGCGCCCTTGTATTCGGCTAAATATAGCCCGACATTGAGGAAAATGACGATCATCGACCGCGCCATAACCCCGGCGGCTCCCGCCATGCTCGACCCCTTTGGGCGGTCGATCACCTATCTGCGCGTCTCGGTGACGGATCGCTGCGACTTCCGCTGCACCTATTGCATGGCGGAGGACATGGCGTTCCTGCCGAAGAAAGACCTGCTGTCGCTCGAGGAACTCGACCGGCTCTGCTCGGTCTTCATCGAAAAAGGCGTGCGCAAGCTGCGCCTCACCGGCGGCGAGCCGCTGGTGCGCAAGAACATCATGCATCTCGTGCGCCAGCTCTCGCGCCATCTGAAGTCAGGCGCGCTCGATGAGCTGACGCTCACCACCAACGGCTCGCAGCTTGCCAGGTTTGCCGCCGAGCTTGCCGATTCAGGCGTGAAGCGCATCAATGTTTCCCTCGATACGCTCGATGCCGCCAAGTTCCGCGCGGTGACGCGCTGGGGCGACCTGTCGAAGGTCATGGCCGGCATAGATGCCGCGCAGGCGGCGGGGCTGAAGGTCAAGCTCAACGCGGTGGCGCTGAAGGATTTCAACGACGGCGAAATACCCGAGCTGATGCGCTGGGCGCACGGCCGGGACATGGACCTGACTGTCATCGAAACCATGCCGATGGGCGAGATCGAAGCGGATCGCACGGATCAATACCTGCCGCTGTCGGTGTTGCGCGCCGATCTGGAAAAACAGTTCACGCTGACCGACATTCCCTACAAGACCGGCGGGCCGGCACGTTATGTCGATGTCGCCGAGACCGGAGGCCGTCTCGGCTTCATCACCCCCCTCACCCATAATTTCTGCGAGAGCTGCAACCGCGTGCGCCTCACCTGCACCGGCACGCTTTACATGTGCCTCGGACAGGACGACGCAGCCGACCTGCGTGCCCCGCTGCGCGCGTCTGAGGGCAACCAACTCGTTTCCGACGCCATCGACCAGGCGATCGGCCGTAAGCCGAAGGGCCACGATTTTGTCATCGACCGGCGCACGAAAAAGCCCGCCGTCGCGCGCCATATGAGCGTCACCGGCGGCTAAGTCTGTCGCTGCGCTAACCACGCAACCATTCCGCGCGGCGCGTCCAATTTACCCGTAACGAGATTCGCAATAGAGTTACCCTTGGGTCACATTCAACCTTGAGGGGTATCTCAATGAACAAGTTCCTCGCAGCGTGCCTTTTTAGCCTTTCTGCAATCGCTCCGGCCGCCGCCCAGTCGATCGGCGGCACCTATCAGGTCGAGGGCACCAATTTTGATGGCAGTCCCTACACCGGCACCGCCGAAATCACCCTGACCAGCGAAACGACCTGCGTCATCGAGTGGCAAACCGGTGGCTCGTCGTCGCAAGGCATCTGCATGCGCAACAACGACGCCTTCTCCGCAGGTTACGTGATGGGCGATGCGATCGGGCTGGTTGTCTACAAGGTGGCGCCGGACGGCTCCATGCAGGGCCTGTGGACGATCGCCGGCAAGGATGGCAACGGCACGGAGAATCTCGTTCCGGCGAACTGACACGAATTCGCGGCGGGATCGCCTTTCTCGGCCTGCACATGAAGGTTCGCGACGACAGTGGACCGGCCATAACTGGTCCACGTGATAAGCATTGCTGTTTCGCTGCCGGGTGATACATGCAGCCGAGAGAAATCCGGACCGTCAGTTGCAACTTTCCCCAAATCTCAGCGGCGCGCTTTTCATGGCGATTTCGATGGCCGCATTCACTGTCAACGATACGATCGTCAAAATTGCCTCGACCGAGATGAACATGGGGCAGGTCATGCTGATCCGCGGAGCGTTTGCGACCGGGATGATCGCGTTGCTCGCCTGGCACCGGGGCGCGCTCAGCAATCCGCGCACCGCGCTCCACCCGATGGTCATCGCGCGCGGGATCGGCGAGATGGGCGCCACTGTATTTTTCCTGATCGCCCTGGCGCACTTGCCGATCGCCAACGTATCCGCCGTTCTGCAGGCGCTGCCGCTGGCCGTTACCATGGGTGCTGCGCTGGTCTTCGGCGAAACCGTGGGTTGGCGGCGCTGGCTGGCGATCACCATCGGTTTCGTTGGCGTACTGGTCGTCGTTCGGCCGGGCTTCGAGGGCTTTAGCATCTACTCGCTTTCAGCGCTCAGCTGTGTCCTCTTCTGCACGTTGCGCGATCTTGCGACGAAGCGGCTTCCCGATCACATCCCCACACTTTTCGTCTCAACGACCACCGCCATCATCGTGACAGTGTGTGGCGTGTTCCTCGTCGGTCCGATGGGTGGCTGGACGCCCGTGACTGCACCGGGCGTGCTGAGACTTGCCATGGCGGCCGTGCTGCTTCTCTTCGGCTATCAGTTCATCATCATGGCGATGCGCACCGGCGAGATCTCCTTTATCGCGCCATTTCGATATATGGCGCTGCTCTGGGCGATCGTGCTCGGCTACCTCGTCTTCGCTGACATCCCCGACCTGCCGATGATCATCGGCTCGGGCCTCATCATCGGCTCGGGTCTCTATACACTCTACCGCGAACGGGTCGTTGGAAAGGCGCGGCCCGCGGCCGAGACGACGTCGCCCGCCATGTCGCCGGACGGCATCTGAGATGACCATGCCCACCCTTGATCGACGCACGCCGCCACACCTGATCACGCTGGTGCTCGCGACCGCGACGGGCGCGGTGTCGATGAATGTGTTCCTGCCGTCCATGCCCGGCATGGCGCGCTATTTCGATACCGAATACGCGGTCGTTCAGCTTGCCGTATCGCTCTATCTGATGGCAACGGCCGTACTGCAGATCTTCATCGGACCGGCCTCCGACCGTTACGGCCGGCGGCCGGTGATGATCGCCTGCTTCTGGATCTTCATCGCGGGAACCGTCGCCGCGATCTTCGCTCCCACGATCGAAGCGCTCCTGGCAGCGCGCATGCTGCAAGCCTTCTCCGCCGCGGGCATGGTGCTGGCGCGCGCCGTCGTGCGCGACACGGTCGGGCCGGCGGAGTCGGCCAGCAGGCTTGGCTACGTCATCATGGCCATGTCGCTTGCGCCGATGGTCGGACCGCTGATCGGCGGTCTTCTCGACGAAACGTTTGGCTGGCAATCCACGTTTCTCCTCACGCTTGTCTTCGGCACTGTCGCGCTCGCATTCGTCTATCTCGATCTCGGCGAGACCAATGCACAGAAGTCGGAGAGCTTCACCGCGCAGTTCAAAGCCTATCCGGAACTGCTGAGCTCACGGCGCTTCTGGGGCTACACGCTGACCGCGGCTTTCTCCTCGGGTGGCTTCTTCGCCTTCGTCGGCGGTGGTCCTTATGTCGCCACCGAGATGCTGCATCTCTCACCGTCGGGTTACGGGCTCTACTTCGGCATCATCTCCTGCGGCTATCTGGTCGGCAATTTCATATCCGGTCGCTATTCCATTCGCATCGGCATCAACCGGATGATGCTGTTCGGCAATCTGATCAGCACGGCGGGCCTGGTTCTCTCGCTCGGGCTGTTCGCCGCGGGCTTCAACCATCCGCTGTCCCTGTTCGGACCGATCTTTTTTGGTGGCATCGGCAATGGCATGGTGATGCCCAATTCCAATGCGGGCATCGTGAGCGTTAGGCCCGCACTGGCGGGCTCAGCCTCGGGCCTTGGCGGCGCCATGCAGATCGGCGGCGGCGCGGTACTGGCCGTGGTGGCCAGCGCGTTGCTCGGACCTGACACTGGCCCCTATCCACTGATGTACGTCATGCTCATCTCCTCGCTCGCAGCAATCGCGTCCACCCTGTTCGTCATGGCGGTTGCGCGGAGCGTTGGCAGGGCTCAATGAGAACCGCCGGCATCATCCTCGCGGGCGGGCGCTCGACGCGGATGGGCGGCGATGAAAAAAGCCTGCTGACGCTCGGCGGCAAGCCGCTTCTGCGGCACGTCCTGGATCGCCTGAAGCCGCAGGTGACGACGGTCGTCCTCAACGCCAACGGCGATCCCTCACGCTTTGCCGCGTTCGGCCTGCCGGTCGTTGCCGACAAAACGAACGACTGGCCCGGGCCCCTGGCGGGCATCCTGGCCGGCATGGAATGGGCGGCGGGGCAGAACATCCCGCACATTCTGACGGTGCCGGCCGATACCCCGTTTATCCCGGGCGATCTCGCGGCAAAGCTGTCCGCGGCAAGCGTCAAGGCCGGCGCCATCGCGATCGTAGCGTCCGAAGGTGCGCGCCATCCTGTCGTGGCGCTCTGGCCTGTTTCGCTGAAAAGCGCACTGGCGCAGTTCCTGGCGCATGACGGCAACCGCAAGGTCACCAGTTTTGCCGATCGCCACGGTGCGGTATCGATCGATTTCCCGAAGCTCGCGCTGAACGCCGCCGCAGACCCGTTCTTTAACGTCAACACGCCGGATGACCTAGCTCAGGCCGAAGCGATCCTGAAGGCGATGCCGGCATGAAGGTTTTTGGCGTCACCGGCTGGAAGAATTGCGGCAAGACCACGCTGACGGAGCGGCTCGTCTCCGAACTGACCAAACGCGGCCGGCGCGTTTCGACGGTAAAACACGCACACCACGATTTCGACATCGACAAGGAAGGCACAGACTCCTTCCGCCATCGTGTGGCCGGCGCCGCGGAAGTCGCGATCGTCTCGGACCGGCGCTGGGCGCTGATGCATGAATTGCGCGGCGAGGCCGAACCGAAACTGGACGAGGTACTGGCCAGACTGTCCTCATGCGATCTCGTCCTGGTCGAGGGATACAAGCGCGAAGCCCATCTCAAGATCGAATGCCGCCGACTGGGCGCGAAAGATGCCACGCCGTTGACCAGCAAGGACCCGACCATCGTGGCGATCGCCGCGGACCATCAGGTTTCTGGCGAGACCGTCCCGGTCTTCAACCTGGATGACGTTGCGGCAATAGCAACCTTCATCGAAGATCGAACCGGCCTCAAAAGCTGACTTCGCGACACCCTCGAAACGCACAGAATCCGCCGCTTAGCGGTTGCTTTTTCAGCAAAAACAATGGGAATATCCCGCCAGCGGTCGGCCGGCAGGGAGTGCCGGGGCGACCACGCGGCCTAAAGAAAAAAACTTTGGCCGGGCTCAAAACAGAGAGGAACATCATGACTATTTCCAAGCTTCTCCTGGCTGCGACTGCCGCCATCGCCTTCTCGGCGGGTGTGGCGTCTGCGCAGGAGACTCTGAAGATCGGAACCGAAGGCGCCTACCCGCCCTTCAACAATCTGACCGCCGACGGCAAACTCGAAGGCTTCGACATCGACATCGCCAACGCGCTTTGCGATGAGATGAAGGTGAAGTGCGAGTTCGTCACCCAGGATTGGGACGGCATCATCCCGGCGCTGCAGGCCGGCAAGTTCGACGCCATCATCGCATCCATGTCGATCACCGACGAGCGCAAGGAGAAGGTCGACTTCACCGGCAAGTATTACAACACGCCGTCGGCCATCGCCGGTCCGAAGGACTCCGACCTCAAGGGCGTGACAAAGGCTGACCTCGCTGGCAAGACGATTGGCGTCGCCACCTCGACCACCCACTTCAACTACGCGACGCAGACCTTCACCGACTCCGAGATCAAGGGCTACCCGACGAGCCAGGAGTTCCTGCTCGACCTCGCCAACGGACGCCTCGATGCCGTCGAGGACGACATCAGCGTGCTCGAGGAATGGCTGAAGACGCCAGACGGCGCCTGCTGCAAGCTCATCGGCCAGCCAGAGCCGCAGCCCGTCGAGATCTTCGGTGAGGGCGCCGGCATCGCCGTTCGCAAGGGCGAGACCGACCTCGTCAACAAGCTCAACGACGCGATCAAGGCGATCCGCGCGAACGGCAAGTACAAGGAAATCAACGACAAGTACTTCACGTTCGACGTCTACGGCGCCGAATCCTAAGCGACTGGCAGCGGGCGGCGACACCTCGCCGCCCGCCAGCCTTCCCGCAGAGCACGGAGCCGAACCGCCTCATGTCGAGCTACTGGACCCTCATAAGTTGGGGACCGGAAGGCTGGCTTGACGATATTTTCCACGGCGTCTTCATCACAGTGGCGCTCGCGGCGGCCACACTGCCGGTCGGCCTCGCGATCGGTTTTTTCGTGGCGCTCGCCAAGCAATCGCGCGAACCGACGCTGAGGCTCGCCGGCAATATCTACACCACCATCTTTCGCGGCCTGCCCGAACTGCTGACGCTCTTCCTCGTCTATTACGGCGTGCAGATCGGTATTCAGGAACTCGTGCGCTTCCTGCAGCCCGGCGCGAGCGTCGAAGTGAACAGCTTCGTGTCCGGCATGGTGGCGCTCGGCGTCGTGTTCTCCTCCTATGCCAGCGAGGTGTTCCTCTCCGCGTTCAAGGCGATCCCGCGCGGGCAATATGAGGGCGGCTATTCGATCGGCCTGACTGGCGGCCAGACGATGCGACTCGTCATCCTGCCGCAGCTCGTTCGCATCGCCCTGCCCGGCCTCGCCAATCTCTGGCTGATCCTGCTCAAGGATACGGCCATCGTCTCGGCGATCGGCCTCTCCGACATTCTGCGGCAGACCGGGATCGCGGCGCGCGTCACACGCGAGCCTTTCCTGTTCTTCGGCCTTGCCGCGCTGCTTTACCTGGTGCTGGCGATCATCTCGTCCATCGGCATCAACCAGGTCGAGCGTGCAGTCAGCCAGAGCGAGGCGAAACGATGACGGCGGTCACTCATACCGTCGACGTCGACGATATCCCTCCCCGGGCGCGCGAGTGGACCCGTGAGCGCATCGTCGGCACCTCGTTGCTAGGGCTCTGGCTGATCGTGTTCATCGCGCTGGTGGTCTACCTCATCACCGCGTGGAACCCCGAACTCTTCCAACGCTGGGCGCCTGCTTACTGGAACGGCCTCGTCACGACGCTGCAGCTTGTCTTCGTCTCGATCATTCTCGGCGCCATCCTCTCCATACCAGTCGCCTATGGGCGAATGTCGAAGAACCGCGTGGCCTCTGCCCTGGCTTACGCCTATGTCTATTTCTTTCGCGGCACGCCGCTCCTGGCGCAGACGTTCCTGATCTATTACGGGCTGGGCTCGTTCCGGCTTCAGCTCGAGACGGTCGGCCTCTGGGTCTTCTTCCGCGAGGCCTGGTACTGCGCGATTCTCGCCTTCACGCTGAACACCGCCGCCTATCAGGCGGAAATCCTGCGCGGGGCGATCCAGAGCGTGCCGAAAGGCCAGTGGGAAGGCGGCGCGGCACTTGGCCTTCATAATCTGCAGATCCTGCGCAAGGTCATCCTGCCACAGGCCCTGATCGTCGCGCTCCGCCCCTACGGCAACGAGATCATCCTGATGATCAAGGGCTCGGCCATCGTGGCGCTGATCACCGTCCCCGACCTGATGGGCCAGACGCGGCTCGCCTATTCCCGCAGCTTCGACTTCCAGACATATCTTTGGGCGGCGCTGATCTATCTCGCCATCGTCGAGGCGCTGCGGCACGGCATCGAGTGGATCGAGCGGTCCCTGACACGACACCTCGTCCGCTAATCACAGCAATCATTCGAAGAGGTTATTGATGGCAAAGGTCGCATTCATTGGGCTTGGCGTCATGGGTTATCCCATGGCCGGACATCTCCTGAAGAAGGGCGGCCACGACGTGACGGTGTTCAACCGCACGAAAGCCAAGGCCGAGCAGTGGGTGAAGGAATATGGCGGCACGCTGGCCGACACGCCGCGGCAAGCCGCCGCCGGCAAGGACTTCGTCTTTGCCTGTGTCGGCAATGACGACGATCTGCGCGAAGTGACCATCGGCGACGACGGCGCGTTCAAGGACATGAAGAAAGGCTCGATCTTCATCGACAACACCACGGCGTCCGCCGCGGTTGCGCGCGAACTTTGGGAGCAGGCCAACTCAAGTGGTTTCGGCTTCCTCGACGCGCCCGTCTCCGGCGGCCAGGCAGGTGCGGTAAACGGGCAGCTCACCGTGATGGTCGGCGGCGCGGAGGGCGATTTCGCCAAGGCCAAGCCGGTGATCGAGGCATACGCAAAGATGGTTGGGCTTATGGGCGACCCCGGCGCCGGCCAGCTCACCAAGATGATCAACCAGATCTGCATTGCAGGGCTCGTGCAGGGGCTCGCCGAAGGCCTGCACTTCGGCAAGAAGGCTGGCCTCGACATCGAGAAGGTCGTCGAAGTGATCTCCAAGGGCGCTGCCGGCTCCTGGCAGATGGAAAACCGCCACAAGACGATGAATGCCGGCAAATATGATTTCGGTTTCGCCGTCGATTGGATGCGCAAGGATCTGGGCATCTGCCTCGAGGAGGCCGATCGCAACGGCGCGAAGCTGCCGGTCACAGCACTTGTCGACCAGTTCTACAAGGATGTGCAGGCGATGGGCGGCAAGCGCTGGGATACCTCTTCGCTGATGGCGCGGCTGGAACGCGAGTGAGCAAGGAGCCCTCACCCGACTGGACGGCCAGCGACGCGATCCGCCACCTGAAGTCGCTCACCTCAGACAAGAACCGCGCCGGCATGGCGCGCGTCGGCATCAAGGCGGATCAGGCGCTGGGTGTCTCCAACGCCGTGCTCCGGCCGCTCGGCCGCGCGATGAAGAAGAACCACGAGCGCGCCGCCGAACTCTGGGAGAGCGGCATCCGGGAGGCGCGACTGCTCTCGCTCTTCACCGACGAGCCGAAGAAGGTGACGCGCAAGCAGGCGGAAGCCTACGTCGCGGAATTCGACTCGTGGGAGATCGTCGATCACGGCGCCGACCTTTTTTGCGACGCGGGGCTCGCCAAGGAGCTTGTTCCGGTCTTCGTCAAGGACGAACGCGAATTCGTACGCCGCACCGCCTTCGCTATGATGGCGTGGGGTGCGGTGCATTTGAAAAAGGAGCCGGACGAGACATTTCTCGGCTGGCTGCCGATCATCGAGACACATTCGACCGACAGCCGCAACTTCGTGAAGAAAGCGGTGAACTGGGCGCTGCGCCAGATCGGCAAGCACTCGCTCTCGCTGCATGCGCCGGCGCTGAAGCTCGCGCAAAAGCTCGAAGCCTCCGACGACAAGACGGCGCGCTGGATCGGCAAGGGAGCCGTGAAAGAACTGACCGACCCGAAACAGCTTGAACGGCTATCCGCGAAGAAGAACACGGCGCGTTGAATTGACCATTCCGCCGCGAGCCGCTTAAGTGCGGATTCAGTCTGAGAAGAAACCGTGTCTATGCGTTTGAAATTGCTGATCATTGCGAGTGTGCTTGCAACATCGCTCGGCGCTGCCGCTGCCGCACCCGCCGGCCTGTCGATCACCTGGAAGGATCTTGTCGCGGGCGACGCCGTCACCGGCAAGGCCGAGGATGCACCGCTCTCGGAGGAATTCGCAGGCAAGGAAATTCGCATCGAGGGCTATCTCCTGCCCACCGATCGCGAAAACGACCTCGTCTATGAATTCATGCTGGTGCCTTGGGTCGGTGCCTGCAGTCACATGCCTCAGCCGCCGGTGAACCAGATGGTGCTGGTCAGACCGTCAACACCGTACAAGCTTGCAGAAGCTTATGAACCGGTCGCGGTGACGGGAAAGCTGAGGACCGGCGTCGAGCGCACGCAGTTCTTCCTGCTCGATGGCGTCATTCAGCTCGACGTCGGCTATTCGATCGGCCGCGCCGAGGTCGAGCACATGAAGAATGTCGATCGGCCCGTGGCGCCTGGCGCCAATCCGTGGAAGGCGATCACCAAGTAGGCGCGCTCCTACGCAGCCCTCTCGCCCGACTCCTTGTCGAGCATCATGTAATCGAGCGGCATTTCAGTCGTGTACTTGATCTGCTCCATCGCGAACGCCGATGACACATCGCGGATCTCGATCTTGGCGATCAAGCGCTTGTAGAAGGCGTCGTAGGACGCGATGTCGGGCACCACCACGCGCAGCAGATAATCGACGTCGCCGCTCATGCGATAGAACTCGACCACCTCCGGAAACTCCTGCACGACCTCGGAGAAACGGCGCAGCCATTCGAGGCTGTGCGAATTGGTGCGGATCGACACGATCACCGTGACACGCGCATTGACCTTCTCGGGGTCGAGGATGGCAACACGGCGCTTGATGACGCCCTCTTCCTCGAGCTTCTGGATGCGCCGCCAGCATGGCGTTGTCGAGAGCCCCACCTTCTTTGCGATGTCGGCGACGGCGAGCGTCGCGTCCTCCTGCAGCAGGCGCAGGATCTTGCGGTCGAGGCGGTCCATGGGAAAATGCTCCGGTAGAAAAGATTCGCTCAATTCAGGCGATTGGCACCAATATACAGCAAAGATTTTCCAACCACAACGGCAATTAGTGATTTCGTTTGCGCAAACGCTGATCCAGGCGGGTGCGGACCTCGGTGCGCAGAAACGGCAGCAGCTCCGTTTCAAACCACGGATTTTTCTTCAGCCAGCCGGTGTTGCGCCATGACGGATGCGGCAGCGGCAGCACCTTTCGCGCGCCTGAACGCTCGAATATCCGCTTCCAATCAGCCACCGTATCGGTGAGCGACCCCGGGCGCGCGTCCATGTGCCAGGCCTGCGCGTAAATGCCGATGGTGAGCACCAGGTCGATCTGCGGCATCAGCGCCATGAGACGCGGTCGCCAGGCCTGCGCGCATTCCTTGCGCGGCGGCAGGTCGCTTCCCTTTGCGTCCTGGCCGGGAAAACAGAACCCCATTGGTAACATGACGAATTTGTCGGCGTCGTAGAACTCGTCCGGCGTCACGCCCAGCCAGTCGCGCAGCCGATCGCCGGACCGGTCGGTGAACGGCTTTCCGGACAGATGCACCTTGGTGCCGGGTGCCTGACCGGCGATCAGGATGCGCGCGGTCGACGACGGCACGAACACCGGTCGCGGCTCATGCGGCAGCGGCTTGCCCAGTGGCGCGTCGAGACAGATGCGGCATGCGCGGATCTCCGCCGAAAGCGCGTCGAGTTCAGCGCTAAGCGTCATGCCTCCGCGCTCGGGCGCGCCTTCAACGCCTGATGCCAGCGCTTCACGTGGGTGAGTTCGTCCGGCACGGCGATGCGCGCCGGTTTCATGAAATCGATGGCGATCATCCCGGTGATATCGGCGACGGAATAATCATCGCCAGCCGCGAATTCGCGGCTCGCCAGCTCCTTGTCGAGGATGTGCAGGAACTCGATCGCTTTCGGCTTGTTCACCTCGCCCCATTCCGGCACCTGCGGAATTTCCCATTCGACCATGGCCGGATGAATGTGGCGGAACACCTGCGCCACCGGCATCATCAGGTTGAGTTCCAGCCGGCGCTGCCACATCTCGACCTTGGCTTTGCCGAGCGCGCTCGTGCCGAACAGCTGCGGTTCCGGCTGCAGTTCTTCGAAGTAGCGGCAGATCGCGATGGATTCGGTGAGGATCGTGCCGTCGTCGAGTTCCAGCACGGGCAACCGCATCAGCGGGTTGCGTTCGGCAACGGCAGCGCGCTTGTGTTCGAGCGCGCCATATCGATCGGCACCAGCGGCACCGAAATCCCCTTCTCGGCGAGAAAGACGCGTACGCGACGCGGGTTCGGCGCGCGGCCGCCGTCATAGAGTTTCATCAATGCTTCTCCTCGCTTGGCAGGAAACCAAAGCATGCGGCGCTGTTCATGAAAAGCCGAACAGTTGCCTCAGCCAGTTCGCGGCAGCGCCGAAAACATCGTGCTCGCTCTCGGCAAGTCCGCCATGCATGTCGCGCCAGTCGCGCGGACGGTCGAACGTGCCGGCCCACAGGCCGCGCTTGGCATCGCGCGCGGCATGCTCCGCATCGAAATAGTCGCCATAGGCGACGGCCCAGCCCTGCTCGACTTGCCGGCGGTTGAGATCAACGGAGCCCGCCTTGCACACGGCAAGCAGCCGGCCGTACCGATCCGTTTCCCAGCCTTCACACGAGACACCGTCGGCGGCGGCGAGATCGGCGAGCGCCTTGCGAGCCTCGCGGCCGCAGGCATAGTCGGCGCCGTTCCTTTGGCATCTCTGATCGTATTCCGGGGCGTCGATGCCAACGAGGCGAATGCGAACGGCGCCAAGCGTCAGCGAATCCCCGTCATTGACGGTCACCGCGCCCGCGACCTGCCGCGTATCCACCCGGTCATAACGCGCCGCAATCACGGCGAGCAGCGCCAGAATCGCGAAGCCGAGCAGATAATCGAGGAATTTGCGGAAGGCGCCGCGGGGCCTGCGCACGCGGCGGCCTGATAAAGTGCGGCTCATATAGCAAACAGAGTCTTAATCATTCGCAACTAGCCTTGCCAGTCGGCACAGCCTCAGCGTGTAAGTTGATCCGAGTATGGCGTTGCAACGCTCGACCACGGCGGACAAGAACATTGTGGACCGCAGGAAAGCGCATCGCAACACCGATGTCGCTCGCGCGGTGCGTCGTACGCGCGACCGGCTGTCCCAGCAGTCCGGCAGTCCGGCTTTCGACCGGGAGCTGCTGAAGCTTCACGCGCATGCGATGATGAACAGCGCGACCGCGATCCCGCTGATGGTGGTCCTTGTCACTGCCGCCGGGCTGATCGCCGGCATGAGCCGCGACATCCTCGCCTGGGCATTGATCACCATCGCCTGCTACGCCGGTCTCGGCATCCTGGCGCGCCGCACCGACGCGCTGGACGCGGCCGACATCGACACCGCCACGACGCGGCGCAATTTCCTGATCGCGCATTTCGCCGGGGGCATCGCGTGGGCCTATTTCGCGTCGCTGACCTGCGAAGCCTGCGGCGTCGACCAGTTCGCCATCGTGAAGGCCGTCGTGCTGCTCATCGCCATGGCGGCAACCGCGATCATCTCCTCGTCACTGCGCGGCGCGCTGATGCTCACCTTCGCGCTGCCGGTCGGCGTCTATGCGCTGCTCGGCGCCAATCTCCGCCAGCCAGCCGAAGCGATCATGGTCGGCCTGCTGGTCGCCGCCCTGCCCTTCTTCAGCTACGTGGCCGGTCATCTCCACAAATCTGCGATCATGCTGCTTTCGTTCCGCACGGAAAAAGATGCGCTCATTGCCGAGCTCGAGACGGCAAAGTCGATGTCCGATGAAGCGCGCCGCCGCGCCGAAGAAGCCAACCTCGCCAAGTCGCGTTTCCTTGCCTCGATGAGCCATGAGCTGCGCACGCCGCTCAACGCCATTCTCGGTTTTTCCGAGGTGATGGCGAACGAAGTGCTTGGGCCGATGCAGAACGGCACCTATCGCGATTATGCGCGCGACATTCACGGCTCGGGCCAGCATCTGCTCGACCTGATCAACGAGATCCTCGACCTGTCACGCATCGAGGCCGGCCGCTATCAGTTGAATGAGGAGCCCGTGTCGCTGCTGACCATCGTGGAAGACTGCTGCCACATGATGGAGCTGAAGGCGCGCAACAAGGACATCCGCATCACGCAGATGTTCGAGCCGTCGCTGCCGCGCGTCTTTGCGGACGAGCGCGCGCTGCGGCAAATTACGCTGAACCTGCTCTCCAACGCCGTGAAATTCACCGCCACCGGCGGCGAGGTGCGCGTGCGCGTCGGCTGGACGCAGGGCGGCGGGCAATATCTGTCGATCCGCGATAACGGTCCGGGCATTCCCGCCGATGAAATCCCGGTCGTGCTGTCCGCCTTCGGCCAGGGCTCGATCGCCATCAAGAGCGCGGAACAGGGCACCGGCCTCGGCCTGCCGATCGTGCAAGGCCTGGTCGCCATGCATGGCGGCGAGTTCGAATTGCATTCCAAGCTGCGCGAAGGCACGGACGCGATCGTCATCCTGCCGGCGACGCGCGTCATGGAGGCGCTGCCCGCCATTCCGACCAAGGCCGCGGCAGGCGGGCGGCGGCGCTAGCGCGCGTTGTATCTTTCAGATTCGTACCCTGGCGCCCTTCTTTGTCAGTATATGTCAGGAATGTTTTCCTGGGTTCGTCCACCCCCCTCTCGACCTCATCCACAATCGCCGCGGCAACACGGAGACGGATATGGACTGGAAGGCAAACGACGAGGACGGACAGGTGCTGGCACGCATCGCTGAGATGCTTGTCGCGCTCTCCGTTCTGGCCGAATGCGCCTGCGGCCGGTCTCTGCCAATCCGGTGTCTGATCCTCTGGATTCTGCGTCAGGCCGAGGCCGTCGCCTGCGATTTCGTCATCGGCGAAGCGCTGGCGGTGGGCGTCGCCGCCCCGCACCAGCCCGCATCGATGGCCGGTGGCGACAGCGTTGCCGATCTCATGCGCCTTGCCGCCTGTTTTCGCGCGCTGGCGCTGGCGATGCGAAAACTGCCGAGACCGGCCCACTGCTTCGGACGCCGGCCGGCTCGACGCTACATCATGCTCCGGCAACTGGCGCTATTTGTCTTGGCTATGTCGGGCGCGCTGACCGTCGCGGCGCCCCGACCTTTCGACACGTCATGATCGCCGATGGCCACGAAGCAGCATCGTACCTTTTCGAAACTGCATACCTCGGTCGCTTTCGGGCGAGAGCCGGGGCGAGACTCGTTGCCTCGCCCGGCAGGCGCCCCAAAAGCGAGGCGGGTGGGTTGGGAGCGATTGTGCGCGACGTGCTTTAGCGCGGCAGCGCAATCGCCATGCCGGAGTGAAGCAGCGCGGCGGCGCGAACGACGCCGGCAGCGAGCGCCGCTCCTGTACCTTCGCCATGATTGAGGCCGAAGTCGAACACCGGGCTCAGGCCGATCCGCTCCGCGAGCTTGCGATGTCCCGGCTCTGTCGAGACATGCGCCAGCAGGCAGTGGTCGAGCGCCGCCGCGTTGATTGCATGAAGGATGGCGGCCGCTGCCGTGGTCGCGAACCCGTCGAGCACGACCGGAATATTCTGCACACGCGCTGCAAGGATCGCCCCGGCGATGGCGGAAAATTCCCGCCCACCGAGCCGCCGCGATATCTCCAGCGGGTCCGAGAGACTGTTCGCGTGAAAGGCGAGCGCGCGATCGACGGTTTCGGCCTTACGTCCGATCATCGTTTCATTGGCGCCGGAACCCGGCCCGACCCAGTCGGCGCCCCTGCCGCCAAACAGCGCCGCGGAGAGTGCCGCTGCGATCGTCGAGTTGCCGACCCCGAGATCGCCAATAATCAGCAGGTCTGTCGAGTCCGCGACCGCCTCCATGCCGAACGCCATGGTCGCGGCGGCGGCGCGTTCGTCCAGTGCGGCAGCTTCGGTAATGTCGGCGGTCGGAACATCGAGCGCGAGGTCGAAGACTTTCAGGCCGAGATCATGAGCGAGGCAGAGCTGGTTGATCGCCGCACCACCTGCGGCGGCGAGCTCGACGGCCGCCTGCGTGGCGATCACCGAGCGCGGCGAGATGCCGTGCCGCGCCACACCATGATTGCCGGCGAACAGCGCGACAAGCGGCCGGTTCACAGCAGGTTTTTTGCCAGTCCAGCGCGCCAGCCAGGCGGCGATATCCTCCAGCCGGCCGAGCGAATTTTTTGGTTTCGCCATGCGGGCAAAATCGTCGCGTACGCGTTTCTCCGCCTCAACATTGCCGTCAGGCAAGGTTTTCAGGAGGTCGCGGAAATCATCGAAGGGCGAGCCGGAAGGCATAGAATGATCCATTATCGTGGCCGCAATAGCGGGGTTCCGGACTTGATACAACGCCGCTTTCGCGGCGATTCCGCCGGATTGGCGGGTCTTGCGTCCGCCTCACGATTGCACCATGTGAATCAGGTCTTGGACGAACATACGTGACCATCATCGAATCGCCCTGCATCCTCGTCTGCTCGATCGACATGAAAACCGGCTATTGCTTCGGCTGCGGGCGCACGCGCGACGAGATCTCGGCCTGGATTTCCATGACGCCCGAAACCCGTAGGGAGGTCATGGCGCTGCTGCCCGCACGGCTTGAAACGGTTGAGCGAAAGCCGCGCCGCGAAACGCGCCGGGCGCGTATGGCGCGCGAGAGGGCGGCCGGCGAATGAACCGCCTCTTCTTCATTGTCATCGCGATCCTGGGCGGCGGCCTCGTCCTGCTCGTCATGAATGACGAGGTGGGCCAGACCTTCGGCCTCCCCAATGGCAGTTTTGCCAGCATGGTCGGCCTGCTCGCCTGGGGTGTGGTCCTGGCAGCGGCAATCGTCGGCTCCGGGCGGCACGCGCTTGGCGACGTCGCGCGCAACCTCGCCGTCTGGCTTTTCATCGCGCTAATTCTCGTCGCCGGTTACCAGTACCGCTACGAACTGCAGGACGTTGCGAGCCGGGTCACCGCGGGGCTGATCCCGGGCAGCCCGCTGTCGATCAGCGATGCCGACGGCGGCATCATGGTGGTGCTCGAAAAGTCGAACAATGGCCACTTCGAAGCACGCGGCGCGATCAATGGCGTCGCCGTTAACATGATGGTCGACACCGGCGCGTCCGCGACCGTTCTCACGGCCGCCGATGCCGAGCGCGCCGGCTACGATCCGCAAAACCTCACCTACAATGTGCCGGTTTCAACAGCGAATGGCGTGGCGCGCGCCGCGCGTGTCGTTGCGAAAGAAATCGCCGTCGGCCAGATCGTTCGCACCAACGTGCCGATGCTCGTCACTGAACGCGGCATGCTGGGGCAGAGCCTGCTCGGTATGAACTTCATCGGCACGCTGTCCGGCTTCGACGTGCGCGGCGACCGGCTTATGCTTCGGGACTAAGCTGCCGGCAGCAGTGAGAGCTGATCGATACGCCGCTCATAAATGTGGTCGACGACCCCCCAGGCCTTGGCTTCTTCGGCGGTCATGAAGAAATCACGGTCCAGCGTGCGGTCGACCTCCTCGAGTGTCCGGCCGCAGTGCTTAACATACAGCTCGGCCATGCGGCGCTTCTGGTTCAGAGCGTTCTGCGCATGCCGCTCGATATCCGATGCCTTGCCCTGAAAACCGCCGGACAATTGATGCAGCATGATCGACACATTGGGCAGCGCGATGCGCAGGCCCGGTGACCCCGCCATCAGCAGGAACGATCCCATCGACATCGCTGTTCCCATGCACACCGTCGAGACGGGGCAGCGGATGTATTGCATCGTGTCGTAGATCGCCATGCCGCTGGTCACCACGCCGCCGGGCGAATTGATGTAGAGCGCGATCTCCTTCTTCGGATTGTCGGCTTCCAGCGACAGGAGCTGCGCGCAGACGGTCGCAGCCATATTGTCGTCGACCGGGCCATTCACGAAGACGATGCGCTCGCGCAGCAGCCGCGAAAAGATGTCGAAAGCGCGTTCGCCGCGACTCGACTGCTCGATCACCATCGGAACCAGATTGCTGATGGACATGATTGGCCTCCTCAGGCTGCGAGCCGCATGACGAGCGGCGTGTTCGAGTTCGCCGCAGGCGGCATTGCGGACGCCTCGACGCGGCGGAAGTCGCCATGGATGATCGTCAGATGCGTGCCGCCGCCGATCGCGGGGAGAAGCTCGAAGCTGACGGTGGAAGACAGGCCGTGGCGCCGCGCCGTCTCATCGCGCCACGAATAGCGGATGAGTCTTTCGGCCTCGACATCGATCACCTCGCACTCGACCGCGCCATCCTCGCCTTCGAGTGCAAAACGCGCACCCTCTTCCGGCTTGATGTCGCCGGGATGCAGCCAGGCCGCGACGAATTCCGGCTCCGTCAGCGCACGCCAGACCTTTTCCGGCGCTTCTTCCAGATCGCACTCGACGACGATGTCGCCTGCTTCTTGCACATCTGCCTGCGGCGCATCGTTCATTGGTCCATCCCTTTCAGCACGGTCTTCAGGCGCTCGACACGATCCGGCCAGAAGATGCGGTAACGCTCGATCCAGGAAAGCAGCGGATCGAGTCCTTCTTGCCGGATCGCATAGAAGGCATTGCGGCCGGCGCGGCGCTCCGACACAAGCCCGGCTTTCTTCAGCGACGCCAGATGTTGCGAAACGGCCGGCTGCGAGATGGCGAAGCCAGCCTTCAGGTCGGCAACCGTCATCTCGCCCTTGGCCAGGCGATCGAACACGGCCCGGCGTGTCGGGTCGGCGAGCGCGCGAAAGATGTCTGATTCCGTCATGCGAAATAGATAAGCGGATACTTATCGGTTTGGCAAGCCCTTGTGAGTGCCGGCGATGGGCTCGTCTGATCTCAGGTCAGGCTGATGAAAAAGCGCGCCGCCACGAACAGGCAGAACAGGCCGAAAGCGATCTCGAGTTGCCGCCTCGGCAGCGCATGCGCGATCCTGACACCATAAGGTGTCACGAGGAGCGCGATCGGCAGGATCAGAGCAAAAGCGATCCAGTTGACGAAACCGGTCGAACCGACGGGCAGCAGCGGGTTGCCCCAGCCCGCCCAGACGTAGCCCAGCGTGCCGGGTATCGCGATCAGCACGCCAACGCCGGAGGACGTGCCAACCGCCTGATGCAGCGACCGGCCGTAGAGCGTCATGAACGTGTTGTTCATGATGCCACCGCCGATGCCGAGCAGCGTTGACAGGAAGCCGATGACGACGCCGACGAGGCTCCGCCACGGATTGTCAGGAACGCTCTGCCCCAGCCGCCAACTGTCCCGGTTGAAGATCAGCCGAAATCCGAAGATCAAGGTCAGGACAGCGAAGATCGTGCGCAGTTCCGCGCTCGATATGTAGGCGGCGAGGATCGCAGCGAGGATCACGCCGACAATGACAGCAGCGCTCATCGACCGCAGAAGCTCCATGTCTACCGCGCCGCGTGCTTTGTGCCCGGTGAACGACCGGATCGAGGTCGGGACGATCAGTGCGAGCGAGGTGCCGACCGCGATGTGCATGCGCACCTCTTCGGCAACGCCAAGCGCACCCAGGAACTGGTAGAATACCGGCACCAGGACGGCGCCGCCGCCAATGCCGAAAATTCCCGCGAGCAGACCGGAGATCACGCCGGAGAAGACGGCCGCGACGGCAAGGCCTGCGATCGCATACATGCTGAGTTCGGTCATGCTCGGAAGTTATCCGGTGAAGTGTCGGACCGTGGCTAAACGGCTGAGCCGTCGATGTAAACCCGGCTTGCCGGCGAGCGATTGCACCAGCGCCGCTTGACATTTGTTGACGTCAATGTTCTTTGTTTGTTCCAAAGCTCGCATGCCGGGCGATTTTCTCGGGACCGGGCATGGACACGACCGCCACCATTCTCCACGCGGATCTCGACGCCTTCTACGCTTCGGTGGAGCAGATGCTCGATCCGTCGCTGCGCGGCAAGCCGATCGCGGTCGGCGGCGGCGTGGTGCTGGCGGCGTCTTACGAGGCGAAGGTATTCGGCGTGCATGGCGGCATGAGCGGGCGCAAGGCGCGTGAGCTGTGCCCGGAGCTGATCTTCGTCGGCGGCAATTTTTCCCATTATCAACGCCTCGGCGACGCGGCGATCGACATGCTCTACAGTTTCACGCCGGCGGTGGAGCGCATCTCGATCGACGAGGCCTTCGCCGACGTCGCCGGCTGCACGCATCTGTTCGGTTCACCCGAAGACATCGCAACAAAGATCAGGCGGCGTGTGCGTGAGGAACTCGACCTGCCGATCTCCGTCGGTGTCGCGCGCACCAAACATCTGGCGAAAATCGCCTCGCAGGTGGCGAAACCTGACGGGCTGGTCGTCGTCGACCCAAAAACCGAGCTCGATTTCCTGCACGACCTGCCGGTCGGCTTGATGTGGGGCGTTGGGCCTGTCACGCAGGCGAAGCTCGCGGAGATCGGCGTCACCAGGATCGGTCAGCTCGCGACGACGCCGGGCTGGTCGCTGGAAAAGCTGATCGGCACGGCAGCCAGCGAAAAACTCTCCGCGCTCGCCTGGAACCGTGACCTGCGCAGCATCGAAACGCATCGCCGCGCGCATTCGGTCGGCGCGCAATCGGCGCTGGGCAAGAAGCCGGCGTTGATGCGCGTGATCCGCCCTACCCTGCTCCACCTCGCCGACCGCGTCGCAAGCCGCATGCGCGCAAAGCTGCGCGGCGGGCGTACGATCACCGCGCGCGTTCGCTTTGCCGACATGCAGTCGGTCACGCGCTCGGTGACGCTCGATGCGGCCATCTCAGCAACGGTCACGCTGGCCGAAGTCGCCCAAGAGCTGGTGCTCACGGCACTGCGCGACCATCCGAAGGAGAAAACGATCTCGCTGCTCGCGATCTCCGTCTCGCATCTCGAAGAACAGGCGTCGGTCCAGCTCGACCTGCCTTTGGGCCTGAACGACGAACGCCGCCGCCCCGGCACAAAGCGCGGCATCGCCAGGTTGATGGCCGATCGCGCCGTGGATGCGATCCGTAACCGCTTCGGCTCGGAAGCTGTCGGCTACGGTCCGGTGGCACTGGATCTGGCGCGCTCGGTGCCGGATGCTTTCCGTGAACTGGCGGAAAAGGAAATTTAGGCGGCGCTCGGCACCGTCTCCAGATCGACTGCGGCGAAGGCTGCGTAAATCACCTCCGGCCCCGCCCCCGGCTTCGATGCGTCGGTGGACAGAATCTGGCGCCAGCGCCGCGCGCCGGGCAATCCGTGAAACAGGCCGGTCATGTGACGCGTCACATGCGCGACACGACCGCCCGCCTCGATATGACGGGCGGCATATTCCGCCATCGTATCGATCATCGCTGCCCAGTCGGCCGGCGCTCTCGCGTCGCCGTAGATCGCATGATCGATCTCGGCGAGCAGGCCGGGCGTGTGATAGGCGGCGCGGCCAAGCATCGCGCCATCGACATGCGCAAGATGCTCGCGCGTCGCCTCGAGCGAAAGCACGCCGCCATTGATGCCGATGAACCGGTCCGGATGTTTTTGCTTGAGACGGTAGACGCGGCTGTAGTCGAGCGGAGGAATGTCGCGGTTCTCTTTCGGCGACAGACCTTCCAGCCACGCTTTGCGCGCGTGCACCCAGAGCGCATCCGCGCCGGCCGCGAAAACCCCGTCTGCCAGAGCATCGAGCGCGACCTCGGTGTCCTGGTCGTCGACGCCCAGCCGGCACTTCACCGTGACCGGAATAGCCACCGCTGCCTTCATTGCCGCGATGCAGTCGGCGACCAGCGCCGGTGTCTTCATCAGGCAGGCGCCGAACGTGCCCGACTGCACGCGGTCCGACGGGCAGCCGACATTGAGGTTGATCTCGTCGTAACCGGACGCTTCACCGATGCGTGCCGCTTCAGCGAGCTTGGCCGGTTCGGAGCCGCCGAGTTGCAGCGCCACCGGATGCTCCGACGGATCGAACCCCAGCAGCCGGTCGCGCTTGCCGTGGATCACGGCATCCGCCACCACCATCTCGGTATAGAGCAGCGCACGGCGCGTCAGTTGGCGATGGAAGAAACGGCAGTGCCGGTCCGTCCAGTCCATCATCGGTGCGACCGAGACGATTTTCTCGCGTTTTTTCAGTGTGTTGGCGTAGAAATTCAAGCTGCGGACCGTGTCGTTTCGGTTCGTGTCGCCCGCTATGTAGCGATTTCCGGTCCGCCTTGCACGGCCTCTTGCGTTCGCTCTTAATTGTCTGACAATTAGCAGCTCTTCCGGGAGGATCGCATGGATCTGTTCAGTTTGAAGGGCGATGTCGCGCTGGTGACGGGCGCCGGCAGCGGCATCGGCAAGGCGATCGCTATCGGGCTGGCAGATGCAGGAGCAAGCGTTGCCTGCTTCGGGCACACGTCAAAAGGCGGACTGCAGGAAACCGTCGACGCCATCGTGACGCGTAGCGGCAAGGCGATCGCAGTCGAGGGCAGCGTCACATCCGAAGCCGACCTGGCCGACGCGATCGAGCGCACCGAAAGGGACCTCGGGCCGCTCACCGTCGCCATCAACAATGCCGGCATTGGCGGCGCTGGCGCGGCCGAAACGCTGCCGCGCGAGACCTGGGAGACACTCTACGACATCAACGTCACCGGCGTGTTCCTGTCCTGCCAGGCTGAGGCGCGTGTGATGTTGCCGCGCGGACAAGGCTCAATCATCAACATCGCCTCGATGTCGGGATCGATCGTCAACCGCGACTTGTTCCAGGCGCACTACAATTCGTCCAAGGCCGCCGTCATCCACATGTCGAAGAGCCTCGCGATGGAGTGGGCGGACCGCGGTATTCGCGTCAACGCGATCAGCCCCGGCTACACGCTGACACCGATGAACAAGCGGCCGGAAGTCGCCGAGCAGGTGAAGATGTTCAAACGCGACACGCCGCTCGGCCGCATGGCCGAACCGGAGGAAATGGTCGGCCCGACCGTCTTCCTCGCCAGCCGCGCTGCGTCCTTCGTCACCGGTGTCGACCTGCTGGTCGACGGCGGCTTCGTGGTGTGGTGATCGCGGCCTAAAACGCTGGCGCTCCGAATCTCTTGCCTTGGACCTCCCGGCTTGGACCAGCACCATGGATGGTGCCTCCGCATCGGAGGAATCGTCTTTGCACGGCTTAAGCCAGACAAGCGCGCAAGCGGACATTGACGGCCCATACGCCTGGGTCCGCCTGCTGGTGTCGATGGTGTTTGCCACTGTGGCCGGCGTCGGCATGTGGTCGGTCATTGTTGTGCTGCCGGCGATCGAGGCCGACTTCGGCATCAGCCGTGCCGAGGCGACCTTGCCCTACACGACCACAATGCTCGGCTTTGCGTTCGGCAATGCGGTGGTTGGGCGCGCGGTCGACCGCTGGAGCTACTGGATCGCCGCGCTCGTGTCGGCGATCGTTTTATCCTCCGGCTTTGCCATCGCTTCGCTAACCACGTCGGTCTTTCAGTTCGCGCTCGTCCAGGGCGTCATGATCGGCGCCGGTTCGGCGGCAGGTTTCGGGCCGCTGATCGCCGACATCTCGCACTGGTTCGAGAAGCGGCGCGGCATCGCCGTGGCAATCGCGGCCTCCGGCAATTATCTCGCGGGAGCGATCTGGCCGCTGATCATCCCCTATTTTATGGACGCCACCGACTGGCGCGGTACCTACCGAACCATCGCGGTGGTCAGCATCGTGCTGATGATCCCGCTGGTGCTTTTACTGCGGCGCGGTTCCAAGGCGCGTGTCGAGGGCCAGGCAAGCCAGCCGACCCAATCGAGTGTGTTTTCACCGGGCGCAATCCAGGTGATGCTGATCGTCGCTGGCCTCGGCTGCTGTGTCGCGATGTCGATGCCGCAGGTCCACATCGTCGCGTATTGCATGGATCTCGGATACGGCGTGGCGCGCGGTGCGGAAATGCTGTCGCTCATGCTGGCGGGCGGCGTGGTGAGCCGGCTGGTCTCCGGCCTCTTGGCGGACCGGATCGGCGGCGTGCGCACCCTGCTGCTCGGCTCCGTGCTGCAGATGCTGTCGCTGCTGCTCTACATCCCCTTCGACGGGCTCGCGTCGCTCTACATCGTCTCGCTGGTGTTCGGCCTGTCGCAAGGCGGCATCGTGCCGGCCTATGCTGTGGTCATTCGCGAATACATGCCCGCGCACGAGGCTGGCGCACGTGTTGGACTGGTGATGATGGCGACCGTGTTCGGCATGGCGCTGGGCGGCTGGATTTCCGGCTGGATCTATGAGCTGACCGGCTCCTACACTGCGGCCTTCGTCAACGGCATTGCGTGGAACGTGCTCAACGCGCTGGTCATCCTCATGCTTCTGCTGAAGTCCAACCGGCTAGCGCCGGCGCGCGCATGAATCGCACGGAACTCGCGACGCTGCTGGCATTGCCGAAACGCGGGCCTGCGCCCGAGGTGCGGTCGCGAACCGTCGAGCCGCGCGACGGTTATGTCGTCGAAACGCTCGCGCTCGACCTCGGCGCGGAGAAACCTGTACGCGGATTGCTCACACGGCCGGAGAAGGTCACCGGCAAGCTGTCGGCGGTGCTTTACTGCCATGCCCACGGCGCGAAGTACGACATCGGCGCTGGCGAGCTTCTGGAGAAGCGACCGAGCTTTCTGTCGGCCTACGGTCCGCTGCTCGCCGCCGAAGGTTTTATCACGCTCTGCATCGACGTCGCGACGTTCGGCGAGCGACAACAGCCGGCTGAGAGTGCGTTGTCGAAAGCGCTGCTCTGGCACGGCAAGACGCTGATGGGAAACATGCTGGGCGACCTGCTCGCGGCTTTCGGCTATCTCGCCGGGCGCGATGATGTGGACGCCAGCAAGATCGCGGCATTCGGTCTGTCGATGGGCGCAACCCACGCCTATTTCCTCGGCGCGCTGGAGCCACGCTTCAACCGCATCGCGCATCTGTGCTGCTATGCCGACTGGGATTATCTGGTCCGCACCGGCGCGCACGATCTGCACGGTCATTACATGACGATCCCCGGCCTGCTGGCGAAAACCTCCGTCGGTGCGATTGCCGGTATGATCGCGCCGCGGCCGCAGCTCATATGCGTCGGCTATCAGGATCCGCTAACACCCAAACCAGCGGTCGAACGCGCGCTGGAGGAGACGCGCGTCGCCTATGCGCGCGCGAACGCTCCTGAAGTGCTCACCCTTGTCGAGGAAGCCGAAACCGGCCATGTCGAGACGCCAAAAACGCGGGAGGCGGTGCTCGCCTTTCTGCGCGACATGAAAGGCTGAAGCTTGACCGCGAAACCACCGCTGATCGAAGTCTGCGTCGAGGGCATCGACGGCTTTCTCGCTGCGCAGGAAGCAGGTGCCGACCGCGTGGAACTCTGCTCCTCGCTGCTCGAAGGCGGCCTGACACCAAGCCTCGGCACCGTGCGCGAGACGCTGAAGCTGGCGAAGATTCCGTTTCATGTGATCGTCCGCCCGCGCGGTGGCGATTTCCTCTACTCCGACGCCGAGTTCGCCTCGATGGTCGCGGATGTCGAAGCGCTGCGTGAGCTTGGCGTCGTGGGTGTCGTCGCCGGCTGCCTGAATGCAAACGGCACGATCGACGAGCCGCGCATGACGGCGCTGGTGAAAGCCGCAGGCGGCATCAACGTAACCTGCCATCGCGCCTTCGACATGACGCGCGATCCGTTCGAGGCGCTGGAGGCCCTGATACGCTGCGGCGTCGGTCGCGTCCTGACCAGCGGTCAGCGCGACACGGCTGTCGAAGGCGCCGGCCTGCTTGCAGAACTGGTGAAGCGGGCCGCTGGCCGCATCATCATTTTAGGCTGCGGCGCGCTCGATCCTGACAACATTGCAGCGGTCCGCGCCAAAACCGGCCTGACCGAGATGCATTTCGCCTCGCTTACGGACACGCGGAGCACCATGGCCTTCCGCAATCCGCATGTCGGCATGGGCGGCACCGACCTCGACCGCGAATACCGCATCACGGTCACCGACGGCGGCATCGTCAGGCGCACCATCGCGGCCGCCCGCGCATGAGTGGCCTCATCCAACCCATCGCGAAGGCTGACGAGGCGGCCGTGCTGGCGCTCAACAACGAGCACGCCGAGGAGCTCTCATTCCTCGATCCATCGAGGCTGTCGCACCTGCTTGCCGAAGCCTTCTACGCGCGCCGCGTCGGCGATCTGGAAGCCTTCATCATCACCTTCGACCAGGCAGCCGGCTACGACAGTCCGAACTTCATCTGGTTCCGCGAGCGCTATCCGCGCTTCGTCTATGTCGACCGCATCTGCGTCTCGCCACTGGCGCGCGGACGCGGCCACGCGCGGCGCATCTACGAGGACCTGTTCGCGGCGGCAAAGGCGGCCGGCCACACGGTCGTCACCTGCGAGGTCAATGCCGAGCCGCCGAACCCGGCCTCGGATGCGTTTCATGCAGCACTCGGTTTTGTCGAAGTCGGCAGCGCCGCGATCCACGGCGGCAAGAAGTCGGTGCGCTATTTCGAACGGCGGCTCTAGTCACTCCGCCCATTTCGGCTTGCGTTTCTCGACGAATGCCGAAATGCCTTCCTTCGCCTCGTCACCCAGCATCGCCGTCGCAAACCGTTCGGCCGCAAAGTCGATCATCGAGCTGCCGGGAAGGAATAGCGTTTGAAGGACGAGGCTCTTCGTCAGCGCATTGGCATCCGGCGCGCAGCGTATCACCTCGGCCCGGATTGCCTTTTCGGCCGCGTCGAACGCCGCGCCGTTCGGCACGATCTGATCGGCCAGGCCGAGTTTTTGCGCCGCTTCCGCATCCAGCCGCGCGGCGGTGAGCATGATGCGGCGGGCGGTCGCCGTGCCGATGCGTTCGACGATGAGCGGTGCGATCTGCGCGGGCACGATGCCCAACGCCGTCTCTGTCAGCGCGAATTTCGCGTCCTCGGTCGCGATAACGAAATCGGCCGCGGCGGCCAGCCCAAGCCCCCCGGCCGTCGCCGCACCTTCCACCAGCGCGATCGTCACCTTCGGGTATTCGTTGAAGCGGTGGAAAAGCGCGCCCGCGACCTTGCTGATATCCTCGACCTCTTGTCGTGACACCTCGCCGGCAAGCATGGCCGAGAAGCCCTTGATGTCGCCGCCGGCACAGAAAGTGCCGCCTCTGCCGCGCAGCGTCACGCCGCGAAAAGCGCGGTCGAAGGCGATTGCCTCGAGCACCGACTGCAACTCAGCGACCATCTCGGGCGAAAGGGCATTGCGGCTCTCCGGGCGGTTCAGCCAGATCGTCAGCCAGCCCGGCTCGGCGTCGAGCAGAAGCGTTTTGGTTTCGGGAAGCTCAGCCATGGAAAAACCCCGGCGGGCGGAAGGCCCACCGGGGTTTTGACCAGACTTTGCGCCGGCCTGTAAAGGAGGGCAGCGTCAGAGCTTCGTCCAGGCGCCGTTCTTCTTCGACGAACGCACACAGGCCTCGACGAAGGCCACGCCCTCGACGCCGTCCTGCACGGTCGGGAAGATCACGTCCTTCGGCGTCTTGCCACCCCTCTTGCGCGCGGCGCGAATGGCGCGCGCGGCTTCCTGGTAGATGTTGGCGAAGCCTTCGAGATAACCTTCCGGATGGCCGGACGGCACGCGCGTCACGCGCGCTGCGGACGGACCCGCGCCCGCGCCGGCGCGGGTGATCAGCCGTTTCGGCTCGCCGAACGGCGTGTACCAGAGATAGTTCGGGTCGGCCTGCACCCACTCGATGCCGCCCTTGGTGCCATAGACGCGCAGCTTCAGCCCGTTCTCATTGCCGGGCGCAACCTGGCTCGCCCAGATCATGCCCTTCGCACCACCCTTGAAGCGCAGCATGACGTTGGCGTTGTCGTCGAGCTTGCGGCCGGCGACGAAGGAGTCGAGATCGGCTGCGAGAGAGTCCAGTTCCAGCCCCGAGACGAAACGCGCGAGATTATAGGCGTGCGTGCCGATGTCGCCGGTTGCGCCGCCGGCACCCGACTTCTTCGGGTCGACGCGCCAGGATGCCTGCTTCTGCCCGGTCGCCTCGATGTTGGTGGTCAGCCAGTCCTGCGGATACTCGGCCTGCACGACGCGGATCTGGCCAAGCTCGCCATTCTTCACCATGTCGCGCGCATGGCGGATCATCGGATAGCCGGTGTAATTGTGGGTCAGCACGAAAAGCTTGCCTGACTTTGCCACCAGCGCTTCCAGTTTCTTCGCGTCGGCCAGCGTCGAGGTCAGCGGCTTGTCGCAGATCACGTGAATGCCGGCATCGAGAAACGCTTTCGCCGCCGGATAGTGCATGTGGTTCGGCGTCACGATCGCGACGGCCTCGATGCCGTCGGCGCGTTTCGCCTCGGCCTTGGCCATCTCCTGGAACGTGCCGTAGCTGCGCGCCGGGTCGAGGCCGAGCTCGGCGGCGGACGCCTTGGCGCGTGCCGGGTCCGACGACAGCGCGCCGGCGACGAGCTGGAACTCGCCATCCATGCGCGCCGCGATGCGATGCACACCGCCGATAAAAGCGCCTTGCCCGCCACCCACCATGCCGTACCGGATCGGGCCGCTGCCCGATTCAACCTGCCTGCCGCTGACCATTGTGTCCTCCCTGAAAATCAATGCAGTAGGTGAGTAGGGCAGTAAGGCAGTAGGTGGTCTTGCCCTACTGCCTTACGGCCTTAATCCCTTATTGCCTTCCTAAAGCCCCATCATCTGCTTGAGCAGCTTCTTGTCCGTCTTGCCGCCGGCGAAATCGTCGAACGCCTTCTCGGTGACGCGAATGATGTGGTGCTGGATGAACGGCGCGCCTTCGGCCGCGCCCTGCTCGGGATGCTTCAGGCAGCATTCCCATTCGAGCACCGCCCAACTGTCGTAGCCATACTGCGTGAGCTTGGAGAAGATGCCGCCAAAATCGACCTGCCCGTCGCCGAGCGACCGGAAGCGGCCGGCGCGGTTCACCCAGCCTTGATAGCCCGAATAGACGCCCTGGCGGCCGTCGGGATTGAACTCCGCGTCCTTCACATGGAAGGCGCAGATGCGCTCGTGATAGATGTCGATGAACGACAGGTAGTCGAGCTGCTGCAGCAGGAAATGCGACGGATCGTAATTGATCTGGCAGCGCTTGTGACCGCCGACGGCATCGAGGAACATCTCGAAGGTCGCGCCGTCGAACACATCCTCGCCCGGATGGATTTCGTAGCCCATGTCGACGCCGTTGTCCTCGTAAACATCGAGGAGCGGCCGCCAGCGCTTGCCGAGTTCGGCAAACGCCTCTTCGATTAGGCCTGCCGGGCGTTGCGGCCACGGATAGAGATACGGAAACGCCAATGCGCCGGTGAACGAGACGGAAGCCTTGAGCCCGAGGTTCTTCGACGCCTTGGCGGCCATCTTCACCTGATCGGTCGCCCATTTCTGCCGCGCCTTCGGATTGCCGTGCACATGTTTTGGCGCAAACCCGTCGAACTGCGCGTCATAGGCGGGATGCACGGCGACGAGCTGGCCCTGCAGATGCGTCGACAGCTCGGTGATCGCGACGCCGGCGTCCTTGCAGACGCCCTTCACCTCGTCGCAATAGGTTTTTGACGTTGCCGCCTTCTGGAGGTCGAACAGACGACCGTCCCAGGTCGGTATCTGGATGCCCTTGTAGCCAAGGTCGGCCGCCCATTTGGCGATCGACGGCAGCGAATTGAACGGTTTTGCGTCACCGGCGAACTGCGCCAGAAAAATCGCTGGGCCATTGATGCTGGACGGCATTCCCTCTCTCCCTCGGCTGGTGCGCGCCGCTGAAGAACCTCCCCGGCGCGGTCGGTTTTTTCACATGTGGCGGGCTTAGCCGCAAGGCGTCGGGGCTGCTTTGGCACCCGGTTTGCCCGTCAGAGCCTCGTCATAAAAGCAAGAAACCGGTCATGTCCCGCCCGACACAACCGGTTTCTTTGCATTCGCCCCACACCCCACGCGTCTGGTATGACCAAATTCGAGATTCGCGTCAAGCTTGGATTTCAGCCTTTTACAAAGTGTGACATAAATGCAATTCGTCGATTCTCCGTTGAAATCCAACCTCTTGCCTGAAAGCAGCACCGCCCTGCTCCACTTGCTTGCGGCCCAATATGAAATGCGATACGAATTTCCTCGCACCTAATTGGTAGAACCAGTTCGGAGGAACTGGACGCCTTTGGGGGAGGAACCGGCCCGTTGCGGGCCGATCACGGGCGATTTCTGGGAAGGATAGGAAATGCATCTCTCGACGCACAACTGGATGCGCGCGGAACCTTTGGAAACCACGCTGAAGCGCATCAAGAAATTCGGTTATGAATCGATCGAGATCTCGGGCGAACCCGAACAGTACAAGCCCAAGGAGACGCGCGCGCTCCTGAAGGAATACGGCATCCGCTGCTGGGGCGCGGTGACGCTGATGCTGGGCGAGCGCAACCTCGCCGCCAGGGACCAGGGCCAGCGCGAACGCTCGGTCAAATACGTCAAGGACGTGCTGACCATGGTCAGCGAGCTGAACGGTGAGATCATCACGCTCGTTCCCGCTACCGTCGGCAAGGTCGTGCCGGACGGCACCGAGGCCGAGGAATGGAAATGGGTCGTTGACGCCACCCGCGAGTGCTTCTCGCACGCCAAGAAAGTCGGCGTCCGTGTCGCGGTCGAGCCGCTGAACCGCTTCGAGACCTATCTTTTCAACCGCGGCGAACAGGCCCTCGCTCTGGCCGATGCCGTCAGCCCCGAATGCGGCGTCTGCCTCGATGCCTATCACCTCCACATGGAGGAGTTCGACGTCCACGAGGCGATCCGCAAGGCCGGCAAGCGTCTCTTCGACTTCCACGTCGCCGACAACAACCGCTTCGCCGCGGGTCTCGGCACCATCAACTGGAAGAAGCTGGTCCAGACGCTGCGGGATATCGGCTACAAGGGCGCGCTCACCAACGAGTTCGTGGCGCCCGTCGATCGCACGCCCGCCAATCGTTACCCCGATATGGTCGAGCGCAACCCGGTTGACATTTCGCCGGAGCAGTTGAAGTTCATCCAGGACCACGGCTCGAGCGTCCTGACCGAGTCCTTCTACACCGACCAGATGCGCATGACCGCCGAGACGCTTCTCCCGCTGATGGGCAAGAAGGTGCCGGAAGCCGTGAAATCAGGTGCGAAGAGCGCGAAGAAAGCGACCGCGAAGAAGGCGTCCAAGCCGGCCAAGGCCGTAAAGGCCGCCAAAGCCGTGAAGAAGCCGGCCAAGAAAAAGAAGAAGTAAGTGCTGGGAACAGGCCTCTCCGAAAAGATCACCTTCCGCGGCAGCGCGGAAGGGCAAAGGGCGAGCATGCGCATCAAGGACGTCAAGGCCTGGTGGGTTCGCATCCCGATCGAAACGCAGCGCCAGCACCGCAGCGATTTCGGCCAGGTGCGCACCTTCGACGCCGCGATTCTGCGCATCGAGACCGATGACGGGATCGTCGGCTGGGGCGAAGGCAAGAACGCCGCGGGCAGCGCCGGCACCTATGGCGCGCTGGTGCACATGCTGAATCATGAGATCGGCCCTGAGCTGATCGGCCGCGACGCCGCCGACATCTCGACGATCTGGGAGATGCTTTACAACGGCGTCAGGCATCAGACGGCGGCTGCCGGTGGCCACGCCATGCCGAACATTGCGCGGCGCGGCATGACGGTCGCGGCGATCAGCGCGGTCGACATCGCGCTGTGGGACATTCTCGGCAAATCGCTTGGCGTTCCGGTATGGAAGCTGCTCGGTGGCCGGAAGGCGGAAAAAATGCCGGCCTATGCCTCCGGCGGCTGGGCCAATGCCGAACAGATCGGCGACCAGTTGAAGTCGTACATTTCCACTGGCGGCTTCAAGGCGGTGAAGATGCGGGTCGGCGCCATGGATGGCGCCCCTCACCTCTCCGCCGCCCGCGTGCGCGCAGCGCGTGAAGCGCTGGGCGACGACGTGGAGATCATGGTCGACGCCCACGGCACCTACACGGTCGCCGACGCGAAGCGCTTTATCCACCTCGTCTCGGACTGCAACCTTGCCTGGTTCGAGGAGCCGGTGATTGCCGACGACAAGGCGGGTATCGCGGAAGTGCGCGCCGCCGGCTGCGTGCCGATCGCCACCGGCGAGAGCGAAGCAACCCGTTACGCCTTCCGCGATCTTGCGGTGCTGAAGGCGGCCGACATTTTCCAGCCGGACCCGGCCTTCTGCGGCGGCATCACCGAAACCATGCGCATCGGCACGATCGCCAGTGCCTTCAATCTGCGGCTCGCGCCGCATCTATGGGCCGGCGCGCCCTGCTTCTTTGCCGGGCTGAACATTTGCGCCGCCTCGCCAGCAAGCTTCACCGTCGAATATTCGGTCGGCGCCAACCCGATGATCCACGACCTCGTCGAAGAGACGGTCGAGGTGAAGGATGGTTTGATCGCGATCCCGGATAGACCTGGCCTCGGCTTCACGATATCGGAGCCGTTCCTCAAGGCGCATATCCACAGCGGCTGATGATGAAAGAGAACAATCTCCTCGCCGAGCTGGCCGCCTATCTGTTTTCCGCGTCACACGCCGAGACCAACCGCACGCCGTCCGAGCGCGAGCTGGCGGAGCATTTCTCCGTCAGCCGCGGCCAGATTCGCGAGGCGCTGGCGATCCTCGAGGCGATGCGCATTGTCGAGCGCCGGGCGAAGTCGGGCATTTACCTGACAAGCCGCGAGGCAAGCGTCGAGGCGATGGCGCTTTTTGCCAAGGCCGGCGTGCCGCTCGACCCGATCCAGATCTACGAGACGGTCGAGCTGCGCAAGATTCATGAGATCAAGGCTGCCGAACTCGCCTGCACGCGCGCGACGGAAGACAATTTCGATCGCCTGCGTGAAATCCTTGCCGAGTCCGAGGCGCGGCTGGATAACGGCGAGGCGATCGCCAGGCAGGATCGCGATTTCCATCTTGAGATCGTCCGGGCGACGAAGAACAGCGTCTTCCACAAAATATGCAGCCTCTACTACGTGATGGGCGAGCAACGCCTGCCGGTCTATTTCAGCGATCCCGAGCGTGGGCGCAGGTCGCACGCCGAGCACATCCAGATCTACGAGGCGCTGCTTCGCCGCGACGGCAATCTCGCCCAAGCGCTGATGAGCGCGCATTTGCAGGGCGCGGAGAGCTACTGGAAGGGTCTGATCGGCGGCCCGGCCGGCGACCGCGAGGACAAGGTCCTGGCGCGGGCATAGCGCCAGCAATCATCTCGCTCTAAGCTCGAACAATGCCGCTCATCTATTCGACCCATCATTTGCATCCGCGCGCGACCGAAATGCTGAGCGGCCTCGGCACGCTCAAGATCGCGTCGGCGCTCGACGCCGAAACGCTGACGAAGGAAGGGCGTGTCGCCGACGTTGTCATCGTGCGTGCGCCGATACCGCCTGCCCTCTTCGACGGCGCAAGCAGCCTGCGCGCCGCGATCCGCCACGGCGCCGGCCTCGACATGATCCCGGTCGAAGCGGCGACGAAATCAGGCGTGCTGGTTGCCAACGTGCCGGGCGTCAACGCGCGCTCCGTGGCCGAGCACGTGTTTTTTGCAGCACTTGCACTGCTGCGCCGGTTTCGCGCCATGGATCAGGATTTACGCTTCAAGGGCTGGCTCGCCGGCCGCAGGCATGCGGACGCAAACCGCGAACTTGCCGGCAAGACCATCGGCATCGTTGGTTTCGGCAATGTCGGGCGCGAGGTGCTGCGCATCGCGCGCGACGGTTTTGGGCTGACCGCCATCGTCAACAGCCGCAGCGCGAAAAGCGTGCCCGACGATGCGCGCTTCGTCTCGGTCGACGAGCTCGTCGCGGAAGCCGACATCATCGTGCTCTCCTGCCCGCTCACCGACGAGACGGTCGGACTGATCAGCAAGGAGCGGATCGGGCGCATGAAGCCAGGCGCCGTCATCGTCAACGTCTCGCGCGGTCCGGTGATCGACGATGAAGGGCTGATCGCGGCGCTCAAGGAAAAGCGCATCGGCGGCGCAGCGCTCGATGTCTTCGTCACCCAGCCGCTGCCAGCCGACCATCCTTATTTCGATTTCGACAATGTGATCATCACGCCACATATGGCGGGCATCACCGAAGAAAGCATGATGCGTATGGGCACAGGCGCCGCGGAAGAAGCCGCGCGCGTTCTTGCGAACGAACTGCCGTTGAATTTGCGCAATCCTGAAGTGCTTCCGGCCTATCGGAAGCGCTTCCCGGCGGGTTAGCTCAGCGCCCGCAGATCGGCACGCACCGTATCCGGCGCCGAGCCTGCGAGCAGCCCCTCGACCGCCTGCTGCTCCTGCTCCCAGATGGGCAGCGCCTTCATCAGCACCGCGATCCCATCCTTGGTCAACGCCAGAAGCCGGCCGCGGCGGTCCTGCGGATCGATGATGATGGACACCAGCCTGCGCCGCTCGAGTGGCTTCAAATTCGCTGTCAGCGTCGTGTGATCCATCGCCAGCAAGGTGGCGACCGCACCCATGCGCGCGGGCTCAGGCCGGTTGAGCGACATCAGCAGCGAGAACTGGCCGTTGGTCAGGCCGACGGGCCTCAACGCTTCGTCGTAGCGTCGCGCCAGAGCCCTCGCCGCGCGCTGCGCATGCAGGCACATGCAGTTGTCCCGCACATGAAGGGTCGTCTCGAAGGGAATCGCTTGCCGTTTCATTCGGATATTATAGTGTTGATACCAAGCTATTTGTCCAGAGTTCTGGAGAGATTCTGGAAGGTTTTTGACCGCCTTGAGCGCGGCCAAGCCACCTCAGCAGGTCGTGCCGGGAGGAACAACATGCCGAAAAAAGTGCTTTTGCTGATTGGAACCAAGAAAGGTGCCTTCATTGCCGAGAGCGACAAGGCGCGCAGGAAATGGACACTCAGAGGACCTTTCTGCGAAACCTGGCCGATCAACCACATCGTCGGCGATCCCGAAACCGGCGCCATCTATGCCGGCGGCGGCAATGAATGGTTCGGCGCGGCGGTTTGGAAATCGACCGATCTCGGCAAGACCTGGACCCATTCGAGCAAGGGACTGAACTACGAGGCGGGAGAAGATCCGGTCAAGGCAGTGTGGTCGATCGCTCCGAAAAACGGCTCGGTCTATGCCGGCGTGCAGCCCGCCGGCCTGTTCAGGAGCAAGGATGGCGGCAAAAGCTGGAGGCACGTCGAAGGCCTGCGCAAGCATCCGACGAAACCGGAATGGCAGCCGGGCGCCGGCGGCTTGATCCTTCATTCTCTCGTGCCGCATCCGGACGACGACAAGAAGATGTGGATCGGCATCTCCGCGGCAGGTGTCTTCTACACAAAGGACGGCGGCAAGACCTGGGAGACCCGCAACAAGGGAACGCGCGCCGACTTCCTGCCCGAGGGACAGAATTACCCTGAATTCGGCCAGTGCGTGCATTGCGTCGTGATGGCGCCCGGCGAACCGGACCTTCTCTACCAGCAGAACCATTGCGGCATGTATCGCACCGAAGACGGCGCGAAGACCTGGAAGAGCATCGAGAACGGGCTCCCCTCCTCCTTCGGCTTCCCGGCCGCCGCGCATCCGCGCGACCCGGACACGGTCTACCTGCTGCCGCTCAACGGCGACTCCGCCGGCCGTTACGTGCCGAAGGGCAAGGCCGCGGTCTATCGCTCGCGCGACCGCGGCGAACATTGGGACAAGCTCACCAAGGGACTGCCGCAGCAGAACGCCTATTTCGGCGTGCTGCGTCAGGCGCTTGCGACCGACAGCCTCGACCCGGCCGGCGTCTATTTCGGCACCAATGGCGGCGTGCTTTTCGGCTCACGCGACGAAGGCGACAGTTGGGAGCCGATTGCCGAGCACCTGCCGGTGATTTCTTCGGTGGAGACGCTGGTGGTCGATCGCTAGAGCCGCGCGATGTCCGCGACCGAAAGCGCGAACACCATTATCGTGCGCCTGCCGGCGATCCTGGTCGATTTGTTTCCGGGCTCACGGCGGCGCGTTGAGATGAATGCTGCAACCGTCGAAGAGATGGTCGATGAGCTCGAGCGTTTGTGGCCCGGCATGCGCGACCGGCTCTGCGATTCAACGCCTGCCATCCGCCGGCACATCAACGTCTTCATCGACGGCGACAAGGCAAAACTCGACACGAAGATCTCGCGCGGGGCGGAAGTCTTCGTGCTGACGGCGATCAGCGGCGGATAGAGCGCGAGCGGAGGCCAGGATGAGCCCAGCCCCCGCTTTCCCCAACGCCAAACAAGACGCTAAGCACAGCAAATGAAGCGCACATCTGCCGCGCGGGGGATGCCGCTTCCAATAATGGCGCATTCTTCGTAAAATGAGCGCGAGTTGAGGACGGGTCTATTCACGTGCGGCATCGCGTAGCCCTTGTTTTTATAGGCGTTTTCGCCCTTGCGGGCCAGGCTGACGCCGCAGGCATGAGCGCAGAAAAGGCCAGCGCGCTGCTCGAATCCCGCTTCGCCAGCATGGCAGCGCTCTATGCCGATACGCCCGAAACGGTGGCCAATTATGCCGCGGCGCAGGTGCGGTATCGTATCGCCGCGGAACAGGGCATGGTTTCTGGTGGCGCACCGCTGATCACCGGCAACCCCTATTTCGTGCCCTGGCTCTGGGCAACGCCGGATGGCGCGACCATCCGCAAGAAGCAGAACGGCGCGTTCGTGATCACCTCGGCGCAACTGCTCGGCAACTGGTATTCCGACACGGAGTGCTACGCCTCCGGCTGGCCGACGTTCTTCTGCACCGACCAGAAGGAGCGCCTGATGTCTGCTCCCGACGCCGCGACGATCATCTTCGACGACGTCGAATATAAGCGCGCGGTACCTGAGTTTGAGCCGGCTCCCGGCGCTGGCGTCGACCCGGTCGAGACGTCGCTCACCTCCGACCGCACCTTCGGCCCCCTGCCGAAGGAAGAATAGCTCTGTCCTCTTCGTTTGCGCGGTTGGGCGAAATATTTCGCCTCAATCGGTGATTTTGCTATTATCAGGCTAACAAACCGGCAGATCGACACGTGGCGAAGAATCCGAGCGAGGATTTCGAACAGGAGATCTACGAGGCGGCCGTCATTCCCGAGCAATGGCCGTCCGTGCTCGGGCGGCTGAGCCGGGAGGCCGGCTCCGTCGGCGCCGTGCTGTTCAGCAACACGGAGAAGGATCGGCGCTGGACTGCCTCGCCGTCCATCAACGCGCGGATGGAGCAGTTCATCTCGGAAGGATGGATAGGCCGCAACACGCGTGCCGAGCGCGGCTTCGGCAAAGGCCTTGCGGGCGTGCCGCGCTTCTTCACCGAAGACGATCTCTTCGGTGACGAGGACTATATGAGCGATCCGATCTACACGGAGTATTTTATCCCCGCCGGGCTCGGCTGGTCGGCTGGAACAGCCATTTTGCTGCCTCATGGCGATGCGCTGACCCTAAGTGTCGAGCGCGCCCGCGCCCACGGCCCGTTCCCTGCCGAGACGCTTGCCGTGCTTGATGCGACCCGGCCGCATCTGGCGCGCTCCGCCATGTTCGCGGCGCGGCTCTCCTTCGAGCGCGCCCGGACAGCGATCGAAACGCTGTCGGCGCTGGGGCTTGCGGCCTGCGCCGTGCTTGACGACGGCAAGACGACGGTCGGCAACGCGGAGTTCGAGGCCGACGCGACGCTCTGGACGACACGCGGGGCCGATCGCATCGCGCTCATCGACAAGCGAGCCGACAGGCTGCTCTACGACGCCCTGGCGGCGATTTCCTCCGATCGGGGCGTGCGCTCGATCCCGGCCTATGCGGAAGGCGCGCACGGGCCGGCTGTCGTTCACGTCGTGCCCATCCGCCGCAGCGCGCACGACCTCTTCACACGCGCCGCTGCGATCCTTGTCGTGACGCGGTCGGCCGACAAGCCGGTCGGCGCGCCGCTGCTTCAGGCGCTGTTCGACCTATCGGCGATCGAGGCCCAGATCGCCGCCCGGGTTGCGAGCGGCATGACGGCGGAAAGCATTGCGACCGCGGACAACAAAAGCGAGGCGACGGTGCGCAACCAGCTCCGCTCCGTGCTCCAGAAAACCGGCTGCCAGCGCCAGACCGACCTTGTGCGCCTGCTTGCGCGGCTCATTCCGGCCGGAATGTGAGAAAAAATTTGTCCGCATAGTCAAAATTGATCATGCGGACGGCATGGAAAGCATGATGAATACAACCGGGCCTGTGGTCGGCATTTGGGGCGTGCGGGGGCATGTCGCCGACCACAGGCCCCGCATGTTTTGTACGTTCCCTGCAAAAATAGGCTCGGCTGCCTGGAGCAATTCCAGCAGACGGTAAGCGTTTCTGCCTCCGGAATTGCGATCGAGCGGGTCGGCGTTTCGAAGAAACGGTGAACAGCTCTAGGCGGAATGCCTGAGGCTGACCCCCGTGCCGCGATCGAACAGCGCCACTTTCTCCGGATTCCAGCCGAATCGTACGGCATCCTCGATGGCGACCTGGGTGCGGGCCGGAACCGTGGCGCGCAGCATCGCGTCGCCGACGCGCAGCGTCACGATCTTCTCCACGCCGTGATTTTCGACGTCATGCACACGTGCCTCGACCGGCGCGCCGCTCTCGAGGAAGACATCCTCCGGACGAATGCCGAAGGTCAGCGCCCGGTCTGCCGCCTGGCCGTTCACTGTCCCGGCATAGGGGAGTTCGAATGATGTCGGCTGGATAACCGCCCTGCCGCCGGCCAGCCTGCCGTCGATCAGATTCATCGGCGGCGAACCGACGAAGCTCGCCACGAACGTATCGCGCGGGTTGTTGTATATCTCTTGCGGCGTGCCCTGCTGGACGATGCGGCCGTGGTTGAGCACCGCCACCTTGTCGCCCATCGACATCGCCTCGATCTGGTCGTGCGTCACGAACAGGAAGGTCTGGCCGAGATTCATCTGGATGTTCTTGAGTTCGGTGCGTAGCGCTTCGCGCAGCTTCGCGTCGAGCGCCGAGAGTGGCTCGTCCATTAGGAAGACGCGCGGCTTGCGCACGATCGCGCGGCCGATCGAGACGCGCTGCATCTCGCCGCCCGACAGGCGGTCCGTCTTGCGATCGAGCAGGTGCTCGATGCGCAGCGTCTTTGCGACGCGCGCGACCCGCTCGGCGATCTCGGCATCGGGTATTCGGCGGATCTTCGGCTTCAGCGGGAACTCGAGGTTCTCCCGCACCGTGTAGCGCGGATAGAGCGAATATTGCTGCAGGACCAAGGCCACGTCGCGTTCGGCCGCGCCCCAGTCAGCCACGTCGACGCCGTCGATGAACACCTGGCCGGAGGTCGGCTTTTCGAGGCCGGCGACAAGGCGCAGCGTCGTCGTCTTGCCGGCGCCCGTCTCGCCGAGCAGCACGAAGAATTCGCCATCCGCAATGTCGAGATTCAAGTCTGCGAGCGCGGTATGGTTGCCGAACTTCTTGGTGATGTTCTTAAGCTGGATGTGGGCCATCAGAGGCGCACCCCCAGCGAATTGCCGCTTCCCGTGTCGAAGAAATGAGCCTGCGCGGGATCGACGCGCGCAAACACCTGTTCGCCTGGGCCAGGCACGAAGCCCGAGCGCGTTCGCGCCCGCAAGATCTCCGAGCCCACCTTCAAATCGACGATGTCGTAGGCACCGAGCGGCTCGATGATGTGCGCCTCGACCGGCAGATAGCCGTCCTGCTTCTCGCGCGAGACGAACACGCCTTCGGGCCTGACGCCGAGCGCCAGTTGGCCGGCCCTGCCGTTCGCGGCATCCAGTCTGCCCGTGAGCTCACCGGGAAACGCAAAACCTTCCGCCGCACCCTTCACTGTCACCTTCGCGCCGCTGCCATTGGCCGCGACCGAGGCGTCGATGATGTTCATCACGGGGCTGCCGACGAAGCGTGCCACGAACAAATTCGCGGGATGCGCGTAAACCTCTTCCGGCGTGTCGTCCTGTTGGATGAGCCCATCATTCATGATGACGATGCGATCAGCCAGGCTCATCGCCTCGATCTGGTCGTGCGTCACGTAGATCGTGGTCGATCCTTGCTTCAGATGCAGCCGCTTGATCTCCGCGCGCATGTCCTCGCGCAGTTTGGCGTCGAGCGCGCCGATCGGCTCGTCCATGAGCATCGCCTTCGGCTGCCGCACCAGCGCGCGGCCGATCGCGACGCGCTGCATGTCGCCGCCCGACAGCGCCGATGGCCGTTTGTCGAGCAGGTCGGTGATACGCAGGATTTTCGCCACCGCGCCGACCGCAGTGTCGACATCGGCCTTGCTCATGCGCGTCGCGCGCAGCGGAAAGGCGATGTTCTCGAACACGGTGAGGTGCGGATAGAGCGAGAACGACTGGAACACCATAGCGATATCGCGGTTCGAGCATTTCAGGTGCTGCACCGCCTTGCCGTCGATCAGGATGTCGCCTTCGTCGATCGTCTCAAGGCCGGCAATGGCGCGCAGCGTCGTCGTCTTGCCGCAGCCTGAGGGGCCAAGCAGCACGATGAACTCATTGTCGGAGATCTTGAGATTGACGTCCTTCATGACCTGGTTCGGTCCGAAGAATTTCTGCACGCCGCGGAGTTCGATCTGGGTCACGGATGGCCCTCCGGCGCGCGCGGCGCATCGTCGTCGTCCTCGACGACTTTCGAGCCGAACCAGTTGGTCAGCATGAAAGTGACGAGCCCGATCAGGATGATCGTCACGCTGTAGCGGTGCAGGAAGAAATTCCACGGTTGGCAGAGCGCGAGGATGCCAAGCACCATCACAACCTCTGCGATCCGCTGGAGTGTGGCGCTCCTGATCATTTGCGGATCGCTCCGAAGGTGACGCCGCGCAGCAGGTGGTTGCGCAGCATGAAGGTGAAGATCGCGACCGGCAGCAGGAACAGGAACGTGCCGGCGGCGATCACCGTCCATTCCGGCAAGCCTGAGCCGATCTGGCTCGGGATGAAAGGCGGTGCGGTCTGCGCGCGCCGGTTGGTCATGATCAGCGCGAATGCATACTCGTTCCACGCCGTGATGAAGCAGAACACCGCAGTAGCCGCAATGCCCGTCGCCGCTTCCGGCAGCACGATCTTGAAGAAGGCTTGCATGCGCGTGTAGCCGTCGACGAGGGCCGCTTCCTCATATTCCTTCGGTATCTCATCCATGAAGCCCTTCATCAGCCATACGGAGAAGGACAGGTTGAACGCCGTGTAGAGGATGATCAGTCCGACATGCGTATCTGTCAGGCCAACCTGCCGGTACATGAGGAACATCGGAATCGCGACGACGATCGGTGGCAGCATGCGCGTCGACAGGATGAAGAAGAGCAGGTCCCCCTCGCCCTTCATCTTGAAGCGCGAGAATCCGTAGGCCGTGATCGTCCCCATGCCCACCGCCAGCGCGGTCGAAACGATGGCGACGATCAGGCTGTTCATGAAGCGGTTGGGATACTGGCTGAGCTGCGGCTCGCCATTCACCTTCAGCACACGCTCGCCGCCATCATAGATCAGCTTCTCCCACCAGGGCGCCGCCTCATAGACCTCCGGCGTGACCGGCTCCTTGAGCTGCACCCGCCGTGTCATCAGCTTGACGAAGGGCGTGACCTCAGGCGTGAAGACGACGGTCGGCGGCACCGAGGTTGCGACCGCGCGCGGCTTGAAAGCGGTCGAGGCGATCCAGTAGATCGGCGCAAGAAAGACAATGGTGGCGAGGATGATCGCGACGATGGCGATTGGCCGGCCGATCCGCTCTCCGCGTGAAGTGACAGCAGCCATCTCAGCGCTCCTTCACTTTGTTGAGGTATTTGACGTAGATGTTGGTGATCGCCAGCACAACGAGGAGCACGATGTAGGCCAGCGCTGAGGCGCGGCCTGTGTCCCAGCCCTGGAAGGCCATCTGATAGAGGCGGATCGCCACCGTCTCGACGCTCGCAGTGCTCATCACGAACGGCAGGTCGAACGCCTTGAAGGCTTCCATGGTGCGGAAAATCAGCGCGATCAAAAGCAGTGGCGCTACCAGCGGCAGCGTGATGCGGCGGAAGGTGTACCACCACCCCGCCCTGTCGATCGCGGCGGCCTCATAAAGATGCTTCGGCACAGCGGAAAGCCCGGCGAGCGACAGGAGCATCACAAAGGGCGACCACATCCAGATATCGGTCAGCGCGGTCGCGATCAGCGCGTTGGTCGGGTTGCCCAGCCATTCGAACTTGCCGAGCCCGAGCGCATAGTTCACCGGGCCCCACGACGGGTCGTAGAGCAGCTTCCAGAACAGGCCGACCACGGCCGGCGACAGCATCATCGGCAGCATCAGCAGCGTCGTCACCAGGCCCTTGAACGGGAACTCGCGGTTGAGCAGCAGGGCCAGCCCGAAACCGACGATCATCTGGCCGCCGACCGACAGGATCACATACTGAGCGGTGATGGTGAAATTGGACCACACGCCGGGATCGGAGAGCAGTTCGTAATAGTTGCGCAAGCCCACGAATTCAGCCGGCCGGTTGAGCGATGCGCGGTACTCGGTGAACGAAAAGCCGAGCGAATAGACCAGCGGGAAGATGTTGAAGATGACGAGGAACGCGATCGTCGGCAGGATGAACGCGTTGCGGATGGTGAGATCGCTCCAGCCGCGAGCGGCGGCCCGCGAGCGAGGGTCGAGCGTCGTGAGAACTGCCAACGATATCCCCTATGGTCTTCTTATGGAGCGGGCCGGAGGCATGGCCTCCGGCCCGGCTGTTGGTTGTTGCTATGCGCTTAGGACTTGGAGAGCGTCGCTTCCCATTCCTTGGCGAGCGCGTCGAGCGCTTCCTTGGCCGTCCCCTGACCCGTAGTGATGTAGGGGTGCAGGCGGTCATTCATCTGGAACAGCAGGTCGGCGAAGACCGGCACGGCCCAGAAGTCCTTGACGATCTTCATGCTGTCGGCGAACGCACGGTTGTAGGGCGTCGCGTTGAGGAACTCGTCCGAGCCCAGCACCGCTGCGCTGCACGTATAGCCGCCGAGCTCAGCCCACTTCTTCTGGACGTCGTCGCGGATGAACCACTGGAGGAATTTCATCGCCTCTTCCTGGTTCTTGCTGTAGCTGATCACCGAGATGCCCTGGCCGCCGAGAGCGGCATGCTGATTGCCGTTCGGTCCGGGCGGGTTGGCGAAGTAGCCGGTGTTCTTCGCGTGCGGGTTCGACGCCTCGTTGGCCAGCGCCGGGAAGAACGCGAAGTAGTTCATGTTCATCGCCACGAGGCCTTCGGTGAAGGCCTGGTTGTTCTCGGCGAAGAATGCCTGCGTCCAGTTCGGAGGCGTGAAGGTGTAGAGCTTGCGATAAGCCTCAAGCGCCTCGACGTTCTGCGCCGAGTTGAGGATGCCCTCGACCTTCTTGTTGGCGTAGTCGCCAAGGTCGCCGCCCCAGGTGAAGATGGTCTGCTCGACACCCATGGCCATCGCGTCATACGCGGTCTGCGTATAGAGCGCGACGCCGTACATGTTTTTGTCCGGCCGGGTGAAGAACTCGGCGATGTCGATCAGTTCCTTGTAGTTCTTCGGAACGCCGAGATCGTAGCCGTACTTGGCCTTGAACGCGGCCATTTCCTCGGGGTTCTCAAACCAGTCCTTGCGGTAGGCCCAGCCGTTGGCGTCGCCTTCCAGCGGCACCGACCAGTACTTTCCTTCATAGAGCGAATAATACTGCAGCGTGGCCGGTACGAAGGACTTGTCGACGCCGTTGTCGGTGATGAACTTCGACAGATCGACATAGTGGCCGCCGGTCGAGGCGGCGCCCAGCCACTGGCTGTCGCCAACGACCAGGTCGTAGGCATCGCCCTTGGCGTTGAGCTCGGCGAAGGTCTTGGTCTGGAAATCGCCCCATGGCGTCGTTTCGACCGTGACGGTGACGCCGGTCTCGGCCGTGTAGTCGTTAACGAGTTCCTGCAGGTAGTTCGCCGGATCCCATTCGGCCCAGAAAATGGTCAGTTCCTGCGAGAAGGCGGACGTCCCGCCTGCAAGCGTAAAGCCTATACCGGCAAGAATGCCGGTCAGTTTCTTGCGCATATGAGTTCCTCCCTAGTGCGCATTCCTACCGTTTCATGCGACCAGCGGATGTCGCGCCGGCCAGGTAGTTCTTCGTCGCCGCTTTGCCGGCCTTGGCTCTCTGGTCTCCCAGCGTCCGACCGACCTCAAAACGATTTAGGCGCTACAGCCGAAACCGCTCCTCCCAACCCGAACTGGTATTACCAATGCCGAAGTTCCGTCAAGACCTTTCTTCCCATCAGTTTGTCACAAGCCGGCGAGGAAACTGGCGAAGATTCTTCATTTTCGTTCACTTCAGTTCAAATGTCGGACGTGCGCGGATACCGTCAAAGCGCGGCTCGCTCAGCGCGTCATGACGGCAATCTGGTCTAGCCAGTTCGCGACCTTCCGACATTTGTCTTTGCTTGTCTCCCTAGGCTGCCTCCCTCATTGCCGCCTCGACAAGCGCACTCGCCGCCCATCGCGCGACCAGGCGCGTCTCCTCGGGGTCGAGACCCCAAATGTCCTTCAGTACGATCAGCACCTCGACGCCGAAAATCAGCGACAGCGCCTGCGCCAGTTTTTCGAAGCGGCGTTTGCCGAGCTTTTCCTCCAGCGGCGCGATCGCGTCCTTCAGGAGATCGATGCGGTGGCCGCGCCGGAACTCGGGCTCGCCGCCCAAGGTTCCGGCCTTGCGCTGTGCCCACTGCTCCAGCGACATTTTGAGCGCCGCCTTGAACGTCGCCTCGAACTCCTCGATGCGCGGCATGGACGAGTCGATCAGCGAGGCAACGCGCCGTCCGGCATCCTTCGAGCCAGAGGACCACGTCAGGATCGGCCCGAGCGCCTCATCGACGACCGCCTGCACAAGCGCCGCCTGGCTCGGGAAATAACGATAGGCCGTGGCGCGCGAAACTTCCGCCGCTTCCGCCACTTCGCTCACCGAGGGCGTCGCGCCCGATTGCATGAGCCGCGTCGCCGTTTCGAGCATCAGCCGCCGCGTGCGGGCACGCGGGCCCTTCTCCGGCGCATTCACCGTGTCATCGAGTTGACGCGAGACATCCATATCAATACGATACGCGCGTCTCAAAAATTTGCAATGCCCGTCGAGAAGGCTCGCAAGACAGGAGGATTCCCCATTCCGGAAAAATCCGTCTATGTCGTCGGCACCGCCGACACCAAGGGCGAGGAGCTTGCCCATCTCGCCGATGCGGTCGCGAAAGCCGGCGCGCATGCGCTGAGGGTCGACGTCGGTACGCGCACGCCGACGATCGCGGTGGACATCGCAGCAAATAACGTCGCCGCGCATCATCCCAAGGGCGTGGAGGCGGTACTCGGCGGCAATGATCGCGGCGCGGCGGTGACTGCGATGGGCGAAGCCTTCGCCCGCTTCATCGCGAGCAGAACCGACATCGCCGGCGTGATCGGCATTGGCGGCGGCGGTGGAACGTCGATCATCACCAAAGGCATGCGCGCGCTGCCGCTCGGCGTTCCGAAGATCATGGTGTCGACGCTCGCATCCGGCGACGTCGCGCCTTATGTCGACGTCTCCGACATCGTCATGATGCCGTCGGTCACCGACATGGCCGGCCTCAACCGCCTTTCCCGCGTCGTGCTCCACAACGCCGCGCAGGCGATTGCAGGCATGGCAAGGTCTCCTGCCCCGCAATCCGCGGGCAAACCGGCGCTCGGCCTGACCATGTTCGGCGTCACCACGACCTGCGTGACCGCGATCGTCGATGCGCTGAAGGCGGACTATGATTGCATGGTCTTCCACGCCACCGGCACGGGCGGCCGCTCGATGGAGAAGCTCGCAGAGAGCGGTCTGCTGTCAGGCGTTATCGACATCACCACCACCGAAGTCTGCGATTATCTGTTCGGCGGCGTTTTGCCTGCGACCGAGGACCGTTTTGGCGCGATCGCGCGAACAAAATTGCCCTATGTCGGCTCGGCCGGCGCACTCGACATGGTCAACTTCTGGGCGCCGGAGACGATCCCGGACAAGTACAAGGACCGCACGTTCTACCGGCACAATCCGAACGTGACGCTGATGCGCACGACGGTGGATGAATGCCGCACCATTGGCGAATGGATCGGCAACAAGCTCAACGCTTGCGAAGGTCCGGTCTGCTTCCTCATCCCGGAAAAGGGCGTGTCCGCGCTCGACATCGAAGGCGGCGCCTTTTTCGATCCCGAAGCCGACGCAGCGCTCTTCGGCGCGATCGAAAAAACCGTACGGCAGACGAAAAATCGGACCGTCGAGCGCCTGCCTCTCCACATCAACGACGCGGCATTCTCCGCAGCCGCCGTCGCCGCGTTCAAGAAAATCTCAAAGGCTTAAAGGACTCATGCCTGCCATTCCCCGCAAGAAGATCCTGCAGAAATTCCACGCGATGATCGCGGCTGGCGTACCGATCGTTGGCGGCGGCGCCGGCACTGGCCTCTCCGCAAAAGCAGAAGAGGCCGGCGGCATCGACCTAATCATCATCTACAATTCCGGGCGTTACCGCATGGCCGGCCGCGGTTCGGCCGCCGGGCTGCTTGCCTACGGCAACGCCAACGAGATCGTGAAGGAGATGGCGGTCGAGGTGCTGCCGGTGGTGAAAAAGACCCCGGTGCTGGCTGGCGTCAACGGCACCGACCCGTTCGTGCTGATGCCGCGCTTCCTTGCCGAACTGAAGGATATGGGATTCTCCGGCGTCCAGAATTTTCCGACCATCGGCCTGTTCGACGGCGCCATGCGCCAGAGCTTTGAGGAAACCGGCATGGGCTACGGCCTCGAGGTCGACATGATCGCTGCGGCCGGAAAACTCGATCTGCTGACGACGCCCTATGTCTTCAACCCCGATGACGCGAAGGCCATGACCAGGGCCGGCGCCGATATTATCGTCGCCCATATGGGCGTGACCACCGGCGGCTCGATCGGCGCGACCTCGGCCAAGACGCTCGACTCGTGCGTGGCTGAAATCGACGCCATCGCCACGGCCGCGCGCAAGGTGCGCAAGGACGTGATCGTGCTGTGCCACGGCGGGCCGATCTCGATGCCGGACGATGCCAGATACATCCTCGAGCGAAGCGACATTCACGGTTTTTATGGCGCCTCCTCGATGGAGCGCCTGCCTGCCGAAGCGGCAATCGCCGCGCAGACACGCAGCTTCAAGACCTTGGCAACCGCCACAAAAGCTACCCGCAAGATCAAAACCAAGGGATGAAGGCAATGAGCGACGCCGAAAAAATGTTCCGCTATCCGAGGGACGTAAACACCTTCCAGTTTGACTGGGGTAGGCTTGCCCTCACCATCGCACCGGAGGTGAATGGCGCGGAGCGCTTCTCCGGCGGCGTCGTTGATCTTGGCAAGGGCCAGGGTCACACGCGCCATAACCACCCTGGCGCCGAGGAGATCATCTTCGTCATCTCAGGCAATGGCGAGCAGATGGTCGAGGACGAGAGCGGCAAGCCGATTGTGAGGAAAGTCGGCCCCGGCTGCACGATCTACGTGCCGGAAAGCCGCTACCATTCGACCACAAACACCGGTGACGGAGCTATGCAGTTGTTTGTCGTCTATTCGCCTGCCGGACCGGAAGTCGCCCTGCGCGACCTGCCGGATTTCCGATTGGTGCCACCCTCGGCGAGCTGATCCACAGGAAATTATTCGTTACACAGACTAAATTAGCAAATCTGCATAAATTTTCCACCGGGCACCTTCCCTTGGGTAGGGAAAGGCGTAAAATTCCAGCTTATGAATTTGGATATTGAGGCGCTGCCCGACGACTCGCTACTGCCGCGCGATACGCGGAGGTCGCTCCCTATTTCACTGCTGCGGGCCCGCGATGCCGTCATGGCGCGCTTCCGGCCGATTCTCGCAGCGCGTGACGTCAGCGAACAGCAGTGGCGGGTTCTGCGGGTGCTTGCCGAGGCCGGGCCGCTCGACGCTACCGAGGTCGCGGAGCGGGCCTGCCTGCTTGCTCCGAGCCTCACGCGCATCATGCGCTCGCTCGAGGAGCGGCGTTTCATCACCCGTGACCGTGATACCGGCGACGGGCGGCGGGTCCGACTGGCGATCTCGGCCGCGGGCATCGCCTTTATCAATGAGGTCGCCCCGGCGAGCAAGCAGCTTTACAGCGAAATCGAGGCGCGCTTCGGCAAAGAGCGCATCGACAAGCTGCTCGACATGCTGAACGAGCTCGCGATACTGAAGCTCTAGAAAAACGGCGTGGCGCTACTCGCGCAGAAACGCTTCGACCATCTCGGCCGACATCTTCGGCTTGGTCACCAGGAACAAATGACCGTCGTCGATCAGTTCGAGCCGCGACTTCGGGATCATCGTGTGCAGCATGCGCGCATTGATCACCGGCACCAGCGGATCGTCGGTGCCTGAAATGATGAGCGTCGGCGGCCTCAAGAGCCAGAGCCACGGCAGGCTCGACCAGCCGGTCATGGCGAAGAGCTGCAGGAAATAGCCGTATCGAGTGGCGCCCTTCATAGCTGCCGCGTGGCGCGTTATCAGCGTGGGATCCGTGCGGAAATCGCCGCCATAAATTTCGGCTGCGATCGATCGCATGTAGTCGGGATCGGTATAGCGCTTGGGGCTGGCCATCTTCGCCAGCACGTTCGGCTTGCCCGGGATCATACCGATGCCGGTACCCGTGGCGCACAGCACCAGCTTCCGGCACACGCCGGGGTACTGATAGGCGAACTGCTGTGCCAGCCCGCCGCCCCACGACACGCCGGAGATGTCGACCCGGTCGTGGCCGAGCATCTCGGCCAGCCGCTTGGCCAGCCGCGCCAGCGTCGACGGTCGATACGGAAACGCCGGCGCCGGCGAGCCGCCGACACCCGGCACGTCGAAGATGATGCCGGTGGTGTCATCGAGCGCCGTCATGAACGGTTCGGCCAGTTCGAGATTGGCGCCGATGCCGTTGAACATCATCAGCGGCGGCCGCGATGACGAGCCCTCGCGGATGCCGACGCGCAGCACCTGCCCGTCGACGTCGAAATCCTGGATGTGCATCGCGGAAGAGCCTGGGGCTTTCGCCCTTTTTGTCGAAGTCGCCATCGTCTCCCCTGCCCCAAGCCCGACCGACGGACCGATTCTACGGCTCGAATATATAGGTTCCCGGTGCGGGGCCGATAGGCTTGTGCTTTTTGCTACCGGCCGCTTTTGGCGCATCGACCTCGTCGCCGGACCGCGCTTTCAGGAACTCGGCCCAGTCGAGCCACCAGCTCCCTTCCTTCTTCTCGGCCTTGGCCGTCCAGGCGTCTGGGTCTTTCTCTTTCGCGACACCCTTCACATACCAGGCCTTCGGATTGCCGGGCGGGTTGAGCAGGCTCTGCAGATGCCCGGAGTTGGACAGGATGAAGGTCGTCTTGTCGCCATAGATGCGCGCGGTCTGGTAGACCGCCTTCCATGGCGTGATGTGATCGGTGGTGCCGGCGATCACATAGGTCTCGTTCTTGATCTTCTTCATGTCGATCGGCACGCCGAGGATCGACAGCTTGCCGCCGTTGATAAACGGATTGGTGAAGATCAGGTCGAGGAAATCGGAGTGCAGCTTTGCCGGGAGCCGGGTCGTGTCGGCGTTCCAGTACAGCACGTCGAACGCCGGCGGCTGGTTGCCGAGCAGGTAATTGTTCACCCAGTAATTCCAGATCAGATCGTTCGGCCGCATCCAGGCGAACATCTTTGCCATTTCCTGGCCGTCGAGCACGCCGCGCGCCTTCGACACCTGCTTCGCCGCCATGATTGATTCCGGCGTCACCAACGCTGCGAAGTCGCTGTCGGAATCCGCCTCCGTATCGAGCACGCAGACAGCGAGAATGACGGCGTTGATCTTTTTCAAATTCTGCCCGGCGAGCCAGGCCACATAGGTCGACAGCGTGATGCCGCCGGAGCACGAGCCCATGATGTTGACGGTGTCGGAGCCGGTGATCTCGCGCGCCGCGTCGCAGGCTTCATCGAGTGCCGCGATATATTCGTCCAGGCCCCAGTCCGCTTGCTCCGCGGTCGGGTTCCGCCACGACACACAATAGGGCTGGATACCGTTGGCGAGCAGGAAGCGGATCATGCTCTTTTCCGGCGCGAGATCGACGGAATAATACTTGTTGATCTGCGGCGGCACGACGAGGATTGGCCGCTGATAGACCTTCTCGGTCGTCGCCGTGTAATGGACGAGTTCGATCAGCTCGTTCTTGAAGACCACCGTGCCCGACGTGTTGGCGATGTTCTGGCCGACCTTGAATTTCGAGGTATCGACCGAGGATGGCAGGCCGCCATTCCGCGTCATGTCGTCAAGGAAGTTTTTCAGCCCCGCTACAGCGCTCTTGCCGCCGGTGTCGACAAAGGTCTTCACCGCGGCCGGGTTGAGCAGCGGATTGTTCGACGGCGCCATCGTGTCGACGAAGATCGACGTCACCAGCCGCGCACGCGCCGCATCTTTCTCCGGCAGGTCGGTTTTCTCGACCACCTCCGTGACCGCCTTGCCCCAGGCCATGTAAGACTGCATCAGCGCCTTGTGCAGCCCGCTCGACTTCCAGGCCGGATCGGCGAAGCGGCGGTCCTTCGGGTCTGCCTGAAGCTCGGACTGGCCGGTGACGATCTTGCCGAACTCGGTGGCGAACGACATCCACTGTTCGGCCAGCACCTGCGGCTGGCTGACGACCGCTCGCATCACGTTGCCGGCCGCCGCCATCAGGTCCTCGGTGCGCACGCCTACCAGCGGGTTCAGCGCCAGCGTGTTCTGCGCAGCGTCGTCGGCGATCTCTTCGGCGAGCGTCTTTTCTTCACGCGGCGCTTTTGCCATGGCTCAACTTCCTGATTTCTTGCGCCGCTCGTAAAGCATCACCAGCGTCTCGGCGATCAGCGCCGGTTTGTCCTCGCCCTCGATCTCCAGCGTGTTCTCGTTCTTGACGAGGTATTGGCCGGGACCCTTGTCTTCGACGGAGACCAGCTTCGTGCGCAGGCGAACGTTGGAACCGGACTTCACCGGCGCCAGGAACCGCACGCGGTCGATGCCGTAATTGAAGGCGGCCTGTGTGTTCTCCGGGATCGCGCCGAGTTCGACCGCCAGCGTCGCAACGATCGAGAGAGACAGATAGCCGTGCGCAATCGTCGTTCTCAGCGGGCTCTCGCGTTTAGCCCGCTCCGGGTCGACGTGGATCCACTGATGGTCGCCGGTGCAGTCGGCAAACTGGTTGATCCGTGCCTGGTCGATCAGCGTCCAGTCGGAAACGCCGAGCTCCTTGCCGATCATGTCCTTGAACGTTCCATATTGGAGTACGATTTTCGGCACCTATCCTGTCTCCGTGCTCGGTCGTCGGGTTCGACCGTTCGTCATAGAATGCCCGCAAATTGTCAATTGGGCTTGGCCATCTGCTTGACCGCCTGGTCTCGCAGCTCGCGGCGCAAAATCTTGCCGACATTGGTTTTCGGCAGATCGTCGCGGAATTCCACATATCTCGGTTTTTTATAACCTGTGAAGTTCTTCTGACAGAAGTCGAGCACCGCCTCCTTGGTCAGCGCCGGATCCTTCTTGACGATGAACATCATCACTGCCTCGCCGGAGTTCTTGTCCGGCACACCGACCACTGCGCATTCCAGCACGCCGGGATGCCCGGCCGCCACGCCCTCGATCTCGTTGGGGAAGACCTTGAAACCGGAGACGACGATCATGTCCTTCTTCCGGTCCACGATCTTGACGTAGCCGCGATCGTCGATGACGCCGATGTCACCCGATTTGAAATAGCCGTCCGGCGTCATCACCTTTTCGGTCTCGTCCGGCCGCTGCCAGTAGCCGGCCATCACCTGCGGACCCTTGATCGCGATCTCGCCCGCCTGCCCTGCCGGAACATCGTTGCCGTCATCGTCGAGCAGCCGGATGTCGACGTTCGGCAGCGGCAGGCCAATCGTGCCCGTATAGGCATCGTTGTCGGTCGGATTGCAGGTGATGCCAGACGAGGTCTCCGACAGTCCGTAGCCTTCGACGATCGGGCAGCCGGTGACCTCGAGCCACTTCTTCACCACCGCTTCCTGCACCGCCATGCCGCCGCCATTGGCGATGCGCAATTGCGAGAAGTCGAGCTTGGCGAATTCGGCATTGTTGGCAAGCACGTTGAACAGCGTGTTGACGCCCGGCATGATGTGGAACTTGTACTTGGCGATCTCCTTGATCGTGCCCGGAATATCGCGCGGATTGGGGATCAGCACGTTGACGCCGCCCGCGCGCATCGCGAGCAGCATGCAACTGATGAACGCGAACACATGGTAGAGCGGCAGCGCGCAGATAAACGTCGTTTGCCCGGTGATCGCTTTCCGGTTTAGTCCTGGTTTCATCCAGGCTTCTGACGCGAGCAGGTTCGAGATGATCGTCTTGTGGAGCAGCGTCGCGCCCTTCGACACGCCCGTCGTGCCGCCCGTGTATTGCAGCACCGCAACGTCGTCCGGCGTCAGCGAAGGCTTCTCCAGCTTCCTGCCTGCGCCTATCGAAAGCGCCGCATTGAACTTCACATGGCCGGGCAGCGACCACTGCGGTACCGCCTTCTTGATCCGTCGCAGCACCAGATTGACGATCGCGCCCTTCGGGAAGCCGAGCAGATCGCCGACGCTCGCCACGACGACATGCTTCACCGGCGTTGCCTTGATCACCTGTTGCAGCGTGGTCGCGAAATTTTCGAGGATGATGATGGTCGTCGCGCCGGAATCCTTGAGCTGGTGCTCAAGCTCGCGAGGCGTGTAGAGCGGGTTCACGTTGACGGCTATCAGACCCGCACGAAGCACGCCGGCCACCGCCACCGGATATTGCGGCACATTCGGCATCATCAGCGCGACGCGGTCGCCGCGCTTTAGTCCCAGTCCTTGCAGGTAGGCGGCGAGATCGCGCGAGAGCTTGTCGGCCTCGCCATACGTCATCGCCTTATCCATGAAGATGTAGGCTTTCTGGTCCCGGTACTTGGCGAAGCTTTCTTCGAAGAGGGTTACGACCGACGGATACTGGTCATAGGTGACTTCGGCCGGCACGCCCTTCGGGTAGTGCTTGAACCAGGGACGATCCATTTCCGTTTGCTCCCTCTGAAATTTTTGGTTGTATTTTTTGCAATCCTAGTCGCGTGCAACGGCCTTGGAAAGCGGTGAAAAACAGCGCAGAACTCGACTCTAGGACGAGGCTGCTCCAGTGATCCGCCGGTGGATGCCGCCGAGGCTCTCTGCAAACATATCAAACACACCGCCAGTCATGAGTTCGCGCAACACTTGCTCGTTGAGGCCGCCACGCGTCGCGTACTCATCGGAGGCCAAGTGCGTAAGGCTGACATCAGGCCGCATCTCGGGTGCGCCTGACAACGCTTTATAGATCGACAGAATGTAGTCGCGGCCTTTCGCGTCTTCGACACCATGGTCCTTGAGCCACCGATGGATCGTGTCGAGATACTGGAAATATGAGGCAAAGGTCGCGGTTACGACGCTGAGCGAATTATATTCATCCGCATCACGCACCTCGATCACCCGCGCGGCCTGACCAAAGAGCGCGACAATGTCGGGGTCCGGTGGGTACACCAGTGTTGCGCCTTGACCGTAAGCGATCGTTGGCAACGGCAAAGCCTTGGTCACCCGCCCGGCTGGCGCCGTCAGCTCGTTGATGCGCTCCAGCGACAGGATGGCGATGACACTGACGACGTGATGATCGGTCCGAAATCGCAACTCTGACAGAACCTCCTCGGCGATCTGCGGACGCACAGCAAGCACCACGATATCGCTTTCATCGAGCACGGCCTGATTGTCCGCGGCGATGCTGACGTCGGGAAAGAGCGACGCGAGGCCCGCAGCGATCTCGGCATTGCGCGGCGATACCACGATCGACAGCGGCTCCTTGCCGAATGTCTTGAGCCCGGTGACCATTGCTGCCGTGAGCGCGCCGGCGCCGACAAATCCAAGCTTCATGCTACGCCTGCCTTGCTGTTGCCGCGCGACCATAACGCCAACCCCGTCCTCGGCAAGCTTTGCCTTGCCTTTATCGGCCAGTCGGCGAATGATCGTGAAAACCGCGCGGATTACAGCGCGGCAGGTCCGGGAGGAACCTATGAAGTCACTGACCGGCATCGACGCCGCGTTTCTCTACATGGAGACGCCGGAGACGCCGATGCACGTGGCCGGCCTGCACATCTACGAGCCGCCCGCCGACTTCTCGGGCTCGTTCTTCGAACACTTCAAGGAATTCTTCCAGTCGCGCATGCACCTCGCGCCGATCTTCGAGAAAAAGCTCGCGCGCACGGTGCTCGAGCTCCACCACCCCGGCTGGGTCGACGCCGACGAGCTCGACTGGAACTATCATCTGCGTCATATCAACGTGCCCACGCCCGGGACGTGGGAACAGCTTGAGCGAATGGTCGGCGACCTGCATTCCATTCCGCTCGATCGTTCAAAACCGCTCTGGCAGATCGACATCATCGAAGGGTTGGAGAGCGGCAACATCGCGGTCTATTCGAAGATGCACCACGCCGCGATCGACGGCGGCGCGGGCATGGCCATTGCTGCGGCGCTCTTCGACATGTCGCCAAAACCGCGCGCCGTAAAACCACCGCCGCCGAAGCCGGCGAAGAAGCGCAAACCGACTATGGAGGAGCGCGCCATTCTCGGCATCGCTGACGTGATCCAGAGCGTGGCCAAGCAGCAGTTGAAGGCGATGGAGGCGCTGCCGCAATTCCTCGGCACCGTGCACGACATGCTGGCTCCCAAGAAGAGCGAAGGCGGTGCGGGTAGCGGCAGCGGTCTTCCCGGCATCCCGGATGTTCTCGCGCCGAAGACGCCGTTCAATGTCACCATCACAGGCAAGCGCTCCTTCGCCGCGCGCGACCTGTCGCTGACCGACGTGAAAGCCATCGGCAAGGCGACAGGCGCCAAGGTCAACGATGTCGTCATGGCGGTCTGCGCCGGCGCGTTGCGCACCTATCTCGCCGATCACAAGAAGCTGCCGAAGAAGCCGCTTGTCGCCTTCGTGCCGATCTCCTTGCGCGCGCCGGGAGACGCCGATGCGTCGAACCAGGTCTTTGGCATGCTGTGCCCGATCGCCACGCAACTTGCCGATCCGCTGGAAAGGCTCGCCGCGATTCGCAAAGAATCCGGCTCATCGAAAACGCTTGCTGGCACCGTCAAGGATGTCGCGCCAAAAGACTATACGGTACTCGGCGCGCCGATCCTGTTTCCTGGGCTGGCGCAGCTTTACGGCGCGAGCCGCCTCGCCGACGTCATGCCGTCGACGACCAACCTCACCATCTCGAACGTGATGGGGCCGCCCTTCCCGCTCTTTTGCGCAGGCGCGAAAATCCTTGCACTCTACCCGGTATCAATCCCGGTGCATGGCATCGCGCTGAACATCACGGTGCAGAGCTATCAGGACAAGCTCAACATGGGCATCACCGCCGACCGCAAGGC